>CAMDLH010000263.1 GCA_945901405.1 Bordetella parapertussis | reverse complement strand
TTGTAAGTATCGATGTGAAGTGCCCAATGCTTCGGTAACGCCGCGAAAGGTCTTGATTTCGTCTGACTGGTAGAGTAGTTTTCGCATGCTGAACTGCGTTTTCATGCAGCGTGCTGCGTGTGACCGGGCTGTTAAACATATAAGAATTGGAGGGGTGTCGATGCGTGCGCAAAGCAAGCTTTCCCGTCGAAATTTTCTGCTGGCCGCAGGCGCGGGTGGGGTTACCACCGCGGCTGCGCTGGTGGTCACTCAGAATAACAAGGGCCCGGACAAACGCGCAGCCGTAGCTGCGCCTGAAAGCGGCGGCTACCGTGTTACCGAACACATCCGCAATTACTATCGCACGGCGAAAGTCTGAGGAGGCCGCCATGTTGCTCACAAGAAAATCCTCCACACCTGCAACCGCACAAAGCCGCCTCACGCAAGGTGTCTCTGGCATGACCGGGCGCACCATAGACCGGCGTGCGTTTTTGAAACGCTCGGGTATCGCCGTGGGCGCAGGTGCCGCGGTATCGCAACTGCCATTCAATATCGTCAGCGAAGCACAGGCGCAGGACAAAGCAGCGCCCGCCGGCAAGATCGAAGTCAAGCGCACCATCTGCACGCATTGCTCGGTGGGCTGCGCGATCGATGCCGTGGTGCAGGATGGCGTGTGGGTGCGGCAGGAGCCGGTGTTCGATTCGCCGATCAATCTGGGTGCGCATTGCGCCAAGGGCGCATCGATACGCGAGCACGGCATCGTGCACGACTCGCATCGGCTGAAGTCGCCGATGAAACTCGTCGGCGGCAAGTGGCAAAAAATCTCCTGGGACGCCGCGCTCACCGAAGTCAGCCAGAAGATGCTCGACATCAAAAAGAAAGACGGCCCCGACGCGACATTCTGGATCGGTTCCTCCAAACACAACAACGAGCAGGCGTATCTGTTCCGCAAGTTTGTGTCCATGTTCGGCACCAACAACATGGATCATCAGGCGCGCATTTGTCACTCCACCACGGTCGCAGGTGTCGCGAATACGTGGGGCTACGGCGCAATGACCAACTCGTACAACGACGAGCAGAATTCCAAGGCGATACTGTTCTTCGGCTCGAACGCGGCAGAGGCGCATCCGGTGTCGATGCTGCACACGCTGCACGCCAAGGAAAACGGCGCAAAAGTGATCTGCGTCGATCCGCGCTACACGCGCACCGCGGCGAAGGCCGACAAGTATTACCGCATTCGTTCCGGCACCGATGTGGCTTTCCTCATGGGCATGCTGCATCACATATTCAAAGAAGGCTGGGAAGACAAGGACTACATCAAGGCGCGCGTATACGGTATGGATAAAGTACGCGAGGAAGCCGCGAAGTGGACGCCGGCGGAATGCGAGCGCGTCACCGGCATGAAGGAAGCCGAGGTGCGCGATGTTGCCGAGACCATGGCGAAAAATACGCCGAGCACCATCGTGTGGGCGATGGGGCAGACTCAGCACACCAACGGCAACGCCATCGTGCGCGCCTCGTGCATATTCCAGCTAGCGCTGGGCAACGTCGGCAAATCGGGTGGCGGCTGCAACATTTATCGCGGCCACGACAACGTTCAGGGTGCGACCGATGTCGGCCCCAATCCGGATTCCCTGCCGGGCTATTACGGTATCGCCGCAGGTGCATGGCGGCACTGGTGCAACGTGTGGGGTGTCGATTACGCGTGGCTGTCCAAGCAGTTCCCGGCGCCGGCGATGATGGAAAAACCCGGCATCACGGTGTCGCGCTGGATCGATGCGGTGCTCGAGAAAAACGAACTCATCGATCAGGACCCGAATCTGAAAGCGGTGGTGTTCTGGGGCCATGCGCCAAATAGCCAATCGCGCGGCAAGGAAATGGTAGACGCCATCAAGAAGCTCGAATTGCTGGTGGTGGTAGACCCATATCCGTCAGCCACCGCGGCGATGGCGGCGATGGTGCGGCAAGACAACGTGTATCTGCTGCCGGCGGCCACACAGATGGAATGTGCGGGTTCGGCAACGGCATCGAATCGTTCGATACAGTGGCGCGAGAAGGTAATCGAGCCGCTGTTCGAGTCACGCACCGATCACATGATCATGTATCAGTTGGCGCAGAAGTTTGGCTACGCCAAGGAGTTCACCGCCAAGATCAAACTGTCCAAAGGCAAGGGCGGCATGGACGAGCCGGATATGGAAGACACGCTGCGAGAAATCAATCGCGGCACGTGGACCATCGGCTACACCGGCCAGTCGCCGGAGCGTTTGCAGGCGCATATGCGCAATATGCACGTGTTCGACGTGAAGACACTGCGCGCCAAGGGCGGTAAGGATGCCAAGACTGGCTATGTGCTCGACGGCGATTATTTCGGCCTGCCGTGGCCGTGTTACGGCACGCCAGCGTTGAAGCACCCCGGTTCGCCGAATCTGTATGACACCTCCAAGCACGTGATGGATGGCGGTGGCAACTTCCGTGCGAACTTCGGCGTGGAGCGCGACGGTGTATCGCTGCTGGCGGAAGATGGTTCGCACTCAAAAGGCGCGGATCTTACGACCGGCTACCCGGAGCTTGACCACGTGTTGCTGAAGAAACTCGGCTGGTGGGAAGAACTCACCGACGACGAGAAAAAAGCCGCCGAGGGCAAGAACTGGAAGACCGATCCGTCGGGCGGGCTGATTCGTGTATTCATGAAGGAGCACGGCTGTCATCCGTTTGGCAACGCCAAGGCGCGCGCGGTGGTGTGGAATTTCCCCGATGCGGTGCCGCTGCATCGCGAGCCGTTGTATACACCGCGCCCCGATCTGCTCGACAAGTACGCGACGCACGCCGACCAGAAAAACCGCTGGCGCCTGCCGGTGTTGTTCAAGTCGGTGCAGGACGCCAACAAGGATGCGGTCAAGAGCTATCCGCTGATCATGACCAGCGGGCGGCTGGTCGAATACGAAGGCGGCGGCGACGAGACGCGTTCGAATCCGTGGCTCGCCGAGTTGCAGCAAGAGATGTTCGTCGAGATCAATCCGAAAGACGCCAATGACCGCGGCGTGCGCAACAACGAGTACGTGTGGGTCGAATCGCCAACCAAGGCCAAGCTCAAGGTGAAGACACTGGTGACCGAGCGCGTGGGTGCGGGCACCGTGTTCCTGCCGTTCCATTTCGCCGGCTGGTGGATGGGGCAGGACCTGCTCGACAAGTATCCGGAGGGCGCCGCGCCGTTCGTGCGCGGCGAGGCGGTCAACACCGCCACCACTTACGGCTACGACATCGTGACGATGATGCAGGAAACAAAAACAACGCTGTGCCAGGTCGCCAAGGCGTAACGACGGCGTAGATTAGAGGAGAATACAAATGGCTAGAATGAAATTCCTGTGCGATGCCGAGCGCTGCATCGAATGTAATGGCTGCGTCACTGCGTGTAAGCAAGAACACGAAATACCGTGGGGCGTTAATCGCCGCCGCGTGGTCACATTGAACGACGGCATTGTTGGCGCCGAGAAATCAATCTCGGTTGCCTGCATGCACTGCTCGGACGCACCGTGCATGGCGGTGTGCCCGGTCGATTGCTTCTACAAGACCACCGAAGGCGTGGTGCTGCACGACAAGGATTTGTGCATCGGTTGCGGCTACTGTTTCTACGCCTGCCCGTTCGGCGCGCCGCAGTTCCCGCAGGACGGCGCGTTCGGCATGCGCGGCAAGATGGACAAGTGCACGTTCTGCGCCGGCGGCCCCGAGGCGGATACCTCGCCCGCCGAGTTCAAGAAGTATGGCCGTAACCGCTTGGCCGAAGGCAAGTTGCCGGCGTGCGCGGAAATGTGCTCGACCAAGGCGCTGTTGGGTGGTGATGCCGACGTGGTGGCCGATATCTATCGCACGCGCGTCACCACGCGCGGCGGCAAGGGCGCGGAAGTCTGGGGCTGGTCCACGGCCTACGGCAAGCCCGAGCAAAAACCCGGAGCCAAATAATGAGAGCCATGTGGGTGGTGGCCGCGGCGCTCGCGCTGTTCGCCGCGGGCTGCGGCGAGCGCGCGCCGGTGATCGAATACAAAAAAGGCCAGTATCAGGGCAAGCCCGATACGCAGCCGTGGGCCGGCGCTCAATTCAAGGGCGATCGCACGGCGTGGGAAAATACGATCAAGGCGCGAACCAATAATCAGAACGAATATTCGCGTGCGGTTTCAAAGTAGGTGAATTCTTTCAAGGAGGGGGTCATGCACGCAAATCGCGCAAAGCGATGGCTGGCATGTTTGGCCGTTGTGCTGATGTCGCTCTGCGGGGCGGCATCGGCACAAGGCGGGCCAACCGGCAGCGCAAAAGAACAAGCACAGCGGCAGCAATCGCAACCGGGTAACAACGCGCCGCTGTGGCGCGATGTGCGCGGCGGCGAGAATCCGTATCAGACGACGCAGGTGCGCGGCATCGAAACCGCGGTGCTGGTGCAGTCGGGCGGCGAGACCTGGCGGCAAATGCGCAATGTCATCACCATCTACGGCGGCTGGCTGCTGGTAATCGTGACGGCGGCGATCGCGCTGTTTTATTTCACCAGGGGCGCGATCAAGCTGCATGGCCCGCCGACGGGGCGCAAAATCACGCGCTTTAACGCGTGGCATCGCACGGTACACTGGACGGTGGCGATCAGCTTCTGCATTCTTGCGATCTCCGGCATCATCATTATGTTCGGCAAACACGTTCTGATACCGCTATTGGGCTACACGCTGTTCTCGTGGCTGGCGATCGCGTCGAAGAACCTGCACAATTTCATCGGCCCGTTGTTCGCGGTGGCGACGCTGCTGATGATCGTCACTTATATCAAGGACAATCTGCCCAAGTCCTACGACTTTAAATGGTTCGCCAAGGCGGGCGGGCTTTTTACCGGCACGCACGTACCCTCGGGGCGTTATAACGCCGGCGAAAAATCGTGGTTCTGGATCGGCGTGTGCGTGCTTGGTGTCGTGGTCAGCGTCACCGGATTCATACTCGACTTTCCGAATTTCGCGCAAGGCCGCGCCACCATGCAGCAGGCCAACATCATCCATGCCGTCGCGGCGGTGATATTCATTGCGTTGTCGCTGGGCCACATCTACATGGGCACGCTGGGCGTGCAGGGCGCGTATCAGTCGATGCGCACGGGCGAGGTGGATGAGACCTGGGCGAAAGAACATCACGAATACTGGTACAACGAAGCCGTTGCCGGGAAGGGCGGCAGCACCGCGGGCGCCACCCCCAACACAGCCCCCGCCGAATCGATGAAAGAAGGATGGAAACTATGAACGCACCGAAAATCTGGAAATTCATACCCGCACTGCTGGTGTGCGGCGCTGTCGGCATGGCCTACGCCAAGTTGCCGCCACCCGCGCCGCTGACCGACGAACAAAAAGCCAAGGCCGCGGAAGCCAAGGTGAAGACCGCCGAGGCCAACAAGAAGGCGCGTGAACTCGAGGAAAAATACATGGATAAAGCCGTGGATCGCTACAAGAAGGAGAAGGGCGTCGCGGCCGCGGCGGCCGCGCCTGCGGCGAAGAAGAAATAGTTTTCTGCCCGCATCCTCAATCGAAAGCCCGGTGGATGCCGGGCTTTTTTGCGCACACAAACAGCGAGAGTAAATTCATCACATGAAATCGAAAACGATAGTGAACAGCGTGCTGACCGTGATGCTTGCGGGCGCATCATGCGTAGCACTTGCCAACGACATCGATAAATCGGCGTGCACGTTCAAAGGCAAAAAGCTCTACGGCAAGATTCAGATTGTCACTTCGTTCCCGGACGTGAAAATTCAGGAAGTGACATCTTTTCCCGAAATCAAGGTGCAGAAAGTCAGCTCGTTCCCTGACAAGTGTGGGCAACGGCAGATCGTGAGTTCGTTTCCGGACACCAAGGTGCAGATCGTCACATCGTTTCCCGATGTGAAGGTGCAGTATGTCAATTCTTTTCCGGGCGTTCAGTAACGCACCACCGCATTACATCAGGATGCGCCCGCCGTTGATATCGAGCGCAATACCGTTCAGATACGACGCACTGTCGGAGGCAAGAAACACCATCGCGTTGGCGTGATCTTCCGGGTCGGGCAGACGGCGCAGCGGAATTTGCGCGGCGATGGCTTCGATGTTGGCTTCGGTGCGCAGCGCTTTCACGCGCGGCGTCAACGTGGTGATCGGCGCGATGGAGTTCGAGGTGATGCCCGACGGCCCCAGTTCGATTGCCAGGAAGCGCGTGAGTTGGATCACGCCGGCTTTCGACGCGGCGTATGCGGGCGAGGTCGATCCGAACAGTGTGCGGCCCGAGATCGACGATACATTGATGATGCGTCCGGCTTTTGATTTTTTCAGATACGGGATCGCGTGTTTGCAGGTCAAGAACGTGCCGCGCAGATTGAGCGCAACGGTTTTGTCCCAGTCGTCCAAAGGCAGTTCTTCCACGCCGGTGAGTTTGCCGTATCCGCCGGCGCTGTTCACCAGGATATCCAGCCCGCCATATTCAGCGGCGACGCGGGCGAGGGCATCGATCACCGATTTTTGATCG
>CAMDLH010000262.1 GCA_945901405.1 Bordetella parapertussis | reverse complement strand
CGTAATTGAGGGTCTTAACAACAAAGCAAAAGTCACTATGAGAAAATCTTACGGATTCCGAACGTTCAGAGTGGCAGAACTCTCGCTATATCATGTACTTGGCAAACTACCCGAACCAAAGCTCGCCCACAGATTCTACTGACGAACCTGAAATTTAGCGATGTTGCTCGCAAACAATCAATTTCGTCTTGGCAAAGCCGCCATTTCAGTGCGTGGAACTGGTTCTGAAAACCAGCTTGCGAAATCCTTGACACAGCCGATTCGCACCCCTACAGTCTGATTACGCTGGCGCACGCTTCGAGGTATCGACGAAATTGTGGGCCGATATTGTTTTACATCACCCGTTTCGGTACCGCGCGTGCCCGTCAACGCGCAATCTGTCCCGGTGCACACATAGCGAGGAGCCGCCAAACGCATGTCTGAATACGTCCTGTCAGAGGTCGTCGATAAAGTCGCGACCATCCGCTTGAACCGTCCGGAGAAGTTGAATGCTTTTACCGACGAGATGATTACCGCGTGGGTCGGGCTGCTGGAGAAATATCGCACCAGCGATGAGGTCAACGTGATCGTGATCACCGGCACCGGGCGCGCGTTCAGCACCGGCGGCGATGTCGGCAAGTTCGCCGATTATGCCAACAACACCGCCGCGGATATCAAGGCGCGTTTGTCCGAGAACGTGCAGCGGCTCGCGCTCAAGGTTCATGAGATCGACAAGCCCGTGATCGCGGCGGTCAACGGTCTTGCCACCGGCGGCGGCGTGGATATCGCGCTGATGTGCGATCTGCGCTTCGCTGCACGCAGCGCGCGCTTTGCCGAGACCTATGTGCGCATGGGGCTGATTCCCGGCGCGGGCGGCGCGTACTATCTGCCGCGTATCGTGGGTGTGGCCAAGGCGCTGGAACTCTTCTGGAGCTGCGACACCATCGATGCGGAGCAGGCGCGGGAGATCGGACTGGTGAATCGCGTGTTCGACGACGAGCGTCTGGCGGATGAGACGCAGGCGTTTGCGCGCAAACTGGCAAGTGGCGCGCCGCTCGCCGTGCGCCTGGTTAAAAAGATTTTGTATCAGGGACTCGATTCCGATCTGCGTGGCGCGCTCGACCTTGTGGCGTCGAACATGCCGGTGGTGCGCATGAGCGAGGACCACAAGGAAGCCGTCGCCGCGTTTCGTGAGAAGCGCGCGCCGGTGTTCACCGGGCGCTGAGTTGTTCGTGGAGGTAAAACATGACCGTTGCTGAATCCGGCTACCCGGCGCCCGTGCCGAATGCCGACTCGAAAATCTATTGGGAAGGCGCGGCGCGCGAGGAGCTTTTGCTGCGACGCTGCACCGCGTGTGCAAAACCGCATTTCCCGCCGCGGCACTTGTGTCCGCACTGCTGGTCGGATCAGCTCGAATGGGTGAAGAGCGCGGGCAAGGGCGTCGTCTACAGCTTCACGGTGATGCACCGCGCTCCGATGCCGGCGTTTGTAAAGCGCGTGCCGTACGTGGTGGCGCTGATCGATCTGGATGAAGGCCCGCGCACGATGGCCAACATCGTTGGAGAAGATGCGCTGCAAACGTGCATCGGTGACCGTGTTTTCGTCTGCTTCGAGACGCGCGCCGGGGGTTCCAAGCTGCCGCAATTTAAACGCGCCGCGCATTGAAAGGAGAGGGTGAATCGTGACTCGTCCCGTACTTAAAACAGCGTTGTGTGAAATGCTCGGTATCGAGTACCCGATCCTGCTCGCCGGCATGGGCTCGCGCGGCAAGGCCACGCCGGCCGAACTCGTGGCGGCGGTGTCGGAAGCGGGCGGCATGGGGTGCATCGGCGGATCGGGGCTGGAAGCCGAGGAAATCCGCGGCGTGATTCGCAAGGTGCGCACGCTCACCAGCAAGCCGTTTGGAGTGGACCTGTTGTTGCCGGCCAAGCTCGCGGATGCCCCGAAGACACGCTCGGAGGTGCGCCGCCAATTGCGCGAACGCTATCCGAAGCATGTGGCGTTCGCGCGCAGCGTGCTCGCGGATCATGGCGTTGCCGAGTGTGAAGTCGATAATGAAGTGGTGATTTCGGATACGCTGATCGCGCGGCAACTCGAAGTGTTGTTCGAGGAAAAAGTGCCGATGTTCGCGGCCGGATTGGGCGACCCGTCCGGCGTGGTGCCGCGTGCGCGCGCCTTGGGGATGAAAGTGCTTGGGCTTGCCGGCACGGTGTCGAACGCGCAACGCCATTTGAAGGCAGGCGTGGATATCGTCGTGGCGCAAGGTTATGAAGCAGGCGGCCACACCGGCAAGATCGCCAATTTTGCGTTGATCCCGCAAGTCGTCGATGCAGTGGCGCCGGTACCCGTGATCGCGGCGGGCGCGATTACCGATGGCCGCGGCATTGCCGCCGCACTGTCGCTGGGTGCTACGGGTGTGTGGGTTGGCACTGCGTTTCTGGTGTCCGACGAGTGCGCAATTGCCGACGTGATGAAGGAACAGATCATCAACGGGCGCGCGCAGGATTTCGACATCCAGCGCATCTACACCGGCAAGACCATGCGCTGTTTTCGCAACGCACTGGTGGAAGCGTGGGGCAAGTCTGGCCTCGATCCGCTGCCGATGCCGTATCAGAAAATTTTGTTCGATGATTTCAACGAAAGCGTGGCAACTGCTGGGCGCTGGGAGTTGCACAGCAATCCGGCGGGGCAGGGCGCGGGCATGCTCAAGGCGCGCAGACCCGCGCAGCAAATCTTCGAGGAATTGGTGCAAGGCACGCTGCATGCGTTAAAGCAGATGCAACACCGCGTGCGAGTCTAATGAAAAATATTAAATTAAAACAAATACTTACGATAATTCTACCAAGCGTGGCCGTGCTTGCTGCCGTGCCTGTCAGCGCGCTCGCGCAGGACACATCTGGCTACGGCTCGCGCCCGATCCGCGTGATCGTGCCCGTGTCGCCTGGCGGCAGTACGGACATCGTGGCACGCATATTTACCGCGGCCGTTACCGAAAGCTCGGGTTTGCGCTTCGTGGTCGATAACCGCCCCGGCGCTGGCGGTGTCATCGGGGCCGAGACCGTCGCGCGCGCCACGCCCGACGGTTATACGCTGCTGTTTCCGTATGCGTCGTTCACAACCACGCCGTTCCTGCAGAAAGTGCCGTACGACGCCTATCGCGATTTTTCGCCGATCTCGCAGATCGCGGTCAATCCGCTGTTGCTGGTGGTGAATCCATCGCTACCCGCGAACAACGTGAAGGAACTCATCGCGCTGGCGAAATCGCGGCCCAAGGGGCTTAACGCCGGCATCGCCACCGCGGGCAGCGCCGGGCATCTGGCGATGGAGCTTTTCAAGCTGCGCACTGGCACCACCGACGGCATCGTATCGGTGATATACAGCGGCGGCGCGCCCGCGCAGATCGCGCTGATGTCCGGCGAAGCGCATCTGGTATTCGGCAGCGTGCCGACATCGCAGCCGTTCGTGAAATCCGGCAAGGTGAAGGTGATCGCAAGTCTCGCCAAGAAACGGCTCTCGTATTTCCCCGACGTGCCGACGCTGGCCGAGCTGGGTGTGCAGATGGAGTCTGCCGCGCCGTGGCAGGGCCTGATGGGGCCGGCGAAAATGCCGCGTTCCATCGTAATGCGGCTCTACGGCGAGGCGGCCAAGGTTCTCAAGCGCGCGGAAATCATCGAGCGCATGATGGCGGCCGGTGCCGACCCGGTGGGCAGCACACCCGAGGAATTCGGCGAGAAGATCAAAAATGATCTGCAGGAATTCGGCAAACTCGTACCCGCGCTCGGAATGAAGGGCGGTTAGCGATGAATCCTGATGCGCAGCGGCTCGCGCCGCGCGAGCTGTATGGCACGAAAGAACTGTCGCGCCTGATCCGGCCGCGCAGCATCGCGGTGGTCGGCGCTTCGGCCACGCCCGGCTCGTTTGGTTACCGCACTCTGCAGAACACGGCGTTCGGTTACACCGGCAAGGTTTACCCGATCAATCCCAGGCACGATTCAATTCTGGATCGCACCTGTTATCCGTCGATAGAAAGCCTGCCTGAGGCGCCGGATTGCGTGGTGCTGTCGGTGCCCTCGGCGCAGGCACTGCCGATCGTCGAGCAGTGCGCGGCGCTGGGTGTGGGCGGCGCGGTGATTTATTCGTCGGGCTTTCTCGAAACCGGTGAAGCCGACAAGGTGGCGCAGCAGCACCGTCTGGTGGAGATCGCGCGGCACAGCGGCTTGCGCATCCTGGGGCCGAACTGCATCGGCATCATGAATTTTGTCGACCGCGTGGGGCTTTCGTTTCAGCCGGGGTTGAATGAATTGCCGATGATCACCGGCCCCATCGGACTGGTGGTGCAAAGCGGCGCGCTGGGCTTTATTCTCACCCAGGGCATGCAGCGCGGCATCGGTTTCAGCTACAACATCGCGCCGGGTAATTCGTGCGATGTCGATATCTGCGATCTCATCAACTTCATGGTCGAGGACGAGACGACCAGGTCGATTGCCTGTGTGTTTGAAGGCATCGCGGATGGCGCACGTTTTTTGCAAGCCGCGCGGCGCGCTCTCGAAGCCGGCAAGCCGCTCATCGCCTACAAGCTGGGGCGCAACGAATTGAGCCGCCAGACCGCGCTGTCCCATACCGGTACGCTCACAGGCTCGAATGCCGCCTACGACGCGGCGTTCGAGCGCGCGGGCGTGGTGCGCGTCGATGATTTCGAGTCGGTGCTGGAGACCGCGGGCTATTTCAGCAGGGCGGGCAAACCATCGGCGCGTGGCATCGGCGTGATGTCGGCATCGGGCGGTGCCGCGGTGATGGCCGCTGACAAGGCCGATGAAATGGGCGTGTCGCTGCCGCCATTGGCGCCGCAGACCGCAGCCAGGCTGCGCGAAAAAATGCCGGACTTCGGCTCCAATGCAAACCCGTGCGACATCACCGCGGCCTCGCTGCACGACATGACCATGTACGGCCATTGCATCGAAGCATTCGCGAATGACCCTTCGTTTGCCGCCGTGGTGGTGCCCATGTTCAGCGTATTTGCGCCCACCACGGTGGAGCGCGCGAAATATCTGTGCGAGGTCGCCGCCGCGCTGCACAAGCCGGTGTGCATCGTGTGGCTTAACGAGTGGCTGCAAGGCCCCGGTAGCGAGGTGTACGATCGCTCGCGTGAGCTGTCGATGTTTCGTTCGATGCGGCGCTGTCTTGCCACGCTCAAGTTATGGATGCAATACCACGAGCGGCGCGACGCATTGCTTGCGCGGGTGGTTGCTAAAATCGCTGAAGCAGATTGCGCGCTCAAAGCGCACGCCTTGTTAAGCCGGCGCGCCGCCGGCGAAAACTTAAGCGAAGGCGCATCCAAGGCGCTGCTCGCGAGTTATGGCATACCGGTGACGCGCGAACAACTCGTGCAGAGCGAGGATGCGGCAGTTCAAGCCGCCAGCGCCATCGGCTACCCGGTGGTGCTGAAGGCCGAATCGGCGGCGATACCGCACAAGACCGAGGCGGGCGTGGTGCATCTGGCGCTGGCGAATGAGCACGCCGTGCGCGCCGCTTATTGCTCGATCACCGCAACCGTCGCACTTCTATCCGGTGCGCCGCGGCTGGCCGGCGTCAGCGTGCAGGAAATGGTTGCCGCGGGCGTCGAGGTGATGGCGGGGGTGCGCAATGATCCGCAGTTCGGCCCCGTGGTGGTGTGTGGCATGGGCGGCGTGATGGTCGAGGTGCTGCGCGATACCGCGCAGGCGCTGGCGCCGGTGAGCCAGGCCGAGGCGCTCGACATGTTGCGCTCGCTCAATGGCTACAAGCTGCTCGCGGGCTTTCGCGGTGGCAAGCCGGTAGCACTCGACGCGCTGGCGGATGCCATCGCCCGGCTGTCCGAACTGGCTTACAACCATCGCGAGCGCATCGCGGAACTCGATGTGAATCCGATCGTGGCGCTGCCGGAGCGGGTAGTCGCGGTCGATGCGCTGATGGTCATCGCATAATCAGGAAGCAAATCATGAGCACAATGTTACGCAACAAGGTGGCCATCGTCGGCGTCGGCGAATCGGATATTGGCAAAGTGCCGCATATGACGGGGCTGGGGCTTAACGCGCAGGCCGCGCGCCGTGCGCTCGACGACGCGGGATTGAAAGTGAGCGATATCGACGGGCTGCTCACGGCCTATTCGTTCACCGAGCCGTATTTCATGCTTGGCACCGTGCTGTGCGAGTACCTGGGCCTCAAGCCGCGCTATTGCTCGGCGCTGATCGCCGGCGGGGCATCCCCCGCGGTCATGCTGGCGCACGCTGCTTCGGCCGTTGCGACGGGCTTGGCGGACACGGTGCTGGTGTGTACTGGCGAAAACCGCGCGACGGGCCTCACACGCGATGCGGCGGTATCCGCGCTGGCGGCGGCGGTCGGCCATCCGTATTTCGAAACGCCGTACGGCATTTCAATACCGGGCTGCTACGCCATGATCGCGCAGCGTTATATGCACGAATACGGCATCACGCGCGAGCAACTCGCGGAAGTGGCGGTGACCACGCGCTACCACGCGTCGCTGCATCCAAACTCGCAC
>CAMDLH010000261.1 GCA_945901405.1 Bordetella parapertussis | reverse complement strand
CAGGTTTGGACAAATCGGCCTCATCATTGCAGGCGTTCTGATTGGCATCGCCATCAGCCTTAATTTTTCGGCCGTGGCGCAACGTGATGGCGCGCAAAAACTCTCGCCGCTGCCAATACAGGAGCTGCGCGCGTTCACCGAGGTGTTCGGCCGCGTGAAGCAGGATTACGTCGAGCCCGTCGAAGACAAAAAACTCATCACCGAGGCGATCAACGGCATGTTGCAGGGCCTGGACCCGCACTCGGCTTATCTCGATCAGGAAGCGTTCAAGGAACTGCAAGTCGGCACGCAGGGCCAGTTCGGCGGTCTGGGCATCGAGGTCGGCATGGAAGACGGCTTCGTCAAGGTGATCTCGCCGATCGACGACACGCCCGCGGCGCGCGCCGGCGTGCAGGCCGGCGATCTGATCGTCAAGCTCGACGACGCATCGGTGAAGGGCATGACGCTCAACGACGCGGTAAAGCAAATGCGCGGCCGGCCCAATACACAGATCACGCTCACCATCATACGCAAGGGCGAAACCAATCCGATCATCATCACGCTCACCCGCGCGGTGATCAAGATTCAGAGCGTGAAATCGAAGTTGCTCGAACCGGGTTACGCCTACTTCCGCGTGTCGCAATTCCAGGAAGCCAGCGGCGAATTGCTCGCCAGCCAGATCACAACTCACTTCAAGGCGAACCCCGGCCCGATGAAAGGCATCGTGCTTGACCTGCGCAACGATCCGGGCGGCCTGCTCAATGTGTCCGTGGCGATTTCGGCGATGTTCCTGCAACCGGGCGCGCTGGTGGTCTACACCGATGGCCGCGCCGAGGATTCGAAGATGAAGCTGAACGCAAGCCCCGAGCACTATCTGCGCGGACGCGGACGCGATGACTATGTGAGCAAGCTGCCGCCAGAAATCAAAAACGTGCCGATGGTGGTGCTGGTCAACGGCGGTTCGGCGTCGGCCTCCGAGATCGTCGCCGGCGCGCTGCAAGACCACAACCGCGCGGTGGTCATGGGTCAGCAAACCTTCGGCAAGGGTTCGGTGCAAACCATATTGCCGCTGGGCAACAACACCGCGATCAAGCTCACCACCGCGCGTTACTACACGCCGAGCGGGCAATCGATACAGGCCAAGGGCATCACGCCCGACATCGTGCTGGAAACCGCAGCGGCGGAAAAAGCCGCCAGCCTGCGCGTGCGCGAAGCCGATCTGTCGAAGCGGCTCGAAAGCAAAGGTGAAAAAGAAGGTTCGTCGGCAGCGGCGGCAGCGCGCCCGAAAATAGATTTCAAACCGGGACCGCGTCCGACCGAAGTCGATCCCAAGGACCTGCGTCCGCAACCGGGCGAAATCGTGGCGAAAGTGGACTACGAACTCGATCAGGCAATCACCTTCCTCAAGTCTCGCGCCAAGAACTAACGTTTCGAAATATCATTTAAAAACAAATACTTATACGCCCGGTTCTGCCGGGCGTTGTATTTTCAAGACCGCTGAAGGACAAACTGCAACCGCAAAGACGCAAAGGCGCAAAGAACCCCCGCAAAGTAAATCTCCAATGAGTTCCTGGGGTTCTTTGCGTTTCCTTTGCGTCTTTGCGGTGAAGCTTTTCGGTTTTCAAAATGAACGACGAACAACTTCTGCGCTACAGCCGGCACATCCTGCTGCCGGAGATCGGCGTCGAAGGCCAGGACAAGCTCAACGCCGCGCACGCGCTGCTCATCGGCGCGGGCGGACTCGGCTCGCCGATTGCAATGTATCTCGCCGCCGCCGGCGTGGGCACGCTCACCATTTGCGACAACGATCAGGTTGACCTCACCAACCTGCAACGCCAGATCGTTCATCGCAGCGATGGCATCGGCAAGAACAAAGTCGATTCCGCGCGCGACACGCTTGCCGCCATCAATCCTGAAGCGAAAGTGCATGCGATCAACGAGCGCGTCGAAGGCGCTCGCCTTGACGCGCTGGTGCGCGATGCCGATGTGGTGCTCGACGGCTGCGACAACTTCGCCACGCGCCACGCGGTCAATCGTGCCTGCGTCAAACACAAAAAGCCGCTGGTGTCCGGCGCAGGCGTGCGCTTCGACGGGCAGATCTCGGTGTTCGACATGCGCGACGAAAGCGCGCCGTGCTACGCATGCCTGTTTCCCGAAAATCTGGAAAGCGAAGAAGTGCGCTGCGCCGTGATGGGCGTATTCGCCCCGCTCACAGGCATCGTCGGCACCATACAAGCGGCCGAAGCGTTGAAGGTGCTGACGGGCGCGGGCAAGACGCTCACTGGAAGGCTGCTGCTGGTGGATGCGCTGACGATGGACATACGCACCGTCGGGTTGAAAAAAGATGCGCAGTGCGCGGTGTGCGGCAGCGGAAAAACTTAAACGCCGTTTAACATGAATGTACGGGATTGACCGGATAGAACGAACGGCGTTTATCCGTAAAAATCCTGACATGATCTGAATCCAGCGTTAGCTTTGAGCGAGCGCTTGGTTTTCGGTGCCGCGCCTTGAGGCCGCTTGGACCGTTATCGGCCAACGGGGAACTAGGCGTTATTGGCACAAAGCGGTCGTTCGATTGCCGTTGGCATCGCAAACACAGGCAAATGTGGCACACTTTGTCCGAAGTCGACCCGGCTCAGGGCTAGGGGCGTCCAGGATTGGTTCTACGGCGTTTCACGATTTATTTACGAATGTATTTTATACAGCATACGTGACGCAAGTTATTGTTACAAAGAGAAAAATGACAAAATTTCCGAACCAAGTAACACCGCGGAGCGGCGCGGCCCCCATGACGTCAGACGTCGCACAGCCCGCCACCGATTCCATGACCGACCTCCCACCTGGCGTCTCAGCCACGGACATGGTCGTGCTCTTCGATGGCGAATGCGTAATGTGTAGCTCTGGTGCACAAGCGCTTATTCGCTTTGATAAACGCCGCCGATTCAAGCTTGGCACGGTTCAGTCACCCGAGGGGCAACGTATTCTGGCTTGGCACGGCCTGCCTACTGAATCGTTTGACACGTTCATCCTTTCGGAAGGCCCGCGGCTGTATGTGCGCTCTAGCGCATACGTTCGCATCGTCGCGCGGCTTCAATTTCCCTGGAACCTCGCTTCCATTATCTGGGTCATCCCTCGCCCACTGCGCGACTGGCTATACGACAAGATTGCCCAGAATCGCTTTCGTTTCTTCCCCAAGAGAGAACAGTGCATCGTGCTTACTCAGGACCACAAGGACCGGCTAATTTCTACGTCGCCAAGGAATCTGTAGGTGACGCCTGACTGGGCAAAGCCCACGGCGGTGCAGAAGTGATAGAAAATCAAAGGTTTCAGGCTCGCATTGATTGACGCGAGCCGCGCAGCCGCCCCAAGGTGCCCCAAGGCGCCCGACATAACAGAAGTTCTGCGATTTATCCCGTCAACCGCGTTCATGCATGTTGGCTTCGATGTTGCCGTGTTTGAAACCTGCTTCGCTGTTACTTCGTCATATCCAGCGATTCCCCCGAAGGCGATCCACTGGGCTCCGCATTCGCCAGCAATAAATCCAGCTCGCGTTTGACCTGATCAGCGGTGGGCGCTGAGCGGCCCATCATTTGCAACAGCAATCGCGCGGGGAAATCCACCAGCGCCACCGGGCGATTGACCTTCAGACGCGCGGCGCTTTCCACCGTCGAGCGCAGATGGGTTGATTTGAAGCCTGCCTTGCTGCTTTCCATGGCGTCGGCGATAGCGAGTTGCGAGCGCGCGATGCCGAGCAAAATTTCCGCGAGTTGCTGAGTTGTTACGTTGGGCATTGCCGGTCTCCTTGTTATTTACGCCAATTTACGCCAATACGCCTTCCATCAATTGCTTCCACTGCTTGCCCCAGTGCTCCACCGGGTCGCGCTTGAAGCCGCTCTTGGCGAATTGATGCCAGCGCCCGGTGACGAAACTCATCACCAGATTTGCCTGCGCACCGAGGTCGGCGTCCTGCACGATTTCGTTTTGCGTCACCGCGAAGCGCAGCGCCTGGCGCACTGTCGCTTCGAGCCGGTCATGCAATTGGTTGATGCGCACTTGCAGGCGCTCGTCCTCGTTCACCAGCGCGTCACCAATCAGCACGCGCGTCATGCCACGATTTTTTTGCGCGAAGCCGAGCAGCACGCTGACAATAGACTCCACCTGCCGCAAGCCGCTTTTTTCCTCGGTGGTAATCTTGTTGATGAGCGCGAACAGCGTCTGCTCGACAAACTCGATCAGGCCCTCGAACATCTGCGCCTTGCCGGAAAAATGCCGGTAAAGTGCCGCTTCCGACACCTCGATTTTCGCCGCGAGCGCAGCCGTCGTGACGCGCTCGGCGGCAGGTTTTTCGAGCATCTGCGCCAGCGTTTGCAGGATTTGTGTTTTGCGTTCCCCGTTTCGTGCCATGTTTCGCTGTTCCGTTTTCCTAGCGTAGCTGTGCAAGCAAATGCGGCAGGCGCGCGATGCTGCGCGCGCTGACATCGACGTAGCCCGGCGCCTTCATTGCCGTATTGATCCACACGGTTTTCATGCCGAGGCGTTTGGCGGTGCGCAGGTTTTCAAGATTATCCTCGACCATGATACAGCGGCGCGGATGCAGATGATGGCTGCGGCACAAGCGTAGAAAGCCGAATTTGTCGGGCTTGGGCTGGTAACGTGTGTGTTCGATGGTATAGACGGCGTTGAACAGGTCCGTGATGCCGAGCACCTTCAACACCTCGCTCGCGTAATGCACGGGCGCATTCGAGAACACGAACTTGCGTCCCGGCAGCCGGTGCAGCGTGGCACGCAGCATCGGCTCGGCCACCACCACGTGCTTCAAATCGGGAAACTGGTGCGTCCATTTCAAAAAGTGATCCGGATCGGTTTTGTGATGGCGTATCAGCCCCAGCAACGTCGCGCCGTAGCGCAACCAGTATTGGCGCCGCAATGCATTGGCGTCGTCCTCGTTGACCTTCAGATGGTGCTGGATGTACTCGGTCATGGCGCGATTGATGCGTGGAAACACATGCACCATGGCGTTGTGCAGCGTGTTGTCCAGATCGAATATCCATGACGCCTCCCGGCTCATTTCAAAGATATTGCGGTCAGCATTATCGAGGGCTACCGGCTTCGAATCGCCGTGCCGACACCCTCGTTGGTCAAAATCTCCAACAGCAGCGCGTGTTCGACGCGCCCGTCGATGATGTGGCAAGTGTTGACGCCGTTGCGAACGGCGTCGAGCATCGAGGCGATTTTCGGCAGCATGCCGCCGTGGATGGTGCCGTCGGCGAACAGTGCGTCGATTTTTTTCGCAGTGAGTCCGGTCAAAAGCTTGCCGTTTTTATCGAGCACGCCCGGCGTATTGGTGAGCACCACGAGTTTTTCCGCGCGCAGTATCTCGGCGACCTTTCCCGCCACCAGATCCGCGTTGATGTTGAACGACTCTCCCTTGACACCCACACCCACGGGTGCAATCACCGGGATGAAATCCTGCGTGAGCAACAGTTTGACGATGCCGGGGTCTATGGTATCCACCTCGCCCACTTGCCCGATGTCGATCAGATCACCCGAGTTGGCCGGATCGCGCACCATCAATTTTTTCGCGCGGATCAGCCCGCCGTCGGCGCCGGTGAGGCCCACCGCGCGGCCGCCGTGTTTGTTGATGAGGTTGACGATATCCTTGTTGACCTGGCCGCCGAGCACCATT
Organism: Bordetella parapertussis; assembly: GCA_945901405.1. GTDB lineage: Bacteria > Pseudomonadota > Gammaproteobacteria > Burkholderiales > SG8-41 > CAMDLH01. The sequence goes on along the minus strand of CAMDLH010000261.1, from coordinate 967 downwards.
TCCACCACGTCCATGGTTTCGGCGTCGGTGACGCGCATGCCCTGGATGAACTCGCCCTTCTTGCCGACTTTTTTCAGCAATTCGTCGATCTGCGGGCCGCCGCCGTGCACCACCACCGGGTTCATGCCCACGAGTTTCAACAGCACCACGTCGTGCGCGAAATGTTCTTGCAGCTTCACGTCGGTCATGGCGTTGCCGCCGTATTTGACGACGATGGTTTTGCCATGAAAGCGCCGGATGTAAGGCAGCGCTTCAGCGAGAATTTGCGCCTTGGTGGTGGCGTCTACGGCGTTGAGTACCATTCGAGTAATGTGTAATGTGAGGGTTCACTCATTTTACACGAGCACAAAAAAAGGCGGCAGGAAAATCCTGCCGCCTATTTTGAAGCTACGCCTGTTACTGAATGGTGATGCGCTTCACGCTCGCCGCCGCTTTTTTCGGCAGCGTCAGTTCCAGCACGCCGTCGGCGTATTTCGCCGACACCGCCGCTTCGTCGATCGGCGCACCCAGTGCGAACGCACGGTAGAGCTTGCCGGCGTAGCGCTCGGTGCGCAGCACGCGCGCGCCGTCTTTCACTTCGCTTTCCGTCTTGGTTTCGGCGCTGATCGCGACCTCATCGCCTTCGACCGACACGTTGATGTCTTCCTTTTTCACGCCCGGAAGCTCGGCGTGCACGGTGTACGCCTTGTCGTTCTCGGCGATATCGACGCGAAACTTTGCCACCGTGTCCTGCACATCCGCGCGCACCGGCCGCACGAAAAAGCCGCGAAAAATATTGTCTAACGCATCGTCCAGCGGGGAATAACGGGTTACATTTACGCTTCGTGACGGGTATTTGTGGGTGGTTTTTCGGGTTTTTGGGGGAGTCACCTCGGCCAAAAGGTTATCCACGGGGGTGCGGCCCGCCGCCTCTTTCAGGCGGGAGGCGAGCACCCCGGTGGGTAACCTGGGATGAGCATGAGGCTTT
>CAMDLH010000260.1 GCA_945901405.1 Bordetella parapertussis | reverse complement strand
GAAGAACGCGGGGAATTTGCCGCATATATTGCCGAGTTTCCAAATGCCGGCGATGTAGTGCCCCAATCAGGCGGTATGCGAAAGGTACGTTGGCGGCGTGCGGGAACAGGCAAGTCGGGAGGTGTTCGAGTGATTTATTACACGCGCACCGCCGAGGAAGAGGTCGTACTTTTGCTTATTTATGCGAAGTCCAAGACAGACAACATTACGGGCGCCAAGCTTAAGGAGATTCGCCGTGTCATTGAAAACTAAGCCGCTCAGCGGCGCCAAGCCACGGGACTTCGAGGCCAAGCGTGACCTTGCCGCGGAGTTGCTTGAGTCCGTGAAACAAATGAAGGCGGGGAAGGTTCAAGTTGTTCTCTCGCCCGCGATTGAAGCGCGAGAGCGCACGGGTTTGTCACAATCACAGTTCGCGAGGCTTCTTGGTGTTTCTGTTCGCACGCTTCAAGGCTGGGAGCAGGGCCGCAAGCAACCTAGCGGTGCCGCGCGTACTTTGCTCACAATTGCGCAGACCAATCCAAACGCATTGCTGGCGGTAGCCGGCAAGTAGCAAGCGTAGGGTGGGCAAAGCGCGGCGTGCCCACAAGCCATACGTTATGAACCGCAGCCGCTGGCGAATTTTATTCGTCTAAATTTTGCGGCAAATTCCCTGGTTGATGTGCGGGTGAGCACGCTACGCTTTGCCTACCCTACGCAAATAACTGTCAGCCAATCCGAGCTGGCAAGCCGGATTTCGCCGACGCCACGATCGCCTCCAGCGCGGCGACGCTGTTGATAACCAGGGCCGCACTCAGCGTGCGTGTTTCCAGAGCGTGTGAAAATGAGTGTGCCGGGTTGTCATACGTGATCCATCAGGGAATCACTTTCTCGCGCCGGTAATAATCAAACAACTCGATGAACATGCGCTCGGTATCCATGCATTCATGGAAACCAAACTGGCGCGCCTTGATGGTGGAGGACATGTGATCGTAGTTGGGGCCGAATACGAAATCGCCGTACGGCCACATTACCAAATTATCGTAAGTATTTGTTTTTAATGAATATTCTGTAACAATGCTTTCCCATGCCGCAGCCTTGCCCGGCATCACCGCGCCGAGCTTGATGGTTTTTACTTCGCCCAACTTCATACCGAAATAATCCGCGAACACCGGCCACAGATTTTTCCAGCGGATGGTGTCGCCGTTGGTGATGTTGAAGCTTTGATTCGCGCATTTCGGTTCGATCGACATCCAGCGGATCGCGCGCGCGAGCAGGCCCGCTTCGGTGCATTGGTACAGCGCGCTGTAGTTGCCCTCGGTGCCGGGGAAATGCAGTGGCTCGTTCAGTGCCTTGAGGATGTTGGCGTAAACCGCGATCAACATGCCGAGCGCGCGTGCAAAGCTCGTTGAGTGATCGCAGATCGCGTGCGGACGGCTGGCCGACCATGACCAGCGTTTGCCTCGCTGTTGCGCGATCAGGTAATCCTCTTGCTCATAGTAAAAATTATTGTTGCTGGGCACGCGCGGGGCTGATTCGAGCGATGGTGTTTTATACGGCCCCAGCGTCGAGCCGTAATACTTGGAACCTTGCACCATGTGTATGTGTTGCAGATGCGCCGCGCCCGGCGCCACGGCTTCGACCAGATGGCGCAGCATGTCGGTATTCAGATCAATCGGCTCCGGCGCGGTGGTTTTGTGCTCGTAGCGCGCGGCGTAAAGGATGTGCGTGGTGTTGATCAGCGTGGCAAGCTTTTGTTTACAGTCGGCGGCGTCGGTGAGATCGACTGATATCGTTTTGTATGAACACGCACCTACGGGTACGCGGCGCGACAAGCCGATGACTTCCCACTTCGGGTCGTTCGCGAGGACTTCAGCCAGACGGCGGCCGACAACGCCGGATGCGCCGGCGACTAATGCGTGATAACGTGCGGCCATTACGGCGCGAGCAAGCCGGTGATGGTTGAAACATTCGCGACGGCTTCGAGGCCGAGCACCGCATCGCGCACACGCGCGGCATTGGCGATGTTGATCGAGCGCGCGGCGTTGTTCATGAATTTCTCGATGATGTCCGATTCGCCCAGTGGTTTTTCAGGCGCGCCGCGATGGATGTCTTCACGCTGCTCGATGGTGCGCCCATCGCGCGTGGTGACGCGCACCGCGCCGGAATAAAATTTTGGAAACGTGGTGTGCGCATCGATTTCGTATTCGCTGCGCTCGATGATGCCGAGCACTTGGGGGTCGGCAAGCGCGGCGGGTTCAAGGTCGGCGAGTCCGTAGCGCCCGCGCGCGAGGCCCACCGCCGTGCCGTAATACACGCTGAAAACAGCGGCGTAGGTATCCGTGGGCTTGCGGCGGATACCTGCGGGCATGCACACGGTTTCCACCGCGGCCCGCGGCACGAGTATGCGCACCTTGTCGATGTTATCCGCGCGCACGCCGTGTTCGCGATGCAACTTGCACGCGGCGTCGATGGCGCCGATGCTGAAGTAGCACGCCGGTATCGGTTTGAACGCCACCTTGTCGATTTCCCAAGTTTCGTTGAACCCCTGGGTTGCGAGGCTGATATCGCTGCGCGCCGCATGCGTGCCCAGATACACCTTGTATAAACCGTTGTGCCCCTCGTACGGCAGCGTCGGCCCGACATAGCCGCCCTTGGCCAGCAGCGCGGCGGTGATGCCGCCGACCCCCGCCCAGCCTGGATGCATGCGCTTGGTCCACGCCATCTCCTCGACAAATTCCTGATTGCCCGATGCCGTGCTGTAGGCGAGGCCCTGCGCATTGGCGAGTTCGGCGGCGTTTAGATCCAGCAGCCGCCCGGCGATCAGTGCGGTACCAAACACACCCGCGACTCCAATAGGATAAAAGCCCTGCTCCTTGAAGCCGCCTTTCGCCACCGCGCCTATGCGCATCGCGCATTCCATGCCGGCGATGTACGCAAGCAGCGTGTTCGTGCCGCTCTTGCCGAGCGCCGCCGCGAGTGTCAGCGCCGCCGGCGTGCACGCGGCGCCCGCATGCACGCGGCGCCCGCATGCACGCGCGCGCTGATCGAAGTGTCGTCGAAATCCAGCCCGTGCGTGAGGATGCCGTTGGCAAGCACCGCATCGCGCACCGCAAGTCGTTGCGGCAGGCCAAACACCTGCGCGTTGCCGGTGTCGAGCGCGGCCAGCCCGCGCACAGCGCGGCGGCCGAATTCAAACGACGCGGCGGCGAGCGCCACGCCGATGGCGTCAAGCATCAACAGCTTCGCGCGCGTGCGCGTGGTCGCGGGGATTTTTTCGAGCGTGAGATTGGCGGTAAAACCGGCGAGTTGCTGTGCAATGATGGGCATATAAAAGATTCAATAAAAACAATAAGTTACGATATGTCTTTGCATTGGCGATTTGAAACTAATCGGGTTCAATTGCAAGAAAACATCTTCACCGCAGAGGCGCGGGGTTACGCAGAGAACTGCTTTTCTCCGCGGGGGTTCTCTGCGCCTTTGCGCCTCTGCGGTGAAGGTTTTCAAAACGGCTGGATAGTTTCGGCGATTTTTCAATCGACTTTCACGCCTGCCTGCTTCACTACCTTCCCGTAGCGCTCAAAATCCTCGCGCACGATCTTCGCGTATTCCTCGGGCGTGCTCCATACGGGTTCTTCGCCTTGTGCCGCGTAGAGTTGGCGTGTTTCCGGTATTTTCAGCGCTTGCACAAACGCGCTGTTGAGGCGCGTGATGATGGCGCGCGGCGTGTCCCTGGGCGCGAGCACGCCGTTCCAGCCGAGGAATTTGAAGCCCGCCACGGTTTCGCCGATCGTCGGCAGATCCGGAAAAATCGTCGAGCGTTTTTCGCCGCTGACCGCGATGCAGCGCGCGCGGCCCGCTTTCCACGGCGCGTAGTACGCCGCCAGCGGCCCCAGCGACCAGTTCGCTTCGCCCGCGCCGATGGCGGTGGCCGATGGCCCGCCGCCTTTGTACGGCACGTGGGTGCTTTCGATGCCGGCGGCGGTGGCGAACATGAGGCCGGCAAGATGACTGGTGGAGCCGATGCCGGCGGATGCCATTAGCAGCTTGCCCTGGCGCGCGCGCGCGAGGTCAATGAGTTCGCGTGTTGATTTCACCGGCAGCGCCGCGTTTACGCATAGCCCCGCTTGCGTGATGGCGAACAGTGACACGGGTGCAAAATCGCGCACCGGGTGGTAGGGCACGTTCTTGTAGGTGTGTGGCGCCACCGCGAGTGTGGCGAACGAAGTCGCGAGCAGCGTGTAGCCATCGGGTGCGGCACGCGCGACGATCTCCACGCCGATGGTGCCGCCGGCGCCGGGGCGGTTATCGACAACGATCTGTTGGCCGAGTATTTCGGCGGCGCGCATGAAGGCGATGCGCCCGAGGATATCGCCCGCGGAGCCCGGGCCGTTGGAGATGACCATGCGAATAGGGCGGTTGGGATAGACCTCTGCCGCATGCACCGTGGAGCAGCAGGCGCAACAGGTACATAGAGCCAGAATCATTGAACAGCGAACGCGCATGCGCTTTCCTCGCGAATCGGGTTATATTTGCGCCGATACAATAACCGCGACAAGACCGATCATGCAATACATTTACGGCTACAGCGAACTGGACGTCGCACCCGGCAACCCGACCAGCGCGAAGGTCGCGCCGCGCCGCGTGTTGTCGGGCGACACCATTGAGACCGCAAAGTCATCGACCATCGGCGCGGTGCTCTACGGCGAACACATCGCGGTGGCGCTGGCGATGCAGGCGGCGGGCTCCGGCGCAAAAGCGCATTCGCACCCGAACGAGCAATTCAATTACGTCGTGCAGGGCGTGATGGTGTCTGACATCGACAACGAGAAACAGACCTTCGGCAAGAAAGGCATGATCGTGCACACGCCCTCGATGTCGATACACACGGGCCAGGCGTGCCCGGATGAAGACCTGTATTTTTTCGCGATGAAGGATACGCGCCACGGCATCACCGGCCCGCCCGTCGATGGCAAGCATGATGGGCCGCTGTATCTGCCGGGCTTCGGCAAGCGCGCGAGCGAGCCTAAAAAAACCACCACGCAGATGTTGAGCGAGGCGGGTGCGGATTTCGAAGGCGCGAAAACGCGATACACCTACGATTTCAATAACTTGGTTGAAAGACCAGGCCGCACGACCAGCGCGCGCATGATGCCCGATCTGCAACTGGCGTCGGGCGTGAAGGGTGGATTGCTCATCAGCGAGAAGTTACAGGTCGCCGTGCTGGACTTGGCGCCGGGTGCGGTGCTACCCACGCACGCGCACGAGAACGAGCAGTTCACGCTGGTGGCCGAGGGCGGGGTGCACGCCTACGTCGCGGGCAATTCGCACCGCGTTGCCGAGCGCTTCGTGCTACACGTGCCGCCCAATGTCTCGCACGGCATCATCGCCGGCACGAAAGGGGCGCGCATCGTCACCGTGCAGGACACGCGGTTCGGATTTGCGGGATGACGAGTATTGCTACCACGCTTGCCGCGCCCGAGTGTATTATGCCTTCTGGTGTTATGTGGGATGGACGGGAAGTAGTATTGAGAAGTTAAATCAACTAACTGACTGGGAGGTTTCATGGCTGCCCCTGAAATTGGTACTTGCGTGTCCGCCGGCATAGCCGGGCTGAAAAAAAACTTTGTTCTGCACGTCGTCACGACTCTGGCGATTCTCGTTGTCGGCGGCTTCAGCTTCGGCCTGCTGTATGGGCCGATGATCGCGGGCTACATGCGCATGATCAAGGTTGAAGAAGAGGGCGGCACGCCGCAGATTGGCGATGTGTTCAAGGGCTTTGATGATTTCGTGCCGGCGTTTCTCGCGGCGTTCCTGGGCGGCATCGCGGTGTCCATCGGCACCATGCTGTGCATCATCCCCGGCCTGCTCATCATGGCGCTGCCGATCACCGCGACTTACCTCGTCGCGTTCGGCGAAAAAGACGGCATCAACGCGCTTAAGCGCGCGTTCGAGTTGGTCAAGGCAAACCTGATTCCCTCCGCTTTGTGTGCGCTGGTGCTGGGCATCGTCGGTTCGCTGGGTGCGATTCTCTGCGGTATCGGCGTGCTGCTCACGCTACCCATAGCCTTCATCGGCATGTATCACATGGCCAAGCAGATGGTTGGCGATGGTGGAACTCCGGCCTGATCCGCACGCGCTTGACCGCGGCGAGCGCCAGTGGCGGGCGGTAATCACGCTCGCCTGGCCTGCCGCGCTCATCAGCGCGCCGCTGCTGCTTAAGTATGGCGGCTTTCCGTTGTGCATGTTCCGCCAGACAACCGGGCAACCTTGCCCGTTGTGCGGCGGCACGCGCGCCTGCGCGGCCCTGGTGGAGGGCAATTTTTTAGCCGCATGGCAACTAAGCCCCAGCCTCATGCCCGTGCTGGCGCTTGCCCTTGCGCATAGCATACAGCTCGGTTACGAAGCGCTATCCGGACACCGAGTTACCGCGCGCTGGCGCATCGGTACGCGATTGTGGGCCGCCGCCGGAGCGGCAATGTTGATTCTTTGGGCCGCGCGGCTATCGGGCTGGCTCTGAAGTCACGGCTTCCCTATCGAGGTCAGGCATTATATTGCGAGGGTCAATATCGTGTCAGACCCGAATGGCACTTACTTAAGCCGTAAGTGATTGAATTCATGTAAAAAAGACTGGCTCGATTCGAGTGGTAAAGTGGAGTTGCGAAACAACCCTCCATCACTCGAGGAGCCAGCCCAAATGCATCGTAAACCCAGAGCGTGTGT
>CAMDLH010000259.1 GCA_945901405.1 Bordetella parapertussis | reverse complement strand
AAGCCTCATGCTCATCCCAGGTTACCCACCGGGGTGCTCGCCTCCCGCCTGAAAGAGGCGGCGGGCCGCACCCCCGTGGATAACCTTTTGGCCGAGGTGACTCCCCCAAAAACCCGAAAAACCACCCACAAATACCCGTCACGAAGCATATAAAATAGCCGGCACGCATACCGAGAACGCTTGATGCGGATGTGCGTTGACGCATGATAGGCAGAAATAATCGTTGCGTATAGTGGTGGCCGCGACCTGGGATTGCCTGCGTCGTGATGACGGGATTAGACTGCGCGTGGACGAATAACCGTGAACGGAAAAAGGCGTATTGCCATGGCGAAATCAGGATTGAAATGAAGTTTATCGCGCGAATGCTGGCTTTGATCGGCATGAACACGGCTGCGATTGCGGCACCCGCCGGCGCGCAGCCGCCGTTCGAATATCAGTTGTGGGCGGCTGATCATGTGGTGCTGGCGGTAGCCTTGCGCAGCGGAGAGAACGTTGGTTATCGCTTGCAGAAAGTGTTGAAGGGGAGCGCCGCGACGCTGAAGTTTCGCGAAGGGCAGACGCTCGATGTCGATGACGCGATGTGGCGGCAACTGGGGCGGCGCGCGGTTACCGGTGACAGCGTGCTTATGATGTTGCGCGGCCCGCGCGCGGCGGCCCCAGCGCACAACGCGCTTGAACTTTACATTCTCGATGGCAGCCTGCGTTTCACGCACGCAGCGGACGATGCGAGTGTGCGCAAGACGCTGACCGCGGCGGAAGTCGAGCGCGTCTTGCGCGCACCGCCTTTCGACACGCGCGGCTGCGGCCGCATGACCTTGCGCGGCGAATACGTGCTGTGCACCGAGGTGCTGCATGCAGGCACGCGCAGCGAAGGGCGCGTGGGCCGGCTTTATCGGTATGGCGTCGAACTAAAGGGCGAAAAGAAAGGCCAGATCATCGATACCGAACCCGCCGGTGGCGGCATCAAGTTTATTTTCCTCGGCAACGAACGCCCGCACCTGTGGTCGGTGAGCGGATGGGATCTCGAAAGCAATCCGCGCGCGCCGGGCAACCGATGACGGTAGCCCCGCGCTTGGGGATGCTTCTGTAACCTATTGTTTTTAAAAGACTATTTTCCCGCCACGGCAGCAACCACCGCACGCTGTGCCAGCACCGTGATGAGATGCGAGCGGTATTCCGCGCTGGCGTGAATATCGGAGTTCAGTTTGTCCGGCGCGACTTTTGATTTCGCTATCGACTCCGCTGCGAATTTCTCGCCGAGTTTTTTCTCCATGTCTTTTACGCGGAACACGCCTGCGTTGCCCGCGCCCGTGACCGCAACGCGCACATTGCCCGCGCCTTCGCTGACGAACACGCCGACAAGTGCAAAGCGCGAAGCCGGTTGCTTGAACTTCACATAAGCCGCGCGCTTGGGCAGCGGGAACGAAACCGCCGTGATGATCTCGCCTGGCTTCAATGCGGTTTCAAACAGGCCGGTGAAAAACTTGTCGGCTGGAATCTCGCGGCGGTTAGTGATGACCGTGGCGCCCAGCCCCAAAAGTGCCGCCGGATAATCCGCGGCGGGGTCGTTGTTGGCGATGGAGCCGCCGAGCGTGCCCATGTTGCGCACCTGCCGGTCGCCAATGCCGGCGGCCACGCGCGCGATGACCGGCGCGCCAATCAACACGTCTTTCGACGCAGCGACTTCGCTGTGACGCATGCCCGTGCCGATGGTAAGTACCGCGCCGTCGAGTTTAATAATGCGCAAATCGGCGATGCCTGCGAGATCAACCAGCGCAGGTGTACTCGCAAGGCGCATTTTCAACGTGGGCAGCAGGCTTTGGCCGCCGCCCAACACGCGCGCGTTTTCGATTTTCTTCAGCAGAGTTGCCGCGTCCTTGAGAGTGGCGGGGCGGTGATAGTCGAATGTATGCATGGTTTCTCCTATTTCTTCCTGGACTTCGCATTCAACGCGCGCCAAACCCGCTCCGAGGTCGCGGGCATCGCCAGATCCTTCACGCCCAGCGCGTCGGTGATGGCGTTCATCACCGCGGCTGGTGCGCCGATGGCGCCGGCTTCGCCGCAGCCTTTCACGCCTAACGCGTTGTGCGTGCAGGCCGTGACCTTGGTGCTGACTTTGAAATTCGGCAAGTCGTCCGCGCGCGGCATGGTGTAATCCATATAGCTGCCGGTGAGCAACTGGCCGGATTCGGTGTCGTAAACGCAGCCTTCGAGCAGCGCCTGACCGATGCCTTGCGCGAGGCCGCCGTGCACCTGACCCTCGACGATCATCGGGTTGATGATGTTGCCGAAGTCATCCACCGCGGTGAAGTTGATGATTTTCGTCGAACCGGTTTCAGGATCAACCTCGACTTCGCAAATGTGACTGCCTGCCGGGTAGGTGAAGTTGGTCGGGTCGTAGAACGCGGTTTCATTCAGCCCCGGCTCGAGTTTATCCAGAGGATAGTTGTGCGGCACGTACGCGGCGAACGCGACTTCGGCCATGGTTTTCTTGCGGTCGGTGCCGGCGACGGTGAATGCGCCGTTCTTGAATTCGATATCGCTGTCTGCGGCTTCGAGCATGTGTGCTGCGATTTTCTTGCCTTTGTCGATCACCTTGTCGAGCGCTTTCATGATGGCAGCGCCACCAACAGCGATGGAGCGCGAGCCGTAGGTGCCCATGCCGAACGGAATGCGCCCGGTGTCGCCGTGCACCACGTCGATGTTTTCAATCGGCACGCCAAGGCGGTCTGCGACCACTTGCGCAAAAGTGGTTTCGTGACCTTGCCCGTGGCTGTGCGAGCCGGTGAATACCGTAACGCTGCCGGTGGGATGCAGGCGTACTTCGCCGGCCTCGAACAGGCCCGCACGCGCGCCCAGCGAGCCGGCAACATTCGATGGCGCCAAGCCGCACGCTTCGATGTAGGTGGCGTAGCCCAGCCCGCGCAGCTTGCCGCGCCGTGTCGCGTCGGCGCGGCGGGCGGGGAAGCCCGCGACATCGGCGACCTTCAATGCCTCGGTCAGCGTGGCGTCGTAGTTGCCGGTGTCGTAGCACAGCGCCACCGGTGTTTGATACGGAAACTGCGTGATGAAATTGCGCCGGCGTATGTCGGCGGGTGCAATGTTCATTTCGCGCGCGGCGGTTTCGACCAGGCGCTCGACGACGTAGGTCGCCTCGGGCCTGCCTGCGCCGCGATACGCATCCACCGGCGCGGTGTTGGTGAACACTGCCGTTACTTCACAATGAATCGCCGGCGTGGTGTATTGGCCCGCGAGCAGCGTGGCATACAGAATTGTCGGGATGCAAGAGGCGAACGTCGACAAATACGCGCCCATGTTGGCGGTGGTTACCACGCGCATGGCGAGAAATTTTCCGTTCTTGTCGAGTGCGAGTTCAGCCTTGGTCACATGGTCGCGGCCATGCGCGTCGGAGAGGAAAGATTCCGAACGCTCGCAGTTCCATTTGATCGGACGATTGACGCGTTTCGCGGCCCAGGTGATGACGGTTTCTTCGGCATACAGATAAATCTTCGAGCCGAAGCCTCCGCCCACATCGGGCGCGATCACGCGCACCTTGTGTTCGGGCAGGCCCAGCACGAAGGCGGTCATCAGCAGCCGCTCGACGTGCGGATTTTGGCTGGTGACATGCAGCGTGTACGAATCATCGCCACGCGAATACTGAGCAACCGCAGCGCGCGGCTCGATGGCGTTCGGGATCAAACGATTGTTGATGAACTCCAGCGTGGTCACGTGCTTGGCCGACTCGAACGCCTTGTCCACCACTGCTTTGTCGCCGATGGCCCACACATAACACGTGTTGTCGGGCGCGGCATCGTGTACCGCGGTGGCCGCGCCGCGCGCCTTGGCGGTGTCGATCACCGCCGGCAGCACTTCGTAATCGACTTCGATCAGCGCAGCGGCGTCTTTCGCCTGATCCAGTGTTTCTGCGATCACCACCGCGACATGATCGCCGACGTAGCGCACTTTGCCTTGCGCCAGCGGTGGATGCGGCGGCTCTTTCATCGGCTGGCCGTTGACATCAGTGATCAGCCAGCCGCAGGGCAGGCTGCCGACTTTGGCGGCGGCGAGGTCTTCGCCGGTGTAGATCGCGACCACGCCGGTTGCGGCCTTGGCCTTGGCGAGATCAATGCCGCGAATTTTCGCGTGCGCGTGCGGCGAACGCAGAAAATACGCTTGAGTTTGCCCGGCGATGGCGACGTCGTCGGTGTAGTTGCCGCCGCCGGTGAGAAAGCGCGCGTCTTCCTTGCGCTTGATGGATTGTCCGATAAAGGGTGCGTTCATGGTCTTAGCCTTTCATGGCGGCAGCGCCAGCCTGCACTGCCTTGACGATGTTTTGATATCCGGTGCAGCGGCACAAATTGCCGTCGAGCCCGGCGCGCACGGTTTCTTCCGAGGGATTCGGATGCTGCTTCACCAGATCAAGCGCGGTCATCACCATGCCCGGCGTGCAAAAGCCGCACTGCAATCCATGGTGCTCGCGAAACGCCGCCTGCATCGGATGCAGTGCGCCGTCGGTGGCACTCACGCCTTCAATCGTGGTGATAGCCGCGCCCTGCGCCTGCACGGCGAGCAAGTTGCACGCCTTCACCGCGCGGCCATCGAGATGCACGGTGCACGCGCCGCACTGCGCGGTGTCGCAGCCGATATGCGTGCCGGTGAGATGCAGGTTTTCACGCAGAAACTGCGTCAGCAGCGTGCGCGGATCGACGTCCGCGCTGACGGCCTTGCCGTTGACGGTCATGGAAACGAAAATGGTCATGGTTGCTCCAGTAAGCTGGAAAACGGTAGGGAATGAAAGTGAAATTGATGTAGCGTCGTGACCGCATGCTAGCGCAGGGAAGGGTCTCACGCAACTTGCATGTGATTTTAGTGTTGGCAATAATATTCAATAAAAACAATTACTTACGTTTCTTTTGTGATTGCGGCTTCACGGCTGAGTTTTTCGCCTGTATCTTGTTTGGGCAATTCGCGGCAGCTCTTGTATTTGCATTTGGTTGCGCAATTAATCAAGGACAAACCCGCTGATGAGCAGCAACGAGACATTGTTTTGGCACGCCCTGCGCGCGCTGCGTCGTTGGGGGATGTGGGCATTGGCGGTGTGGCTGGTGCTGATGCTGTTGCTGGCCGCCATACCGCGGACGCAACCGGTTGCACCCGCATTTTCGTGGGAGGATTTGGTGTCAGCCTTGACGGAATCCGGATTTCTCATGCGCATGCGTGAGTTGCTGGTGATGACGGTTTCGATATGGATTTGGCCTGTCGCCATGTTGGCGCTATTTTTTGCGATTCAGGCCGTGGCAGGCGGCGCGATGCTTCGGCGCGGGTTTGGCGGCAGGCGCGCCGCCGCGGATAACTCATCCGCACACTCGTCATACGTGAGCGAAGAGACGCCGGTGAGTGAGTCTTGGGCGTGGTTGTTTGCCACGGCCGCCGCGCACGCATTCAGATTTGGCGCGATGATTTTCGCGGGGTTTGGCGCGCTATGGGCAGGCATGGCCGTGGTTGCGTTCATCGAAGGTAATGACCACTGGGAGGCGTTGCCCGGCGTAACACCGCCGTACTTAAGTGAGTTTCTGGCGCGTCATCCCGCGCTGTCGGTGGATCGCACGGCCAGCGCCGGCGGCCGGCTGACCGTGTACGATGAGAAGGGGCATGCCTTGAGTCTGCACGGCAGCGAGCTTGCCGGCGCACGGGTGCGTTTCGATATCTGTCCGGCGCAACTGGGCGCGGAGCAATTGGGCGGAATAACGCCTTATCCCGGATCGCGGTGTGAATCGCTGATTCACTTGCATAATGCCGCGGGCGAGCAACTGATCCATCGGTTTGCTATCGGCGAGGGCAGCGACGTGGCGGCGCTTGAAGCGCATTTTTCGCGCCTGTCCGAAGCGCGCGTGTTCAGCGGGTTGGCGTCGAGCAAATCGGGCCGCCGTTATCAATTCAGCGCCAGCACATCCGACTCTGTCTGGCGCGTGGAGGCGGACGCGCTGCAAGGCGGCGCGGCGTCCATTCTGATACGGCGCGTTGTGGTCAAGTGCGATACGCCAGGTTGTGATAAATAAATTGTCTCTATTCATCCTGACTCAGGAGAAGGCGGAGAGCCTATGAAAGTCAGGCGCAACAATTCAAACATATTATGACCCTGTTTGTGCATGGTATCGAGGTAGGAGCGGATGACGCAAAAGGTCTGCGCGCCGTCGAGGGTGCGAAAGCAACCGGAGATTTTCTGTTTCACCTTTGGCATGCGAATGGCGCGCTCGGCCAGATTATTGGTGAAGGGCACGCGCAGATCCGTTACGAAGCGCAGCACCGCATCGGCATGCTCGCGCATGCGGTTGATCAGGTTGAAGGCGAGCGACTGCTTGACCCGGCCGCGGCGCTTATCGCGCCGCCCGGTCTGCGGATTGCGGATCAGCGCCCTATCCAAAATCGCATGATAGTCGGCGAAGATACGTCGTATCCGCCACGCGCTCAAGGCCGTCTGCCCCGCTTGACGCGCCGCCACGCAGTAACACGGGATCGGATCAGCAAATCCATCATGCGTTGGGGCCAGCGTTGGCGCGTGGTTTCGCGCTGAAAGGTCAACTCGCGCAGCAAGTGCGCATTGCACAAGGCATGCAGGCAGTTGTTAAGCCGCCAATACGGCCCCCAGCAGTCATGCACCGCGGTGCCCAGCAGGTTGGGCAGGATGCCGTGATCCTCGATGGCGGGCA
>CAMDLH010000258.1 GCA_945901405.1 Bordetella parapertussis | reverse complement strand
GAAAAAACGACACAATATCAGTCACTTACACTGTCACGGAGAAACCAGTCCTATCCGCTCGAATGAAACCGAATGCCATTGGCCTGGCGGTGGCGAAATCGCATCAAGCGCAAGGACTGGGCCGCGCGTTGTTTCAGGACGCAGCGCGGCGCGTAATCAACGCTGCGACTGCCATCGGCATACGCGGCTTGCTCGTGCATGCCCTTAACGAGGACGCCAAATCATTCTACCTGCGCCTCGGCCTTGACGAATCACCGCTGGAACCCATGACATTGATGGTTACCATCGCCAATCTGCGCGCCGCGATGGAGTAGCGCGCTCGAGTTGGCCGACGTCGCACCGCCCGCCGGTTGGTGCTACGCTCCCAATATCGCCTTGGCTATTTGCAAAGTGATGAAGTGCGGGCTCGTTGGATATTGCAAACTTTGAGGAGAACGCAAGCCATGACCACCACAACCTCGTTTCACGCCCCCGTCGTTGATGCCCTGAGCGTTCGCGTGCTGGTCGATTCGCGCTACGAACGCTTCCTGCCGCGCCTGTCGCATCCGCATGTGAAGATCGAGCATGTGGGGCGCATCGCCGGCCGCCCGGAAAGCACCTTCGCCTGTGAGTGGGGCCTGTCGCTGCACCTCGCCTCCGAGAAAGACGGCGCCAAGGCGCAGTACGTGCTCGACTTTGGTTACACGCCGGAAATCATCAACCGCAATTTCGATCTGCTCGGCATCGAGCCGCAAAAGCTCAACGGGCTGATCCTGAGTCACGGCCACCTCGATCACTTCGGCGGGTTGCAAGGCTTCGTCAAGCAACACCGCGCGCACATGCGTGAGGACATCGCGCTTTATGTCGGCGGCGAAACGGTGTTCCGCACCAAGTGGGTGAAGGAAGGCGGCGAGACGCTGGAGTGGTGCACGCTCGACCGCGCGGCGCTGGAGGCGCAAAAAGTCGCCTCGGTATGCTGCCCCAAACCGCAGGCGCTGGAAGGTGCGTTCACCTCGGGTTATATCGAGCGCGATTCGTTCGAAGATGTCACCGGCGGCTCACTCGTGGTAGACGATCACTTCACCGAGGCCGAGCGCGCGGGCAAGCTGGTGAAGGACACCCACCCCGACGAACACGCCACCTGCTACATCGTCAAGGGCAAGGGCCTGGTGGTGATCTCGTCGTGCGGCCACACCGGCATCATCAACACCGTGCGTAGCGCGATGAAGGCCGCCAACGTGGACAAGGTGCACGCGGTGATGGGCGGCTTCCACCTTGGCCCCGCGCACGGGGATTACCTGCAACACACGATGCAGGCGTTTGAAGCCATCAACCCGGACGTGATCGTACCCATGCACTGCACCGGCGAGCGCTTCATTGACATGCTGCGCCAGCGCATGCCGGACAAAGTGGTTTATTCCAACGTCGGCAGCCGGTTTACTTTCGGGGGTTGAATTACCCAAGGTTAAGAGCCGCCTTGCGCCTATCGTTCGAACAGCAAGACTTCTCGGCGCCAACTCGATCAATTGAGTTGGAATGCCGGGTCATAGAATTGCGCTGGGTTATTTTCAGACTCAGGAGCGCAATATGAAAATTGATTCCAGCACGGCATTGCAATTCATGCGCGAGCCCGCGAAACCGGCGGCCACGCGCGCACACCCCGCGGCACCGGCTGAAGCGATGGCAAAGCCCGCGAAAGCCGCTGCGGACGGCGCGCAGAAAGTCTCGCCTCCGGGCCTTGAGCGTGCGCTATCACGCTTGCAAAGCATCTCAGAGACGGATCGCACCACCGGGCAGTCCAATGCCATCGACAAAATCAGCCGCAACATTGCACGTTATACCGAAATCGAAACGCTCGACACTACGTCCTCTCGGCCTCCCGGCCCATCCGTGACAGCCACGCCACCCGCGCGGTTGCGGCTGCGCTGCGACGCGCGGAATACAGTGTTATATGATGCATGCAGGGCCAGCGTTCGACAGCGATTATTGACACAAAGTGGATGCTCAAGATCGGCAGTCCGGAGCACGATCCGGGCAACGGAGTCCGCCGGCACGCTAAACGTAAAAGGGGAACACAATGATTTTTCCAAAGGTGGAAGAAGCGCTGAACATTTTCGATCTGCGCGACATGGCCAAGCGGCGGCTGCCCAAGTGGCTGTTCGAGTTTGTCGACCGCGGCACCGAGGATGAAGTGGCGCTGCGCAACAACCGTGAGGCGTTCGAGCGCATTCAGTTCCGCCCGCGCATGCTGGTGGATGTGTCCGGCCGCAAGCTCGACACCACGTTATTCGGCAAGGAACACAAAATGCCGATCGGCATCGCGCCCACGGGTGCGGCCGGCATGATGTGGTACAAGGGCGAGCTTGAGCTCGCGCGCGCCGCCAAGGCCGCGGGCATTCCGTTCTCGCTCGCCACCGGCTCCATCACCAGCATGGAGGAAATCTCCGGCGAGGTCGGTGGCACTTTGTGGATGCAACTCTACATGTGGGCCGACCGCAAGCTGTCGCACCAACTGGTGCGCCGCGCATCGGCGGCGGGCTTCGAGGCGCTGCTGGTCACCGTGGATGGCGCGGTCGCGGGCAATCGTGAGTACAACCGGCGCAACGGATTTTCCGTGCCGTTCAAATACAACAGCAAGAACACCATCGACGTACTCTCGCATCCGCGCTGGATGCTCGGCGTACTCGGGCGTTATATCGCCAACGGCGGCTTGCCCGAGCGCGTGAATTTCCCCGACGAATTAAAAGGCAAGGTCACCACCGCCTACGGCGGCACCAAGGACACGCGCAGCGATTCGCTCAACTGGGACGATCTGAAGGCGCTGCGCGACATCTGGCCGGGCAAGCTGCTGGTGAAAGGGCTGCTGCATCCCGACGACGCGGCGAAGTCCGTGGAGCACGGCGCCGATGGCGTGATCGTCTCCAATCACGGCGGGCGCAATTGCGACGCGGCGCCCTCGCCCATCGAGGTGCTGCCGGAGATCGTCAAGGCCGTGGGCGATCGCACCACCGTTGTCTTCGACAGCGGCATTCGCCGCGGCAGCGACGTGGTGAAGGCGCTGGCGCTGGGCGCTAAGATGGTGCTGATCGGACGCAGCACGCTGTATGGCACGGCGGCGGCGGGCGAGGCGGGTGCTGCCCGCGCGCTGGATATTTATCGTGGCGAAATCAGCCGCGGCATGGCGAATATCTCGTGCAACAAGGTGTCGGAAATCGGGCTGCAGCACATTGCGTTTCAGCAAGGCAAGGCGGCGTGACAGCTATTGCCAGCCTTGGCGCACACAACAGGACACACACATGAAAACAGTCGATAACGCGGTTTTGAGTGAATCACGTGCCGGCAACGACACGGCGGCGGCACGTCAATGGCTGGCCGCGCTGGAGGCTGCGCTGCGCGATGCGCGCAAGTCGGCCATCGCGGCACTTTTTGCGCCGGAATGTCATTGGCGCGATCTGCTGGCATTTACCTGGGATCTCACGCCGCACATCGGCGTGGAAAGAATCGCGGCGGCGCTGTGCGAGCTGCAACCAAAAGCGCAGGCGCGCGGCTTTGCCATCGCAAAAGACCGCACCGCGCCGCGCCGTGTTCGCAGGCACGGTGTCGATGTCATCGAGGCGATCTTTGAATTCGAGACTGCTTTTGGCGGCGGCAACGGCGTAGTCAGGCTGCTGGCGGACAGGCCCGAGCAAGCCTGGGTGTTGCTGACCTCGCTCGAATCGTTAAAGGGCTTCGAGGAAAAGACCGGTGAGTTGCGGCCCAAGGGCGAGCCTTACTCGCGCGACTTTGGCGGCGACAACTGGCTCGATCAACGCACCAAGAATCAGGCCTACGTTGACCGTGACCCCGCGGTGCTGGTGGTTGGCGGCGGCCAGGCGGGGTTATCCATCGCGGCGCGGCTGGGGCAACTCAATGTCGATGCGCTGGTCGTCGACAAGAACGAACGTGTCGGTGATAACTGGCGCAAGCGCTACCACTCGCTGGCACTGCACAACCAGATTCAGGTGAATCATCTGCCGTACATGCCGTTTCCGCCGACGTGGCCCAAGTACATCCCCAAGGACATGCTCGCCAACTGGTTCGAGGCCTACGCGTTTGCGCTGCAGATCAATTTCTGGACGAGTGCGGAGTTCATCGGCGGCACTTACGACGAAGCCGCCCAGTGCTGGAATGCGGTGGTGCGCCGCGCGGACGGCAGCGAGCGCACGCTGCATCCGCGCCATGTCATTTTCGCCAATGGCGTGAGCGGCATTCCACGCACGCCCTCGCTGCCGGGGTTGGAGAACTTCGCGGGCAAAGTAATCCACTCGCACAGTTTCACCACGGGTGCGGCCTGGCGCGGCAAGAAGGCTTTAGTACTGGGCACGGGCAACAGCGGTCACGACGTGGCGCAAGATCTGCACAGCCACGGCACGGACACAACCATCATCCAGCGCGGTTCAACCACCGTGGTAAGCGTCGATCCGAGTGCGAAGCTTAACTACGCGCTGTATGACGAAGGCCATTCGCTCGACGACACCGACCTCATCGCCGTTGCCTCGACCTACCCGCTGGTGGTGCGCGGCTATCAGCTCGCCGTCGAAAAAATGGCGCAGTTCGACAAGGAGTTGATCGCCGGCCTGATCGCGCGTGGTTTCAAATACGATCTCGGTGAAGGCAACACCGGGCACCAGATGAAGTATCGGCGGCGCGGCGGCGGCTACTACCTCGACGTGGGTTGTTCCGGGCTGATCATCAAGGGTGAAATCGGCCTGCTGCAATTCGACCGCATCGAACGCTTTGAAGCGCAAGGCGCGCGGCTCAAGGACGGTTCGATACAGAATGCGGATTTGCTGGTGCTCGCTACCGGCTATCACACCCAGCAGGAACTGGTGCGCCGCCTGCTCGGCGAGGCGGTCGCTGAAAAAGTCGGAGAAATCTGGGGCTTTGATGCGAGCGGCGAGATGGCAAACATGTGGAGGCGTACCGCGCAACCGGGCCTGTGGTTCATGGCCGGCAGCCTTGCGCAATGCCGTATCTACTCAAAACACCTCGCGCTGCAAATCAAGGCAATGGAAGAAGGCCTGATCGACTTCAAGGGAACACAAAAGTGAAAGAAAACAGCATACGCAAGGCCGTGCGCGAAGGGCGTGCGGCGCTCGGCACGGGCGTCAAGGAGTTTGCCACGCGCGGCGTGCCGTGGATCATCGAATCATCCGGCTTCGATTACGCCATGATCGACATGGAGCACGGCGCGTTCGATCTGGAAACGATAGCCAATCTCGCCGGGTGGTTCATGGCGACCAATGTGTCGCCGATCGTGCGCATCCACAAGGCGTTCATCAATCTGATTCCGGCGATACTCGATCAGGGCATCATGGGCATACAGATTTCAGAGGTGGAAACCGCCGGCGAAGCGCGCGCCATCGTGCAGCAGGCGAAGTATCCGCCCATCGGCAATCGCGGCATTTCGCAAATGGGCTCGCACACCAACTACAAGGGCTTCGGCGCGCGTTATCACACCGAATACAGCCCGTGGGCCAACGACAATATCATTATCTGCCCGTCGATTGAGTCGCTTGAAGGCTTGGAAAACGTCGAAGCCATCGCCGCGGTCGAAGGCATCGACATGATCGCCTACGGGCACTCCGACTTGAGCGCGCGGCTGGGCATACACCTGCAACTCGATCATCCGCAATTCAAGGCCGTGGTGAAGCGCATCGCCGACGCCTGCAACGCAAACGGCAAACTCGCGCGCGGATCAGCGGAAACCGAAGCGCAGATCGGCGAGTACTACCAAATGGGCTGCAAGGTATTGAATCTGCCCGGCACCGATTTATCGACGTATCACGACGGCCTCAAGGCGCGCGCCGCGCGGGCGCACGCGCGGCTTAAGTCTATAGGCGTGCGGGTGCCGTAGTTCTGGGGAAAGCGGATAGTCGGTAGCGTCGATTGCGATGGAGTGAAAAAGACACACAGCCGACCTTCACCCTGTTTGCCCTTGAAAGACAGGTAAGAAAGTACAGTCGCGGTTCAGGGCGGTGGCTCAATGGCAAGTCCTCGGCCGTAGCCGCCATTAGAGGGCGTTGCCTTGAACGTCGGCTGCGCGTCGCATTGCTGCCCTTCGAACCGTAATCATCAAAAAGCCTGTGGCGACGACCATGGGCGACCGCTTACTAAAAAGCGCTACTCATCCTATCGACCCTGAGCGGGCGTAGACGATAATCGGCTGTCGGACACTCAATTCGAAGAACGGCGCAATTACATTTCGTGGAAAAATGTGATGATGAAAGAGCTGCCCCCACACCCCGCTTTGCGTCTTTCAACGCCGGGCATAGAGCCTGGCGGAAGCACGCCCGAGCAATTCGGCGCCCACCTGCGCAGCGAGATCGAAAAGTGGCGCAAGCTCGTCAAGGTCGCGAACATCAAGCTGGAATGACCTATTCCGGCTTGATGCCGGCGCCGCGGGCGACTTTACTCCACTTGAGCACTTCAGATTCGACGAACCTGCCCCAGATATCAGGTGCGCTGCCCACAGGCTCCGAGCCGAGGCTCAACAGGCGCTGGCTCACATCGGGAGATCGCAGGATGATGGAGATCTCCTCGTGCAGGCGCTCGATGATTGCGCGTGGCGTTCTTGCCGGCGCGAACAGTCCGTGCCAATTGGAAGCTTCATAACCCGGCACGCCGGCTTCGGCGATCGTCGAAACGTCGGGTAAGATATGCGAGCGGCGCGTACTGCCAATGCCGAGCGCCCGCAGGCGACCATCCTTGACATGCGGAATCGCTGTGATGGCCCCTGAGATCGCCATGTGCACTTCGTTGCTGATGAGCGCGTTCAACATAGGCGCGCCGCCTTTGTACGGCACGTGTGGCGCACCCCGCTTCCATCGCATTCTGAGCCGAATTGTGGTCGCACGATTTCGGTAAGATTGAGCGCGTTTTATCACACTGACGTCATACCATTTGTCTGCGTGAACCGGGCTGGCATCATAACGCAAGCTTAATTGCCATCAT
>CAMDLH010000257.1 GCA_945901405.1 Bordetella parapertussis | reverse complement strand
AGTTGGGCCTCTTCACGATGACCGAGACCCATGCGCTGGCAAGCCAATCCCGATGAGGAAACCACCGACTGGAGAGCCGTGTGCGGGAGAACCGCACGCACGGTTCGGAGGGAGGGGAGGACGAGCGTCCTTTCCTACCCCTATCATAGGGTGACTCAAGGGCTGCTGTGTCATGGGTTCCCGCCTGCGCGGGAACGACAGTTGTTGTATTTCATCTGCCTCTATTCACGTCAATTTCAGATATTCACCCATGAACCCCGCAACCTCAGCCAACGGTCTGCTCGACCCCGACGAATCCGACACGATCCGCCTCACCCCCGCCGAGGCGCGCGCCATCGGTGAAACCGCCGTGCAGCGTATCGGCTACACAGCCGAAGATGCGCGCATCGTGGTCGATCAGTTGATCGACAACATGCTGTGCGGCTACAAGTTCGCCGGGCTGCCGCGCATCCTGGCGATGGCGGGTGATGAAAAAATAAGACAGCCCCGCACGCCGATCAAGGTGGTGAAGGAAACGCCGGTGTCCGCGCTGATGGATGGCGGCAACAACATCGGTTACGTGACCGCGTATCACGCCGCGGACAAAGCCATAGAGAAAGCACGCGCGCATGGCATTGCCAGCGTGGGCGTCTACAACACCTATTACAGCGGACGCAACGCCTACTTTGTCGAGCGTATCGTCAACGCGGGTTATGTGGCGATGCACACCGCGAGCAACCAGCCGCGCGTGGTGCCGCCGGGTGCTGCTCGGCCCGCGTTGGGGACCAACCCGCTCTGCCTTGGATTTCCGTCGGAAGAAGGACCGGTCACCTTCGACATCGGTACTGCGTCGCTGATGTGGGGTGACGTGATGCTGCACGCGCACCTGGGCCAGCCGTTGCCCGAGGGTATCGGCTTTGATGAGAACGGCAAGCCCACGCGCGACGCGGCGGCGACATTGAAAGGCGGCGTCGCGCCGTTCGGCGGCAAGGACTACGTCTACAAAGGCTATGGATTGAGCTTTGCGATACAGGCGCTGGGCCTGCTCGCGGGGTCGGCGATCACGCGCAATGAAGTGCTCGATTACGGATTTTTGTTCTGGGTAGTGAACCCCGAGATCATGCTGCCGGGCAACGACTTTAAAAAACGCATGTCGCAATACGTGCGTGAGATGAAAGCGCTGCCGAAGCAGCCCGGCGTGAGCGAGATTCGCATACCGTCCGAGCGTGCGTCGCGCGAACGCGAGCGGCGCCTGATTGAAGGCATCGTGGTCAAACGCAAGATCATTGAATCATTAAAGGCGCTGTGACCATGGCACAAGGCAGTGAACGAGTTGAAATCTACGTCAGCACCGATGTAGAAACCGACGGGCCGATACCCGGCCCGCACTCGATGTTGTCCGTGGGGTGCGCGGCCTATCTTGCCGACAAGACATTGATAGGCACCTTCTCGGCGAATCTCGAAACGCTGCCGGGCGCCAGCGGGCACCCCAAAACCATGGCGTGGTGGGAAACACAAAAGCCCGCGTGGGAAGCGTGCCGCAAGGATTTGCAGCCGCCCGAGCAGGCGATGCGCGCGTTGCTGGCGTGGGTGAAGACGCTGCCTGGCTCGCCGGTATTCGTGGCGTTTCCAGTGACATTCGATTTCATGTTCGTGCAGTGGTACCTGATTAAATTTACCGGCGCCAGCCCGTTCGCGCATTCGGGCATCGACATGCGCACGCTGGCCATGTCGTTGACGAATTCGAACTGGCAGCGCTCGACCAAGGTGTATTTGCCCCAGCGCTGGTTTGACCCGCTGCCGCACACGCACATCGCGCTCGACGACGCGCTGGAGCAGGGCGCGATGTTCTGCAACATGCTGGCGGAGCTGCGCCGCGATCATGTTGAAAACGAAGCCCAATGATTCTTCCAGGAATCGGCGCTGTGCGGGAAATGAGCGCATGGATTCTGGCGGCGCGCGCAAGGGGTTTGCGGATATTGATGTAGAGCCGCCTTTTTGTTCGCGGGCATGACGCAGCCACGCGCGGCCCCCCTCAAGGCCATCGTCGCCATGATCATTGGCGCGGCGCTGCTTACCGCCAGCGACGCCGCGTCGAAATATCTCACGCAATCGTATCCGGTGGGGCAGGTGATTTGCCTGCGCCACGCCGCCACCTTGCTGGTGATCGTGCCCTACATCATGCTCTTCACCGGATGGCGCGCCGCGCGCGTGGTGAACTGGCCGGGGCAGATTTTTCGCGGGCTGCTGTTCGTGGCCGGCTCGGCGTTCATGGTGGTGTCGCTGAGCGTGTTGCCGCTCACCACGGTGATCGCGATTATTTTCACCGCGCCGATATTCGTGGCGTTGCTGTCGGCGCCCATGCTTGGCGAGCATGTGGGCGCACATCGCTGGATCGCGGTGCTCATCGGCTTCGCGGGCGTGCTGGTGATCGTGCGGCCGGGCGCGGCGGGCTTCGAGTGGGTGCTGCTGTTGCCTGTGTGTACCGCGCTGGTGAACAGCCTGCGCGACATCGTGACGCGGCGGCTCTCGCGCACAGAAACATCGGTGTCGATCTTGTTGTGCTCAACACTCATCGTCATGTTCGCGGGGCTGGCCACCGCGCCGTTCGGCTGGAACACGGTGGATGCGAATGGCGTGTTGTGGTTCGTGCTCGCGGGCGTGACCAATGCCGCCGCGCATTTTTTCGTGATCGAGGCGCTGCGCATGGGTGAAGCCTCGCTGGTTTCGCCATTCAGATACACGGCGTTTTTATGGGCGGCGTTGTTTGGATTCGTGTTGTGGGGCGAAATCCCCGGCTTGTGGGTGGCGCTCGGTGTAGCATTGATTATCTGCGGCGGCTTGGTTACCGTGCGCGGTGAGCGGGGCAAGGTAAAAGGTCTTAAATGAAAATTCTCGTGATGGGTTCTGGTGGCGTCGGAGGTTTATACGGCGGACGCCTCGCGCACACAGGTTGCGATGTGAAGTTTGTCGCACGCGGCGCGCACCTCGCGGCGATGCGCGAGCACGGGCTGCTGATCGAAAATGCCACGCTGGGCAACACGCTCATTAAACCGATAAAAGTAACCGATGATCCGCTGTCGGCGGGCACGCCTGATTTGATTCTGTTCGCCGTCAAGCTGTGGGACACCGAAGCCGTGGCGCGCGCGCTGCTGCCGATCGTCGGGCCGCATACGGCGGTGCTGTCCCTGCAAAACGGAGTGGTGAAAGATGACATCCTGCGCGGCGTGTTCGGCGAAAAGGCGCTGATGGGCGGGGTAGCCTACGTGGGCACGCATATCGCGCGGCCCGGCGTGATCAACCAGGTGGGCACGCTGCAACGGTTGGTGTTCGGCGAATATGACGGCGCGAAATCCGCGCGCGCCGAGACGCTGCTTGCTGCGCTGTTGAAAGCAGGCATACAAGCTGAATTATCTAACGACATCCGCCGCACGCTGTGGGAGAAATACACTTTTCTCGTCGGCCTTTCGGGTACGACGGCGAGCATGCGCAGCGCCATCGGCGCGGTGCGCGAGAACGCGCAGACGCGCGCGTTTCTGCATGAGCTGATGAAAGAAGCCGTTGCCGTGGGCCGCGCATTGGGCGTGGCATTGCCGGAGAATTACGCGGACGATAGGTTGAAATTCGCCGACAGCGTGCCCGCGACGATGGATTCATCGCTGCATCACGATCTGAAAAACGGCAACCGTCTCGAAGTCGAATGGCTCGCCGGCGGCGTGGTGAAACTGGGCAAAAAAGCCGGCGTACCCACGCCGTGTAACCGCGCGGTGTGGGATGTGCTGGCTTTGCAGGCGGACGGCAAGCGACAATAAATCCGGCGACATGATAACCACAAATGAACACGGATTAACCTCGAAAAAGCAGTTACCGTAGTTACCGTAGATGGGTGAAACTCATCACAAACTCAGCTCGCAGTCGAGCAATAGGGAAGGGGGAGGAGTGACAATGACCACAGGTATTTTGTCGTTAAGAAATATCAGCCTCGAACGCCTCGCCGCGTTTACCGCGGCCGGTTACAGAGTGCGCGAGGGCGCAAAGTCGCCGAGCCGCGAGGAAGCGATACGCGAGGCCGGCGACAGCGTGAAAGGCGTGTTGACCAATGGCCGAGGCGGTTTGTCTGCCGCCGAGATACAGTTGTTGCCGAAGCTGGAGATCATTTGCACCGTCGGCGCGGGCTATGAAGCGGTGGATCTGACCGAGGCGGCGAAGCGCGGCATCGCGGTGGCGAATAGCCCCGGCACCAACGCGACAGGCGTTGCCGACTCCGCGATGGCGCTGCTGCTGGCGGCCGTGCGGCATTTGCGCGCGGCTGATCGCCATGTGCACGCGGGGCTGTGGCAGGATCAATGGCGCGTCGATACGCAGATCATCTTCGGTAAGCGCCTGGGGCTGCTGGGCCTGGGGCATATCGGCGGACGCATAGCCCACCGTGCCGCGCGCGGCTTTGACATGGAAGTGGGCTATTTCACGCGCAACGCCGTGGCCGGCGCGCCGTACCGGCACTTCAGCACGTTGATCGAAATGGCGCAGTGGGCTGATTTCCTGATTGCAGCCACACCCGGCGGCGCGGGCACGCGGCATCTCATCAACGCAGAGGTGCTCGCGGCACTGGGGCCGCAAGGCTACGTCGTCAACGTCGGGCGCGGTACGGTGGTGGATACGGCAGCGCTGCTGGCGGCATTGCGCGAGAAACGTATCGCGGGCGCGGGGCTGGATGTGCTTGAGGGCGAGCCGAGCCTGCCGCCGGCGCTGCCCGAGTTGCTGGCAATGGACAACGTGGTGATCACGCCGCACTGTGCGGCGCGCGCGCCGGAGTCGCAGATCGCCGCGACTGAATTATTACTCGCGAATCTGAACGCGCATTTTGCGGGCAAGCCGCTGCTGACGCCGGTGCGTGTCAAGGGTTGAGGTTACTTGCGCATTTGGTAGCGTGCGCTCGATAATAAAATACCTTTAAAAACAAACACTTATATACATCGGAGCCACGTATGAGCGAGAGCACATCAATCACCACCACTGAGCCATGGCATCCAACGCAGGAAGTCGAATTGATCGTCGGCACCCCACCCGGCGGCGGACAGGACCGCCCGGCGCGTGCATTGATGAAGGTGATGGAGTTGGCAGGCATCGTCACGGTACCAATGCGGCTTAGCAATGTCGTCGGCAAGGGCGGCGGCGCTGCGTGGGATGCATTGCGCGCGCGCGGGGGTGACGCGCATGTGTTGTCGATCAACTCCGGGCCGCTGTTGAGCAACCGCATACTCGGCGTTGCCGATTACGATCACACTGAGTTTTCGCTGCTGGCGAATCTGTACACCGAATATCTCGCGTACATCGTGCGCGCGGATTCTCCGCTGCGTGACGCGGCTGCATTGCTCGATCAGTTGAAAGCGAATGCCGGCGGTTTGCAGATATCAATCGCCACCGCCATTGGCAGCACCAATCACATTTCGCTGGGGCATGTGATGAAGCACCTCGGGCGCGATCCGAAGACGTTGAAGCTGCGCGTGTTCGATTCTGCGCTGTATGCGGTGGCCGATGTGCTGGAAGGCAACGCGCAAGCCGGCGTGATCTCGGCGGTGAGCGCGGTGAAGGCGATCAAGGAAGGCAAGGCCCGTGTAATCGCGGTGACCGCACCCGCGCGCATGGGCGGCGTGTTTGTGGATGCGCCGGCGTGGCAGGAACTCGGCGTGCCGTGCGTCGCCGGTCAGTGGCGCGGCATCATGGGAGGTGCTGGCATGAATGCCGCGCAAATTGCATTCTGGGAGCAGGCGTTTGCAGCGGCCACCGCGCGCGCCGAGTGGCAAGCCGAACTCGAAACGAATTACTGGACGAATACCTTCATGGGCGCAGTCAAGGCGCGCACGTTTCTTGATGCCGAGCGCGACACGCTGGCACGCATGCTGCGCGAGCTCGGTTTGCTCAGTTGACCGTGATCTTGCGCTCGCGCGCGACACGGCCCCATGTGGCGACTTCTGATTTGATGAGCGCGTTCAGACGCTCCGGCGTCATGTCGAGCGCGGGTGTGGCGCCGTTGGCCGCTAGTATCGAAGCGGCATCGGGCATGGCGAGGTTCTTGCGAATGTCCTCGTTAAGTCTCATTACGATATTCGCTGGCGTCTTGCCGGGCGCCAAGACGGCCCACCACGTCGCCACGTCATAATCCGGCACGCCGGATTCGGCGAGCGTCGGCAATTCGGGCATGAAGGATGAACGCTGCGCGGTGGTGACCGCCAGCGCGCGCAGGCGATTCGCCTTGAGCATCGGGCCCGCCGCGGGGATGCTGACGATAATCATCGGCGCTTCGCCGGAAGCCGCGGCGGTGACGCTGGCGGCGATGCCCTTGTACGGCACGTGCAGAATATCGGTGTTGGTGCGCGCGGCGAACAACTCACCGGCGAGATGCGGAATGGTGCCGCTGCCGGACGAACCATAGTCAAGCCTGCCAGGCCGCGCGCGCGCGAACGCAATCAACTCCCGCACCGAGCGCACCGGCAGCGAGGGATGCACCACCAGCAGCAGCGGCCCCGTGCCCACCATCGCAACGCCGGTAAGATCCGCCACAGGATCGTAGGGCAGCTTCGGATACACGGCGGAATTGACGGCGTGACTCACCGTGACCATCAGCAGCGTGTGTCCGTCAGGCTCCGACTTCGCGACGAAATTCGTGCCGATGGTTTGCCCGGCGCCGGCACGATTCTCGGTGATCACCGGCTGCCCGTAGCGTCTTTGCAGATGCTCGGCGACGAGCCGGCCCATGATGTCGGACGAGCCGCCGGGTGGAGCGGGGACGATCATGCGCATGGGTTTGGTGGGGAAGGGTTGGGCGGGTACGTTTGCGGCCCCAAGCAGCGCAGCGAGACTGACTATTGCACCAGGACGCATGATGTTCTCCTCACGTGCCGCAGAATAGGCGGATTCACCGGCGCTGGCAACCTAGTCAGCGGAACAAAGCGTGGCGGGTTTTGGTGTAGCATCCCCCCGTGAATTTAACCTC
>CAMDLH010000256.1 GCA_945901405.1 Bordetella parapertussis | reverse complement strand
AAACCGTATCGACAGGAAGGTGAAGGGCGCCGCGTGCTGCAGCGCGATCTTGGTGGCTATGAAGCCCGAGCCCCAGACCGACACGAAGTACCAGGCGAGCAGAGTGTGAAACCAGCGTTGTCCGGTAAATGCCAAGGTGCCCAGGGGAGCGAGAAGGGCCGCGGGTGATGAAAAACCACAAGAAAACGAATGCGGATTAGAAACAATTATATCGCGAACGGCGCGGCGATGCCTCACCGCACGAAGCACGGGGTGCGATTCAAACTGATGTCTAAGCCACGAAATGCATGGACCGGCAGACAGTCCCTTCCCCTTCAGGGAAGGTGTTTCTCTGTTTGCATAACATCCCTTTCTGAGACATCACTTTGAATCGCAGCCTGAAGCACGGGAAGCGGGTACACTACGCGCCGTTCGATACGCAGGCCGCCAGTTCACCGGTTGGCCGCCGCCTGATCCCATAGGAGAACATCATGTTTGGCCGATTCATGCCCACCGAAGGTCGGTTCTTCGACTTGTTTAACGAGCACGCCGAGCAGATCGTTCTCGCCAGCCGGGAACTGGTGTTGCTGATGACCATCGGTGATGACATCCAGCGCCGCGCCTATGAAATCGAAACCATCGAGAAGCGCGCCGACCGCATCACGCAGGCCACCATCGAGCTGCTGCACAAAACCTTCATCACGCCGCTTGACCGTGACGAAATCCACCAGCTCATCACGCGCATGGATGACATTCTCGATTTGATGGAAGATGCATCGCAATCTATCTTTCTTTACGATATTCAGACCATCACACCCGAGGCGCGCAAGCTCGCCGAGTTGTGCCAGTTGTGCGGCGAGCAAGTGAAAAAAGCGGTGGGTTTGCTGTCGAACATGAACAATTCGGCGGCGATACTCGTGGCCTGCGACGAGATTGATAAACTCGAATCCGACGCCGACCACGTGATGCGCGCGGCAATGGCGAAGTTGTTCCGCGACGAACCCGATGTCCGCCAGGTCATCAAGTTAAAGGCGATCTACGAGTTGCTGGAGACGGTGACCGACCGCTGCGAGGACGTGGCCAATATCATCGAAGGCATCGTGCTGGAGAATTCATGATCGTGTCCCCGATGCGCGGCGCCGGGAGGGGACTGGCATGACCTTCGAGGTGCTGGTACTGCTCATCATCATCGCGCTCGCGTTCGATTTCATGAACGGCTTTCACGACGCGGCCAACTCCATCGCCACGGTGGTGTCCACCGGGGTGTTAAAGCCGCATCAGGCGGTGGCGATGGCGGCGGCGTTCAACTTCATCGCGCTGTTCGTGTTTCAGTTGAAGGTGGCGACGACCATCGGCAAGGGCATCATCGACAGCAATATCGTCGATCACTACGTGGTGTTCGGCGCGCTGATCGGCGCGATTTCATGGAACGTCATCACCTGGTATTACGGCATTCCGTCGAGTTCGTCGCATGCGCTGATCGGCGGGCTGGTGGGCGCGGCGGTGGCCAAGGCTGGCGCCGGCTCGTTGATATCGAGCGGACTGATCAAGGTGATCGCGTTCATCGTGATTTCGCCGTTGCTCGGCTTCCTGCTGGCCACGCTGCTGATGGTGATATTTTCTATGCTGGCGCGAAACGCGACGCCACGCCGCGTCGACCGATGGTCGCGGCGCATGCAACTGCTGTCGGCTTCGATGTACTCGCTGGGCCACGGCGGCAACGACGCACAAAAAACCGCGGGCATCATCTGGATGCTGCTGATCGCGTATGGCGCAACCGGCGCCAAGGAGGGTATACCCTCGTGGGTCATCATCGCATGCTACGTGACGATCGCGATGGGCACGCTGTTTGGCGGTTGGCGCATCGTCAAGACCATGGGGCAGCGCTTGACCAAGATCAAGCCGTTTCAGGGCTGCTGTGCGGAGACCGGAGGCGCCATCACGCTATTTATGGCGACGGGGCTGGGCATCCCGGTCTCGACCACGCACACCATCACCGGCGCGATTGTCGGCGCGGGCTCGGCGCGCCGCGTGAACGCCGTGCGCTGGGGTGTCGCCGGCTCACTGGTGTGGGCGTGGGTGCTGACGATTCCATGCTCGGCGTTTGTCGCCGCCGTGGCGTGGTGGATCGGCACCAAGATACTGTAACTACTGTAAAAAGTTTGGCCTACGGCGCAAGCCGAGAGGTAACCCAGGCGCCGCCGGTTTTTCGATAAACCACGCGGTCGTGCAAACGATTTGCACGGCCCTGCCAGAATTCAATTTCATCGGGCATCAGTCGATAGCCGCCCCAGAATTCAGGACGCGCCGGCGCGCCTCCTTGCGCGCGCACAGCGTCGTTGTAACGCGCTTCGAGCGCGGCGCGATTTTCAATAACCTCGCTTTGCGGAGAAGCGATCGCCGCGTGGCGGCTGCCCAGCGGTCGGCTGGCAAAATAATCATCAGATTCTTTTGCGCTGACACGCGACACCACGCCCTCGATGCGCACCTGGCGCTCCAGCTCCGGCCAGTGAAACAGCAGCGCCGCTTGCGCGTTGGCCGTCAACTCGCGCGCCTTGCGGCTGTCGTAGTTGGTGTAGAACACAAAGCCGCCGTGATCGACACCCTTGAGCAACACGATGCGCTGCGAGGGCCGCCCGCCGCGCGTCACACTCGCCAGCGACATGGCGTTGGGCAGCGGCGCCTCGGCCTTCACCGCCTCGGCAAACCACACGGCGAATTGCGCAAGCGGATCGGCGAGAACCTCTTTTTCGTCGAGTCGCTCGCGCATGTATTCCTGGCGCAGATTTGAAATATTAAGCATTGCGCGCGATTGTAGCGTTACCGCACGCCATCATAAGCGATTGAAAAAACATCAATATAAACAATAGCTTATGATACACCCTCGACGGGCTACTGACTCACCTTGTTGCGCCCACCGTGTTTCGCGCGATACAGCGCCTTGTCCGCCGCCGTCAGGACTTCGGCGGGCGTGGGTAGATTTTCATTGCGTCCAGCCACGCCGATGCTGATCGTCACCGAAAGATTTTTACCCGCGGTGTTTGATTTACGCGAGCGTTTCGGCGGCGGCGCCTCTGCACGATCAGACTCGCGCAGGGTGAGACCGTGTCCGGCGACATCGACGCGCAACGCTTCGAGATGCGGCATCGCCTCGGCCACGGTCGCGCCCGCGAACACGATGACGAATTCCTCGCCGCCGAAGCGGTAAGCCTTGCCGCCGCCGCGCACGCGTTCGATGCGCGAGGCGACCATCTTCAACACCTGGTCGCCTACGTCGTGGCCGTGGGTGTCGTTGAATTTCTTGAAGTGATCGATGTCGATCACCGCGATAGCGTAGCGCCGCGACAGCCGCGCCAGATGTTCGTTCAGCGCGCGGCGGCCGGGCACGCCGGTCAGCTCGTCGCGAAACGCCATGCGGTAAAGATCCTGCAGCACCGCGGCCGCCAGTATCAGCGCGGCGGCGCTCACGTAGATCAGGTGTTGCGCGGCGGTGGGCGGGTGGAGTGCGGCCAATCCCCATGCGAGTATCGCAGCTGCAAAGGCGATTTCCACCGCGG
Source organism: Bordetella parapertussis (assembly GCA_945901405.1). Lineage (GTDB taxonomy): Bacteria > Pseudomonadota > Gammaproteobacteria > Burkholderiales > SG8-41 > CAMDLH01. The sequence continues at coordinate 3,512 of CAMDLH010000256.1, read as the reverse complement.
TGCGGGCGCTCCACCACGCCCACATGCACACGGCAATGCCCAGCGCCATCGCCAGCAGCGCCATTTGCGGTATGCGTGTGTTCACAAGCAATGCAGTGGTGAGCGGCTCGTACAGCCAATACAAGGTCTCGCGGTTGCCCGACGTGGCAAACCATGCCACGAGGCCGATCTCGGCGGCGAGTATGGCGGCGCGTAACGCGCCATGAAGATTGAAGATGCCGCGCTCGCGCGCGAGCGCCATCATGGCCAGATTGGCGGGCGCCAGCAAACACAGCGACACGAAAACCGCGCGCGCGGTGAAGCCGCCTCCACCCACTCCGACATAGCCTCGGTAGGCAATCCACGCGGCGCCGATGCTGAGCAGCGCAAACAACACCCGCCCGCGCTGCAAGGCGATCGCAAGCAGGATGCCCAGCGGCAGCGCGACTATCGGCGCGTATGCCGTCAGCGCGGCCTGTGCGGGCGGCAGCGCCGCCACATGGCCCGCCAACGCGGCGGCAAGCGCAAGCAACCCCGCCGGAACGACAAACGCGGAAATACCGCGCAGCGCGTTCACGCTACGCGTTGCCCAAAGGCATGCGCATGCCGCGCGCGGCTACTTCTTCGCCTGACGCGCTTCCCACTCGGCGGCGAGCTCGCGGTTGGTCTTGTAGTGCGGCACCTTGAACGCAAGGCGCTTCCACGACTGTATGCGCGGGATGCTGCCCTTCACTTCCTCGTTCCAGTACTTATCACCCAGTGCGAGATTGCGCGCCTCGTCCATTTCCCAGTATTTTTTCGAATTCACGCCGCCGAACATGAACAGCCGCCCGTTGACGATCTTGTAGTTGTCGTAATTGCCGCCAAGCGGAATGGCGTAGACCAGACCGTTGGAACAAAAGCCGTTGTACTGCGGCTTGTATTTATCGGGGCTGCCGGTGAACAGCGCGCGGTTTTCCGCGTTCGCGAAGCGATAGGTAACGCCTTCGTGTTCGGCCTTGATGGCGGGGCTGCCGGGCAGCGGCTTGGCGGCGGTGAAATAGCTCACCGGGTCGTGGCCCTTCAACATCAGCCGGCTATCCTCGCCATCGCTGACGGTATTGTGCGTGGCGCAACCGGCGAATGCCAGCAGCAGGGCGGCGAGAAACATCAAACGTTTGAACATGGGTTTTTCCCTTGAAAGGTCATGGGAAAATTATAACCCCGCGTCCGGTATACTGCGCGGCTGTCGGAGTCGCTGTCACATTATGCCCGCTACCCAAATTACCGTCACCAAAATCGCAGAAACTATTGGTACCATTGGCGCCGAAATCGGCGGCGTCGATCTTTCGCGCGAGTTGCCCGATGAAACCATCGCTGAAATCCGCCGCGCGTGGCTGGAACACGTGGTGATTTTCTTTCGCGATCAGAATTTGACCAGCGCGCAATATCTCGCTTTCACCGAACGCTTCGGCACGCCGGTCGAGTATCCGTTCGTGAAGGGCATCGAAGGTTTTCCCGTGATCACGCCGGTGGTAAAGCTCGAACACGAGCGCGTGAACTTCGGCGGCATCTGGCATTCGGACACCACCTATCTCGAAACGCCGCCGATGGGCACGTTCCTGCTTGCGCGCGAAGTGCCGCACACGGGTGGCGATACCTTGTTTGCGAACCAGTATCTTGCCTACGAAACACTGTCGGAAGGGTTGAAACGCACGCTCGAAGGATTAATCGGCGTCAGCAGCTCGGCAAAAGCCGACGTATCAAGAACGCGCGAGGACCGCATCGCCGATGGCCCCACCGAACACTCGAAAAAAGCGTTTATCGCGGAACATCCGGTGGTGCGCACGCACCCCGAAACCGGCCGCCGCTCGCTCTACATCAACACCGCGCACACCGCGCGCTTCAAGGGCTGGAGCGAGGAAGACAGCGCGCCGCTGCTCAACTACCTGCATGCACATCAATCGAAACCCGAATTCACCTGCCGCTTTCAATGGCGCGTGGGTTCGATTGCGTTATGGGACAATCGCGCCGCACTGCATTTCCCGATGAATGATTACCACGGACACAGGCGCGTGATGCACCGGATCACGCTTAAGGGCGACAGGCCGCGATAGACTACGAAACTAACTCCCTCGCCCCGTGAAACGGGGAGAGGCAAGGGAACACTTGGGGGTGAGGGGCCGCGCGGAGCTTCCTTCATCTACTCAACCGCTGCCGCGCAAGGAGGTTCCGAAAGCAATTATGAAAACGATCCTGCATACGGCAATGACGATTACAGCCCTGGTAGTCGCCACCCAAGCTCATGCCCAAACCTACCCCACCAAATCCGTGCGCTTCATCGTGCCGCAGGCCACCGGCGGCGCCTCCGACGTGCTCGCGCGCATCATCGCGCAGAAGCTCACCGAGCAGTGGGCGCAGCAGGTCATCGTTGATAACCGCGTCGGCGCCGGCGGCAACATCGGCACCGAAATGACCGCGCGCGCCACGCCCGACGGCTACACCTGGGTGCTCGGATTTCCCGGCACGCACGCGATCAATCCCGCGCTCTACAAAAACCTGACGTGGGACCCGGAGAAAAATTTCACGCCAGTGGCGAATCTCGCGGTGGTGCCGTACGTGATCGTCGCCAACAACAACCTGCCGGCGAAGAACATGCAGGAACTGATGGCGCTGGCGAAAGCGAAGCCCGGCGAACTCAAATACGGCTCCGGCGGCAACGGCACCGTCAACCATCTGATCGGCCCGATGATCGCCACCGCCGGCGGCGTCAAGATGACGCACGTGCCGTATCGCGGCATCGCCATCGCCTCGACCAGCGTCATCTCCGGCGAAGTGCAACTCGCCTTCAGCAGCATGCCGACAGTGATCGGCCACATACGTGGCGGGTTGCTCAAGCCACTTGCCGTCACCACCGTTAAACGGCTCGACGCGCTGAAAGACGTGCCGACGATGATCGAATCGGGATTCCCTGGTTTCGAACTCACGCCGTGGTTCGGCATACTTACCACTGCGGGCGCGCCCCCCGCGGCGGTGAAAAAAATCAACGCCGACATCAATCAACTGCTGGGGCAAAAAGACATCGCCGAGAAATTCGCCGCGCAGGGCGCTGACCCCGCGCCGTGGTCTACGGAACACTTTGCGAAGGTGATTCGTGCGGATATTGTTAAGTGGGCGAAGGTGGTTAAGGAGTCGGGGGCTACGTTGGATTGATTTGAGTGCTGGCGAACGATACCGGAAGGTTCCTCATCAAACGCCGAGAGCTAGATTCATTGTCTGAACTGGAAGGGTGATCTGCATGACTGAATGTAGTGATCCGCATGTTTTGGCTCTTAAGAAACACAATGTATCCCATTGTATGGCAACGTTATTTTAGGCGGCCTGAGGAATCGGGACGAGGTGCATGCCAAGCTTTTCGGCACGCTTGGCGAGGTGATGCATGACGCGCTGGCGGTAACGTTCCTCGTAGTACTCCTGCCCCTTGTCGGTGTATTCCTCGCCCTTGGTGAGCATTGTATAGATCAGCCGCGCAAGCTTGTGGGCCGCGGCGGTGA
>CAMDLH010000255.1 GCA_945901405.1 Bordetella parapertussis | reverse complement strand
CTGGCCGCCTACAAGCGGTTCAGGGAACTCACGCAGAAGTGGGTTACGCTCGCCCTCACGCTATCGCAGTTACGCCTTGAGCAGGCTAGGCGAGCGGAAGACCAGAAAAAGGACCAGAAAAAGTAGCAGAGAACTCGGTACTCTCAAGAACGTTAGTTGAAACCGTTTAATACGCACCTTTCCGGGATAAATAGATGAATGCGATCGTGATTGAGCACGTGCCAGTGGATGAATTGCCCGAGAAATGGCGAGAAAAAATTCCTGGCGCTGCCAATGCCTTGGTCACGGTTCGTATCGAAGCAGAGACTCAAGCCATGCCTGCAGAAACATTCGAAAGCGATGATCCGCTGTTCGGCATGTGGCGCGACCGCGAAGACATGAAAGATGTGGCGGGCTATATACGTTCGATTCGCGCATCGCGGTTCAACGACGATGGCACGCGGCACGAGAAGTGACGGCACCAACGCTGATCGATTCCGACATATTGGTCTGGCTCACGCGCGGGCATGTTGGCGCAGCACAGCGGTTGCATGAGTTGAATCCATGGCGCATCTCAACGGTGACTTACATCGAACTTGCCCAAGCTGCCGCGACAAGGCAGAACTCGCGCGGCTGAAAAAGGGCCTGGCGGCACGTCATACGGAAATTATTCCCTTCACCGCAGCCATCAGCCAGCGCGCGGCCGAGCTGATTGACGCACTGGCGCTATCGCACGGCGTGCGCTTGGCCGACGCACTGATCGGCGCTACCGCCATAGAACACCGGCTTTTACTGTTCACCGCCAACATCAAGCATTTTGCCGCCATCGAAGGCCTAACCATTGAAACATTTGTGCCTTGATCACGAGGGCCTGAGCTTAGTTTGATGAACATTCACGCGTGCAACACCCCAATTTGGGCGCGCCTGATACCACAGTGACGCCAGCGCATCTAATCAGTGTAGCGGTCTGATTGTCAGTGAAAACTTTGCCCACGTTATTTCTCTCGCACGGCTCGCCGATGATGGCGCTGGCCGAATGCGCAACCACGCAATTCTTCAAAACACTCGGCACGGAATTGCCGCGCCCGCGCGCGATCCTCATGGTGTCGGCGCACTGGGACACAGCGCAACCCGCGGTGAGCATCAGCGCACAGCCGGAAACGATACATGATTTTTATGGATTCCCCGCGCCGCTGTATGCGTTGCGCTACCCCGCACCCGGCGCGCCCGATGTCGCTCAACGTGCGGCGGCGTTGATCGACAACGCAGGCCTCGGCCCAACCGCACTGGGCGAGCGCGGGCTGGATCACGGCGCATGGACGCCCCTGCGCTTTATGTATTCCACCGCGGATATTCCAGTAACGCAACTCGCGGTGCAATCCGAACGCGGCGCGAAGCATCATTACGACATAGGCCGCGCGCTGGCCGCGCTGGCGGACGAAGGCGTGATGATCATCGGCTCCGGCGGCATCTCGCACAACCTGCGCGAATGGCGCTCCGTGCCGCCCGGCGCGCCGCCAGCGTGGCTGACTGATTTCGTGTCATGGGTGCGCGACATAATCGAAACTCGCGATCATGCCGCGCTGGTCGATTACGTGAAACAAGCGCCACACGCCGCGCGCAATCACCCTACCGATGAACATTTTTCGCCGCTGTTCGTGGCGCTGGGTGCGGCGGGTGCGAACGCGCGCATTGTGCGTGAGCTTAAGGATGAAACGGATCGCGCGCTGTCGCTGGATGGCTACGTCTTCGAACAAACGTAATGTGCGCCGCGCGCACGACAAACACTATTTCCCGACCGTACCAGTCCGCCACCATCTGCCCGTGCGCATGGCGCACGCTACAAGTAATCAGCCCAGCGCGGAAATCTTAAGTTCAATCGCCAACTGATCCAGCGCCACCTTCAACGCCGCCGGCACGGCCACGCCATTTTTCTCATTATCGATCCGCGCCGCATGCGAGCCTTCGCCGGGCAGACGTATGTGATCCACACCGGGCATGCGCTTGGAGGCGCGCAGGTCGCGCACCAGTACATCAACCTGTTTGCGAAACTCCGCGAGCGGCATGAAGGCTTCGACGTTGATGGCGACGATGGCGTGGCCAGTGTTGGTGACGCTGGTGTCGTCGGCATTGAAGTCGATGACGTCCTTGCCCATCGCGGCACCATTGAGCGTGCCTGACAACAGGCCGATGATGAGCGCCAGGCCGTAGCCCTTGTAGCCGCCGATGGGCAGCAGGAAGCCTTCGTTCGCGCGCTTGGGGTCGGTGAGCGGTTTGCCTTCGCGGTCGATCATCCAGCCTTCGGGCATCATTTCGCCGCGCTGCGCTTTGGTTTTCACTTTGCCATACGCCGCGACGGTGGTTGCCATGTCGAGTACGATGGGGTGCTCGTCGCCCGCCGGAATGCTCACCGCCAGCGGGTTGGTGGAGAGCAGCATGTCGATGCCGCCCCACGGCGGCAGATGGTTGGCGCTGCCCACCGCCATGTAGAGGCCGATCATGTTTTGCGCAAGCGGCATGTTTGAATAGAGCGACGCCGGCCCCGCGTGGTTGCTCATCTTCGCGCCCACCCAGGCGATGCCGGCGGTGCGCGCTTTTTCAATCGCGATTTCGGCGGCGCGTTTCATCACCAGATGCCCCATGCCGTTATCACCATCGATGAGCGCCATGCCCGCCGCTTCGCGCTCGATGTGGATGTTGGGTTTGACGTTGACCGCACCCGCCTTGATGCGGCGGATGTATTGCGGCAAGCGGAACACGCCGTGGCCTTCGGAGCCTTGCACGTCGGCTTGCGCCATCAGTTGTGCGATTGTCTTCGCTTCGGGCTTCGAGATGCCCGCGGATTCGAATGCCGAGGCGATGAAGGTTTCGAGCCGGGATCGCGTGACGCGATTCGAAGTGCTGGTCGTTGTTGCCATATGCATGCCACAAGTTAACTACATATCCATCGTAGGGCGGGAGGAGCGTAGCGTATCCCGCCGGTTTATTGGGCGCGCCACTATGGCGCACTGCGTGCTATAGCTGCCGCCCCACGCACTTACATTGCCGGCACGCGTGAAGCACGCACCAGCACATGGCCCTCGAACAAACGCCGTTGCGTGCGTAAAAACGCGCCGCGCTCGGCTTGCCACTCGCCGCCGCGGTTGCGCACGATCGCGCCGGCGACAAGTATGCCCGATGGCATGCCGATGCGCAGCCTGGCATCCGGGTCGCCCGCCTCGCGCGTTGCTTCGTGCACGACCGTGCCCGCGATGCGCGCGGCCACCGCCATGCACAGCGTGCGCGTGAGCGGCAGCGCGCGATGCACCTGCCCGCGCGCGATCATGCGTGCCGTGAGATCGACGCTGCCAGCGGCAATCATCGCGCCGGAGAGCAGTTTCGCATCCTGTGACGGCGACACGAAACCGATCGCCGGGTTGGAGAGTTTGGTTTTTGCCTCTTCGGCATCGCGCGCGATGCCCATCGCCACCGCCGCGGCCACGCGTACGGCGGAGAGGCGTTGCATCGCGTCCTTGTCGGCTTCGAGCGCTTCGGGCAACTCGATGCCAGTCAGCCCCAAGTCGCGCGCGCGCACGAACACGCACGCATTCGCCGCATCCACCATCGACACTTCGACCTTGCCGACGCCAGGGACATCAAGCGTGTCGCGCACATTGCCGGTGGGCAGCAGCCTTCCGGTGGTGGCGCCGCCGGGCGAGAGAAACTCCAGCCGCACCGGCGCACCGCTGCCCGCGACGCCGGGAATTTCAAGGTCGCCATCAACCGCGGCACGGCCTTCGTCGAGCGCGAAATACGCGTGGATGATTTTTTTGGTGTTGGTATTGTGGATGCGCACGCACGCTTCGCTGCCGGAGACCCGCACCAGCCGTTCGTCCACGGCGAACGGCCCCATCGCCGAACTCATGTTGCCGCAATTGGTGGAGTATTCAACGCCATCTTCGCGCACCGGCACCTGCGCAAAGGTGTAATCGATGTCGGCATCCACGTGCGTGGGCGGCCCGGCCACGCACACTTTTGAGAGCGACGTCACACCGCCGCCCATGCCGTCGAGCTGGCGCGCGTACGGGTCGGGGCTGCCAATAGCCGCGAGAAAAATATCATCCCACCGCGCCTGATCCGCGGGCAGATCCCGGCGATGAAACACTATCGCCTTGCTGGTGCCGCCGCGCATGAACACGGCGGGGATTCTGACTTGCGGCATGACGTTGTTACTTCAAATGTTTGTAGACGGTTTCTTCAACGCCGCGTAGCACGCCGAGGCTGGCTTCATCGTAAAACGGCAGCACTTGCATCATCACGATACCAGCAACCTGCTTCTTCGGATCGATCCAGAAATGTGTGTTGTAGATGCCGCCCCAGCTTAACGATCCGGGGCTGCGATACTTGGCGTATTGCAGGTCGGCAGCGGTCGCCTGGAACCCAAGCCCGAATTTATCGCGGCCCGCACCCACCGGAAACGGCCGCGTGCGCACGGGGTTTGCATCGGGTTGTGTTTGCATCACCGGGCCGCCGGCGGGCATTGCGCTCATCATCTGCACGGCCTTGGGACTCAAGATTTTCGCGCCGTCGAGCGTGCCGCCGTTGAGCAGCATGCGCACAAACTGGCTGTAGTCGCGCGCGGTGGAATAAAGGCCGCCGTCGCCGCGCACCGGAAACTCTTGCTTAGCGTCATTCGGCGATTCGCCGAGCTTGCCGTCTTTTCTGCCGTGTATGGTGACCACGCGCGACACCTTGCTCTCGGGCACCGCGTGCGCGGTATCCACCATTTTCAGCGGCGCGAAAATCTTGTTTTGCAGATACACCTCAAGCTTTTCGCCGGAGACTTTTTCCACCACCCAGCCCAGCACGCGCGTGCTGGCGCCGTAGGTCCACTTTTCGCCCGGATCATGCAGCAACGCGAGCTCCGGTTCGTTCTTCTTGGTGGCATCGACGATTTTTTTGACCGTCGGATCGGTAAACGCGTAACCGATACCGGAAGAATGCGTCAGCAGATGGCGTATGGTGATTTCGCGTTTGGCGGGCCGCGTGGTATGGCTCGCGTCGGCCTCGTTGAACCTGGCGATAACGGCCCGGCCCTTGAACTCCGGCAGATATTTCGACACCGGATCATCAAGACCAACCTTGCCCGCATCCACCAGCATCATGATCGCCACGGAGGTCACCGGCTTGGTCATCGACGCGATCCTGAATATCGAATCCGGCGCCAGCGCCACGCCGCGCGCCACGTCCTGCTTGCCCGCCGCGCCCTCGTAGATGATGCCGTCGCGATTGACGATCATCGTCATCACGGCGGGCACATCGCCGCGCGCGGTGGCGGACTCGGCGATTTTTGCGATCTCGGCCTTGCCGTCCCCGGAAAGCATCGGGCGCACGGTCGTGGCAGCTTCAGCGTCCGGCGCGTATGGCGCCTGCGCCGCGTGCGCGGCGATCAAAATCAAAGCTATCGCAAAATGATCTCGAACGGTCTTCATGTGACGCTCCTGTGTTGAACACGAACAGCATTTACTCAATCACGACCTTGTTATCGCGGATGATCTTTTCCCAGCGTTTTGACTCGGACAGCACGTAGCCATCGTATTCTTTCGGCGAGGCCGAAAGCGCAATCGGCAACTGCCGTTTGGCAAGCAGGCCCTCGGCTTCGAGTTCCTTCATCGCTGCTATCGTATCCCTGAACACACGATCCACCACCGCGCGCGGCGTTTTGACCGGCGCGAAGATGCCGTTCCAGTTAAGGCTGCCGATTCCCGCGAACCCCGCTTCGCCCATGGAGGGAATATTCGGGAAGTCGGCGAGGCGTTTCTCCGTGGTGACGGCATACGCCTTGATCTGCCCGGAGCGCACCGGCCCCACGTTGGATGCCACGTTGGAGATATTGATGTGCGCATCGCCGCGTATCAGATTGGTAAGCGTCTCGCCCGCGCCCTTGGTGGGAATGTGCAGCATCTTCACGCCCGCGCGCTGGGTGAGCGCGAGCATGTCCAGATGCGAATACGAGCCGAGCGGCGCGCCGTAATTCAACTGGCCGTTGCGCGAGCGTGCGTAATCCATCGCCTCTTTCAACGTGTTCGCGGGCACCTTGGGGCTGCCCAGTACAAAGTTGGGTATCGCCACCAGTTGCGTGACACCCGCGAGGTCTTTTAACGCGTTGACGCTCATGTTCTTCGAGAACAACAGCGGGTTGATCGAGTTGGTCGAGATGTTGCCCACCAGCAGCGTGTAGCCGTCGGGCGCGGCGGTGGCGACGATCTCCACCGCGATGTTGCCCGCCGCACCCGAGCGGTTATCGACGACGACCTGCTGGCCGAGTTTTTGCGAAAGACGCGGCTCGAGTATGCGCGCGATGATGTCGGTGGCGCCGCCGGGCGCGAACGGCACCAGCATGCGAATCGGACGCACGGGATATTGTTGGGCGCTAGCCGTCGCCACGGATTGCGTCACGGCTAACAGCACGATCGCCACGCTTACGAAAACTCTTGCACTCATGATCTTTTCTCCATTCACAGCAAGCTTGAAATACCGGCGCTTTCCATCATCCATTGCGGGTTATCATAAGTATTTGTTTTTATTCACTATTTTTCGTGCTGTTCAAGCTCAACCAGTGCGCCGAGAAAATCTTTGGGATGCACGAACGCGATGCGCTCGCCATGCACATTGTATTGCGGCTTGCCGTCGCCCAGCACTTGCGCGCCTTTGGCCGTAAGTTCCTTGCGCGTGGCATCGACGTTATCAACACCGATGCAAAAATGATGAATGCCGCCCCTGGGATTGCGCTCGAGAAATTTCGCCACCGGCGAATCGGGGCGCGAAGGTTCCATCAACTCGATCTTCGCATTACCCAGATCAACGTATGCCATTCGCACACCTTGCTGCTCGTTGACGTTGATCTCACCGATTTTTAATCCATACGTTTCGGCGAGGCGTTTCGCGGCGGCGTCGAGGTTGGGGACCACGATGGAGATGTGAGACAGGCCAGTGATCATATTCAACCCCTGTTGCCCCTGTCATTCCCGCGCAGGCGGGAATCCATGCGGTGCGCCCCGTGGCACTGTGTTATGATAGGGGTAGGAAAGGACGCTCGTCCTCCCCTCCCTCCGAACCGTGCGTGCGGTTCTCCCGCACACGGCTCTCCAGTCGGTGGTTTCCTCATCGGGATTGGCTTGCCAGCGCATGGGTCTCGGTCATCGTGAAG
>CAMDLH010000254.1 GCA_945901405.1 Bordetella parapertussis | reverse complement strand
CGGCTGCAGCTGGGTGCTGAAAACGCGAAAATCAGAGGCCGCGCCATTGATACCAATGGCATATTTACAAAAATCACAGGGTTTTCGGTCGAGCACTAACTAATTGTTTTTAAAAAACATTTATACGCGCGATGCTTCTTTGTGCCAGCGTGAAGCAAAGGATCAAGCAAAGGGTCAATCAAACGGGGCAGACGCGCGCTACTCTTTCAACACCATATCGATACACATGACCGCGGCCACGATCAGTATCCGCGCGGGATCATCTTTGGATACGCCGTCATGGATGGTGAGCATGTAATTATCAGCAGTGGTAAAAAGCTCCTTGCCCAGGCCGGCCCATTTTTTGGAGACGCTGGCGAACTCTTTTTCGTCCTGCACGAAGCGGAAATCCCAACTGGTCCATTTGCCTTTAAGCGTGCAGAGGGGTTTTTCATGCAGGTCGAGCACATCGAACTTTCCGCCGATGGAAAAAAGTTTTTGTTTGAATGTGCCTACGGGCTGGTCATTCTCGTCCAGCACTTCCACTTTCGACAACAGTAGCGAAAATCCGCGTTTGACGGTTAATACTTTTTGTCCTGCCGGGGTGCGAACCTCCACCTGAAAAGGCGTCATGCGCTTGTAGTCGGTGAAGCGGAAAAACTTGGTGAGTATTCCAATATTGGGCTCGCGGCATTCCAGAATTTGGGTGTTGGTGTTGGGGTCAAAGATGTCGAAATTGTTGGCCGCTTTGAAGATGCCGACTTGTTCTTTGACGAAGAACAGATTGTTGCGTAATGTTGTGTGCATGGTTGTTCCAGTCGGGGGAAAGGGGTCAGGCTTGCTTAATTGCATAAACTCTCCATCCTTATGCAATTAATCAAGCCTGACCCCTTTGAACATTACGTGCGATGCTCCATCGCCGCCAGTGTGCGTGACTCGCGCTTTTTGATCACCTCGTAACGCGCGATGAGTTTGCGTGCGCGCACGATGATTGGAATATCGACCATCTTTCCATCCACGGTGAACGAGCCGCGCCCGGATGCGGCGGCTTCCTGGTCGAGCTTGATGAGTTTTTGCGCGTAGGCGACTTCTTCCGCGCCTGGTGTGTACTCTTCGTTGACGATGGTGACCTGGCCGGGGTGTATGCAGCCCGCGCCCATGAAACCAAAATCGCGCGAGCGGCGCACCATCTTGCGAAACGCTTCCCAGTCGCCGAAACCCGCGATGCTGTCGACGAAGCCGAGAGGAATGATACCGACCGTATTCGCGGCGAATATCATGTGCTGCTTGGGGTAGAACAGCGCTTCGCCGGTGGGCTGCATGTTGTTGTCGAGCGCGAAATCCTCGCCGCCGATGTTGCAGGCGACGATGCGCGGCGATGCGCGCACGATGTCGCGTATCTGGAAAAACGCATTCGCGGTTTCGATCATGGTGATGAATTTGGTGTGGCCCACCGTCATGCCGCGTTTTTCCTCGAGTTCGCTGACGAGCTCGTCGAGCAACTGCACGTGTGATGCGCCGCCGACCTTGGTGCAGGCGAGTGCATCGACATCGGGGCAGATCGAGTGTTCGAGATCGCGCACGGCCTGCGATAGCGGCTGATTAAAGCGCACAACCACGTCCGCACCGCCGCGCCGCACGCGCGCCGCGGCTTTCTCGACCAGCTTCCTGGCACCGGCTTTCTCGGCGGGCGGCACGCTGTCTTCGAGATCGAGCTGCACGACATCCGCGCCACGCGTGTGCGCTCTGTCGACGTATTTCTCGACGTTTACCGGGCAGTACATCAGCGAGCGCCAGACGGGTATTTCACGATTCATGATTTTTCCTTTATCGAAACGAAAAGCTTCACCGCGGAGACGCAGAGAACTGCCGCGGAGAAAATCTCAGAACGTTCTGGGTATTCTCTGCGTAACCTCCGCGCCTCCGCGCCTCCGCGGTGAGCCTCTTTAGTTTTTCTTCCGCTGCGGCCCGGCGTAGATCACATCCGCATCGGCGAGCGCCTTTAATTCATTATCGCTCAAGCCCAGTGCGCCGAGAATTTCGTTGTTGTGCTCGCCGAGCTTGGGCGCGGGCGTGCGTATCGCGCCTGGCGTGCCGCTCATTTTCGGCACCACGTTGTGCATCGGTACCGTGCCCATTTCATCGTCGGGAAGGTCAACCACGATTTCACGCGCGATCACGTGCGGGTCTTTTACGAATTGAGCGATGTCGTAGACCGGGCCGACGGTGACTTCGTGTTTGTCGAAGAACGCCATGTTCTCGGCCTGCGTCATTTTGGCGATGAAGTCACCGACAATCGTATCCAGCTCGGCGGCGTGTTTCACGCGCTCAGCGTTTTTCTGGTAGCGCGGATTGTCGATCAAATCCGCGCGGCCAATCACGCGGAACAGCCGCTCGGTCATCGCCTGCGTGGAGGCCGACATGCTCACCCACTTGTCGTCGCTAGTGCGATACACGTTGCGCGGCGCTGCCGTGGTGGAGCGGCTGCCGGTGCGTTCGCGTAGCTTGCCGCCGGCCTTGTAACCTGCCGCCTGCGGGCCCATGAAGGTAAACAAGGGTTCGAGCAGCGGCAGATCGATGACCTGCCCCGTGCCGCCGCCGACTTCGATACTGCGCAGCGCGATCATCACCGCGAACGCGCCGTAGGTACCCGCCGTGCAGTCAGCGAGTTGATTCGGCGGCAACACCGGCTCGCGGTCGGCAAAACCGTTCAGTGCTGCAAAGCCCGACATGCCCTCGGCCAGCGTGCCGAAGCCGGGCTTGTGTTTGTACGGCCCGGTTTGCCCCCAGCCGGTGACGCGCACGATGACAAGCCCGGGGTTGCGCGCATGCAGCACCTCGGGGCCGAGGCCCATTTTCTCCAGCGTACCGGGGCGAAAATTCTCGATGAACACCTGTGCGCCATCGACGAGCTTCAGCAACAACTCCTTGGCCTGTGGTTTGCGCAGATTGAGGCACACGCTTTTTTTGTTGCGCGCGTAGACCTTCCAGTTGGCCGCCACGCCGCCCACCAGCCAATCGCGCAGCGCGTCGCCTTCGGGTGTTTCGATCTTGATGACTTCCGCGCCAAAGTCGGCGAGCAGCAGACTCACCATGTTGCCCGCCACCACGCGTGACAGATCGAGCACGCGCACGCCGTCGAGCGGACACTTGGCGTCGGGCGCGAATTGCATTTGGGGAATGCCGGGAAGGTCGATCATGGTCGAGGTCGAAAAGCTACGCCGCAAAGACGCAAAGAAAACGAAAAGAACTTCAAGACAATTCTTTGCGTCTTTGCGGTTAGGTTTATGTCTACCGCAACAACTTGTGGCAAACCTACCCGCCGTTGCTGTTGCTGATCTGCTTTTCGACCAGACGCACTTCATTCCTCAGCAAGGAGGCGATTTCCATCATGCGTTTTTCGGTCATGCGGCTGGAGATGGTTGACACCGACAGCGCCGCGAACGGCACGCCGGACTGATTGCGTATCACGTGACCGACCGAACGCACACCCGCCAACGTGGGCGCTTCGCGCATCGAGTAGCCGAGCTTTTGCGCCTTGCGCACTTGTGTCATCAACGTCGTGGCGGGTACGCCGTATTCGTCGAGTCTTGTCTGGTTGTTTTCCATGACCACCTGCGTTTCCCCGTCAGGCAGCGCGGCGAGGATGGCGAGGCTGCCAATGCCCACGCCGAGCGGGCGGCGCATGCCGATTTCAAGCGTGAAGGTCTTGATCGGAAACGCGCCTTCCTGACGGTCCAGACACACCGCGTCCAGTCCGCTGCGCTGCGTGAGGAACACTGTATCGCCGGTGGCCTCCGCGATGCGCCCCATCGCCGGATGGCAGATCTCGCGCAGGTTAAAGCGCGGCGCGGCGGTGAGCCCCAGCTCGAACACCATCGAGCCCAGGTAGTAGCGGTGCGTGTCGCTGTCCTGCTGCACCATGCCCTCGTGCGCCAGGCATTTCAGCATGCGATGCACGGTGGGGCGTTGCAAACCGGTGCGCGTGGCGAGATCGAGCAGGCGCGAGCCGCCACGATTGTGCGCGGCGATTTCGCGCATCAACAGCAGCGCGCGTTCTATGCTTTGAGTGCCCGTCAAACGTCCAGGCTCATCGGGAGATTTTTTAACCATTTGAAGTCCGTATATTGAAGGATAACGATTTGCGGGGTTTTTTTCCTCGATCATATGCAAAACCGCGCAACGCATGTGAGAACAACGTAAACTTTTTTACCTAACCTTATTTTAAGTCCGTATAATGGATCAGTTTTGAAACTTTGGCAAGTATTTTTTTCGCTGCACTTTTTCAGAAGGAATTCCCCATGAACGACATGATCAATGACAACAAGGGCGCGGCACTTCAGGCTTCGGCGGGCGCGCGATTTCGCGCGGCGGTGGCCAGCGAAAAACCGCTGCAAATCGTCGGCACCATCAATGCCTATTCGGCACACATGGCGCAGCGCACCGGCTTTCACGCGATCTATCTTTCGGGCGGCGGCGTCGCGGCGGGTTCGCTCGGCTTGCCGGATCTGGGCATCAGCACGCTGGATGACGTGCTGACCGACATCCGGCGCATCACCGACGTGTGCTCGCTGCCGTTGCTGGTGGACGTGGATACCGGCTGGGGCGGCGCGTTCAACATCGCGCGCACGGTGAAATCGCTGATCAAGTTCGGCGCGGGCGCCATGCACATCGAGGATCAGGTGCAGCAAAAACGCTGCGGCCACCGCCCCAACAAGGAGATCGTCAGCAAGGAGGAAATGGTTGACCGCATCAAGGCCGCGGTGGATGCCAAGACCGACAGCAATTTTGTCGTGATGGCGCGCACCGATTCGCTCGCGGTCGAGGGCCTGCAATCGGCGATCGACCGCGCCTGCGCCTGCGTGGAGGCGGGCGCGGACATGATTTTCCCCGAGGCGATCACTGAACTCTCGATGTACAAAAAATTCGCCGATGCGGTGAAAGTGCCGATCCTCGCCAACATCACTGAATTCGGCAAAACGCCGCTGTTCACCACGCAGGAGCTTGCGAGTGCGAATGTGGCGATGGCGCTGTATCCGCTGACCGCCTGGCGCGCGGCCAATGCGGCCACGTTGAAGGTGTATCAGGCGTTGCGCACCGAGGGTCACCAGAAAAACCTCGTGAGCACGATGCAATCGCGCGACGATCTTTACGATTACCTCAACTATCACGCGTTCGAGAGCAAGCTCGACGGGCTGTTCGCGCAAAACAAAAAGAAGTAGTGATGGATGTAGTTCAGCGGCGGCTGGGCGAATACGCACGGGGTATCGCCAGCGCCGCGATTGAGCGCGCCACGCTGCACGAGGCGTGCGTGCGCGTCATCGATACGCTGGGTGCATTGATCGGCGGGTTTGACGACGAACCCTGCCGCGTCGCGCGCGCGTTGGCGGCGGACACGCCCGTGGCAAGCGGCGCATGCATTTTCGGCACAAACCTGCGCGCGCCGGTGGACATGGCCGCGTTCGTCAACGGCACTACCGCGCGCTCGGCGGAAATCAACGACGTTTACCACCGGCCCGGCAGCAAGAACGGGCACCCCAGCGACGTGATCATGCCGCTCCATGCGGTGGCGGAACACGCGCATGCCGGCGGGCGTGACTTTCTTGCCGCCGTGGTGATCGCGTATGAAATCTATCTGCGCTTCGCCGATCAGTTTGATGGCCGCGCGTTCGATGCGACGAACTTTTGCGGCATCGCGGTGGCGGCGGCTTGCGCGCGACTGATCGGCCTGACGACGGAACAAACCGCCGAGGCGATCTCCATCGCGGCGGTGCCCAATAACGCGCTCAACCAAACCCGCACCGGCCACCTGACGATGTGGAAATCCGCCGCCGCGGGGCAGGCCGGCCGCGCTGGCGTATTTGCCGCGCTGCTGGCGCAAAAAGGCATGCGCGGCGCGCACGAGCCGTTCACCGGCAAACACGGCTGGTGCAACAACATCGCGCGCAAGGCGCTGGTGTTTGATGTGATGGGTGGCGCGGGCGTGGAGTTCAAGATACACGAGACCATCATCAAGCCGCGCATGGCGTGCCTGCATACCCTGGCGCCCATACTCGCCGCCGAAAAAACCGCCGCGCAACTTAACGGGCGCATCAGCGAAATCGAGCGTGTCACGGTCGAGGTGTATCGCGCCAGCGAGCGCGCCGTAGCCACGCTTGAAAAAGCGGGCAGCTCCGATCATCACTGGAATCCGGATTCGCGCGAGACTGCCGATCACAGCATCCCATATTGCGTGGCGGCGACGCTGCGCGATGGCAGTGTCACCACGCGTTCGTTCGATGCGGCGCATCTGTCCGACCCCGTATTGCGCGGCGTGCTCGCCAAGACGGAACTGGTGGAGAACCCAGCGTATACCACTGCCTACGAGAAAATGCCGGTTGAGTACCGCTGCCGCGTCACCGCGCATCTGCGCGGCGGCGGGAAAGTCACGGGCGAGACCGGCGGCGGGCACGGCGACCTGTCGGAACACAAAAGCGATGCCGGCATCAGTGCAAAATTTCGCGGCTTTGTCGCGCCTGCGCTGGGCGAATCACGCACGGCGCAAATTCTCGAAAGGCTCTGGCAACTTGAAACCATGCGCGACGTGGGCGAAATTGCGCCGCTGTTCGTTATGGACGTGGCATGATGCGGCGCGCGGCGCTCGCCCTCGCCATTGCGGCAAGCCTCATCGTCGCCAACGCCTGCGCTCAGGCTCAGACTTACCCCTCTAAACCCGTGCGCATCATGATCGGTTACGTGCCCGGCGGCGCGGCCGATTTCACCGCGCGCCTCATCGCGCAGCGCTTGCAGATGCCGCAACATCTCGGCCAGCCGGTGGTTGTCGAGGCCCGCGCGGGCGCCGGCAGCACGCTGGCGATCCACCGCGTGGCAACTTCGCCGCCGGATGGATACACGCTGATGCTGATCTCCGAGGGCGGCTTGGTGCAAACCGCGCGCGGCGCCAAGCTGCCGTATGACCTTGAACGCGATCTCGCGCCTGTTTCGTTTGTCGCTGTCGGGCCGCAAGCGCTGCTGGTGCATCCAAACGTGCCCGCGCGCAACGTCAAGGAGTTGATCGCTCTCGCGCGCCGCAGTCCGGGCAAGATGAGCTACGGTTCGGCCAGCACCGGCGGCGCGCAGCATTTTGCGGGCGAGCTTTTTAACCTGATGGCGAATGTGAAAATCCTGCACGTGCCGTACAAGGGCGGCGCGCAGAGTTCGGTCGCCACGGCCAGCGGGGAAATCGAAATGAGCTTCGCGACGATTCCGTCCGCCTCGCCGTTCATCGGCAACGGCAGGCTGCGTCTGTTGGCGATTACACTGCTCGAACGCGTATCGTTCCTGCCCAACAC
>CAMDLH010000253.1 GCA_945901405.1 Bordetella parapertussis | reverse complement strand
GATGGGGCGGGACGGATAGGCGGATTGGGCTTGTGCGGTGAGCGCACTTGTCGCGGTCAACAAAACCAGGATGGGGTATCGTATCTGCATTGTCGTGCTCGCGTGTTGTTGATCATCAGCTACAGGTTCGCCGGGTGCAGGCTGGCGGCCTCTCACTTCGCCGGCGATCATTGCCGCGAACGCTGCGGTCGCCCACCATGACCTTGGCCTGCAAGCGCCTATAAGACTATAAGCGCTTATTCAGGTTTGACGCCGGAGAGCTTTATTATTTTTCCCCAGCGCTCATGGTCTGACTTGATTATTGTCAGAAACTCGTCCGCCGATGTCGGCGCGGAATCAAGTCCGGCGTTGCGCAGCCGTTCGACGGCGATGGGCAGCCGCAGTACTCGCACAATTTCGGTATTGAGCTTGACGACGATCTCCTTCGACGTGGCGGCCGGCATTACGACACCGTACCATCCAGTGACTTTGTCGAAATGCGGAAATCCGGATTCGCCGATGGTGGGAACGTTTTGCAGGGCCGGGAGGCGTTTCGGGCCGGTAACGCCGAGCGCTCGCAACTTGCCGCTGCGCACATGGGGCGTTGGGCCGGCGGGCGACGAGTACAGCATGTCGATGTTTCCAGCCATCACGTCGATCATCGCGACAGAAGCGCCTTTGTACGCTATGTGCACTATGTCGGTTCCGGTAATTTGTTTGAAAAATTCGCCTGCCATCTGCGCGGCCGACGAACCAGCGGACGCAAAGTTCAGTTTCCCCGGACGTTGCCTGGCGAGTGCTGCCAGCTCCTTCATCGATTTCGCCGGCACAGAAGGGTTGACTACCAGCAGCCACGGTTGGGTAGTGCCTAGCGTGACGGGCGCAAAGTCCTTGATCGGATCATAGCCGGGATTACGGAACAACCATGGATTGACCGCGAACGTGCTCAGATGCGCAAACACCATCGTATAGCCGTCGGGCTGCGCCTTGGCTCCCAAAGCCGTCCCGATGTTGCCTTCCGCGCCGGGACGGTTTTCGACGACGACCTGCTGGCCCAAGGCCTCGGCGAGATTACTTCCCATGATGCGTGCGAAGGCATCGGTGCCGCCTCCGGTGGGGAACGGTACGAGGAAACGAACCGGCTTGACGGGGTAGATTTGCGCCCCGGCCGGTAACACCCAGCACAGCGCAAGACAAGCTATCGCCGCAAGTACTCCAATCATGCGGCGTGATTCCGTTCCCTGCCCGGTACGATTCACGCCGGAAGCGGACGTGTACCGGCGATTTGGATGCGCCGCATCACGCGGCGAAACTTGCTGGCATCGTGCACTGCGATGTGCTTGGTGCAACGATTGTCCCAGAACGCGACCGAGCCTTTCTCCCAGCGGAACCGGCAGGTAAATTCGGGCCGGTGCCCATGCTCCAGCAGATAGTCAAGCAAAGGCTTGCTCTCCGACTCGCTCCAACCCTCAAACCCCACGGTATAAGCGGCGTTGACAAACAAATACCTGCGGCCCGTTTCGGGATGCGTGCACACCACGGGATGCATGTTGATCGTTTGCCGCCAATTGGCGTCCTCGCGAACCTTGGTCGTGCGCTTGGCGTTCATCCCCGCCTGCGGCCCGGCAACCTTGCGGTCGGTATGCACGGCCCGCAACCCTTCCAGCGTGCGCTTGAGGCCACTGGACAACGCCTCGTAGGCGAGACACTGATTTGCGAACATGGTATCGCCTCCGTATGGCGGCACTTCCGCCGCGTACAGGATGGCGCCCATCGGCGGCTCCTCCACCATGGTGGTGTCGCTGTGCCAATCCTCGCCGACGATCCGCTCATCACCCGGGTCACGCACGTTGTCGACGACCCCGGGGTCGCGGGTCAAGCCCTGATGATTCGGGTGCAGAAAAATCTCCCCGAAGCGGCGCGAGAATTGTTTGTGCTGCTCCACGTTAAATTCCTGATCGCGGAAAAAGATCACGCAATGATCGAGCAGCGCCTGGCGCACCTGGGCGATGATTTCATCGCTCGGGTTGGCGGCGATATTAACGCCGTGGATCTCCGCGCCGATATTGCCGGTGATCGGGCGTATCTCTATCTGGTCGCTATGCATGATTTTCCCCCGATTCCCCGATTCCCCGATTCCCCGATTCCCCTATCATGGCCTGACTGGCAATCGTGATGATGAAGCAGTTTCAATCACTGCGCCGCGTATTTATACTTTAACCACCCCGGTTACGCAATCCGCTCCGGTTCCACCGGCTTGCTGCCTTCATCCGACCACGCCGCGGGCGAAGCGCATTTCGCCGCCGCGTCACCTGGCGCCAAACTCGTGTCCCATCTCGTGGCAACGAAGCGGCGGCCGGTCGTGGCAGAGGAGTCATCCGACACCAGCCAGCGCAGCGGCGGCAGCATGACTTCGGGTTGTATCATCTTTGCGCGGTCAAACGGCGCGCCGGGATTGGCCGCGGTGTTGGTGAGGCCGCCGGGGGTTAACACGTTGACGGTGACGCCGGTGTTGGCGAGTTCCGCCGCCATGATGCGGCTTAGCGATTCGGCCGCGGCCTTGGATGCGCCGTAGGGCGCGAAGCCCGCGCGCAGCATGCTGCCCAGGCTGGTGGTGACGTTGATGATGCGGCCCCAGCGCGCGGGCGCCATGTGCGCCACCGCCATGCGCGACATCATGAACATCGCGTGGGTGTTGATCTCGAAAAATTTCTTCCACTGATCGAGTTCGATATCCCAGAAGCGCAGTGGATTGTTCCAGTGATCGGGCCACAGCACCGATTGCCCCATACCGGCGTTGTTGACGAGGATGTCGATGCGGCCAAACGCATCGAGCGCGGCGTGCTCGACGTTTTCAGCGGCGTCAGCGGTGGTGAGGTCTTGCGCAAGGGTTGCCAGTCGCGCTTTTAAATCCGGCACGCTTTGCATGAGTTCAGCCAGCGGCTCGCGGTCTCGGTCAACCGCCACCACGGATAAACCGTGATTGAGCAAGCCCAGTGCCATGGTGCGGCCGAGGCCGCGTCCAGCACCGGTGACGATGGCTACTCTGTTTCGTGTGTTCACGCGCGGATTCCTCCTTCAGTGGTGCGCCTTTATCCGGCTCATTAATCGAGCCACCGCTCCAGTCCCAGCAAATCATTCACTGCCGCCGGAACGTCGTTACCCGCCCACGCGGCATCGCCGCGATTCATCCATACCACGTGCAGCCCCGCCGCGCGTGCGCCGCGTATGTCCAGTTCAACATCGTCGCCCACGTGCACGACTTCATCCGGCTCGCACGCGAGTTCGCGGCAGGCGATGTGAAACAGCGCCGGGTCGGGCTTGCTGATGCCGTGCGCGTGCGCGGAAACGATGGCCTTGAAGTAATGGCGAATGCCGATGCGGGCCACGTCGGCGTTGCCGTTGGTGAGCGACGCCAGCGCGTAGCGTCGCGACAGGCGTTCGAGGCAATCGCGCACTTCCGGGTACAGATCAACCTCGTTGCGCGCGGCCGTGTGGATCGTGAGCGCGCTTTCGATTAACGCACTCGCGCTCGCGCCGGTCATGCCGCATTGCTCAAACGCAGTGTGCATGGCCATGCGCCGCACGCGCAGGAAATCATGTCTTAGTTCGGGTTGTTTGTCGAAGATGGCAAAACGCAGTTCGCGCAATTGCTCGATGGACCATTGCGCGGCGACCGCGGGCGCATGCGCTGTCAGCCACGCATGCGCGCGCTGCTCCGCGCGCACAAAGGTGGGCATGGCCGGCCACAGCGTGTCGTCCAGATCGAAGGTGATGGCGCGTATTTTCGGCAAGTGGAATGAGCCTGTGGTTGCGGATGGGGCCGCCTGCGGCGAATTGTACGACAGCATGCAATCAATCTTGACCGCATTACGATACCTGCTTAACCTTCGGGCCTCCCTGTTAATTCTCACCCCATCTCCCTCCATCTCACCCTATGTCCAGGCAGCAGCGCATGAGCGTATCGACGGTTACTTCTCGCGGGCAAACAACGGCGGCCGCTGTTTTGGCAATGGCCGCGCTGGGCGGCGCTTCAATTGCAGCCGCGCAGGATTACCCGTCGCGCCCGGTGCGCGTAATCGCGCCGTTTGCGGCGGGCGGCGGTTCCGATCTTGCCGCGCGGCGGCTGGCGGAGCGGCTGAACAATCGTTGGAAGCAGCCGGTCATCGTGCACAACATCGCGGGCGGCGCGGGCAACTCGGCGGCGCAGGCGGTGGCCGCCAGCGAGCGCGACGGCTACACGCTGTTCTTCGCGTCGCTGCCGATACTGGTGACCAATCCATTGCTGTATGCAAAGCTGCCGTTCAACGCCGAGCGCGATTTCGCGCCGGTGATACTGGTGAGCGATACGCCGCACATTCTGCTGGTCAACGCCGCGAATCGCGCCGGTAAATTGCAAGAGCTCATCGCCCACGCGAAGTCGCAGCCGGGCAAGGTGAATTTTGGTTCGGGCGGGCAGGGCACGTCGCTGCATCTGGCCGGTGAGTTGTTCAAGACCGTGGCCGGCATCGACATCATGCATGTTCCCTACAAGGGTGCGGCGCCCGCGATCACGGCGATGCTGGGTGACGAAATTCAAATGCTGTTCGACAACGGCGCATCGGCACTGGGCCACATTCGCGGCGGGCGCGTGCGTGGTCTGGGCATCGCGGCCAAGGCGCGCGCCGCGCCGCTGCCGGAAGTGCCGACGTTCGACGAAGGCGGCATCGGCAATTTTTATTCCGGCGTGCCGCACGGTGTGCTGGTGGCGGCGGGAACGCCGGTGAACGTCATCAACTTCATTAACCAGACGATCAACGCGATTTTTCAGGAGTCTGAATTCCGCAAGACCATGACGCAGGTTGGCAGCAATCTCATGGGCGGCGAGCCTGCGCAGTTGACCGCGTATCTCGCGGCGGAAAAGAAAAAGTGGGTGCCGCTGATTCAAAAGCAGGGCATCAAGGCATACTGAACGCAGTAGAAATTATCGTTTATTATCAATAACTTATGAACAACGAGGTTTGACATGGCAAACAATGGCAAATCACGCATCTTCGCGGGCGCGGGATATTCGGTTTCAAGATCGGGCGAACAATTGCGCGGCGGTCTGTTTCGCCGCACGCCGGGCGATGGCGAGTGGGAGGCGCTCACCAAGGGCCTGCCCGACAAGGTTGAAGTGCGCGCCATCGTCGTTCATCCCGTCAACCCAGAGGTGATTTACGTGGGCACGCAAGACGGCCCGTATCGCAGCACCAACGGCGGCGACAGTTGGGAGCGGCTGGGTTTCCCCGATCGCAACGCGGTGATCTGGACGATGTCGCTGCACCCTACGCGGCACAATATTTTGTACGCGGGCACGGCGCCCGTTGCGCTGTATCGCAGCCTTGACGGTGGCGACAACTGGCATCGTCTGCCCAATGCAAAATCGCCCGCGCACTGCGAGCGCGAAGGCTTCGAGACGCGCACCATCCGCATCACCGCCGACCCAAGCCGCCCCGATGACGTGTACGCCGCGCTTGAAGTGAGCGGCGTGATCCACAGCGCCGACGGCGGCGAGACGTGGACGGACAAATCCGCGCCGCTTTTCAAATTCGCCGAGCAAAAGCAATATCAAAGCAACGTCGGCGGCCGCCACTGCGGCAACGCCGAAGGCATGCTCGACTCGCACGCGCTCGCCATCAGTCCGGCGCTGCCCGACACCGCGTTTCTCGCCATCCGCATGGGCCTGTTTCGCAGCGACGACCGCGGCACGACGTGGCATGACACCAACGTCGGACGCTTCTCGCCACTGGTCTATTGCCGCGATGTCATCGTCTCGCCGCACGATGCGAAAGTGATGTACGCCTGCCTGTCGCCGGCGGCGTTCAGTCAGGACGGCACGCTGTTTCGCAGCGACGACCTTGCAAAAACCTGGACACGCATCGACCGCGGCATCAAGGCCGAATCGACCATGATGGCCGTATGCACGCACCCGCGCGACGCCGCGCAAATCTACGGCATCACGCGCGGCGGGCAGGTGTTCGGCACACAGGATTCAGGCGCGTCGTGGAGCGAGTACCGGCTGCCCAAGGGCGTGCATGATGCTTATGCGGTGGCGTGTATTTGAGACGCAAATCGTATAGCCGTAGGATGGGTGAAACCCATCACAAAATAAGCGCCAGTTCCGTGGGTGTCGGACTGCGTTTGTGATGGATTGCGTTTATCTACGGGGCTATTCAGATGTTTTGAAACCCTTCACCGCAGAGGCGCAAAGGCGCAGAGAACCCCCGCAGAGAAAATCAGCTCTCTGCGTAACCTCTACGTCTCTGCGCCTCTGCGGTGAGGATGTCTTCTTGCAATCGAACCAGAATAGTTACCTATCAATTCGCCTTAATCCCCGCGGTCCGCACCACCTCGCCCCAGCGCTGAATTTCACTGCGTAACAACTTCGCAAACTCTTCCGGGCGGCTGCCCACCAGTTCTGCATCCTGCGCTGCAAAGCGTTCTTGCACCGAAGTTACCGCGAGCATCTTCCCGATTTCGCCATGCAGCCGGGTTGCAAGCGCCTTTGACAGTCCAGCCGGAGCGAGCAATCCGGCCCACGAGTAAATCGCCATGCCGGCTACACCCGCTTCGCTCATCGACGGCACGTCGGGCAGCGCGGGGGAGCGTTTGCCGTCGGTGGTTACCGCGAACGCGCGCAGCCGGCCGCTTTTGATCAGCGCGATCACGTTGGCCTGATACTGCGTGATGTTCATGTGCACCTGGCCGCTCAGCAAGCCGGCCATGTTGTCGCCGCCGCCCTTGAACGGAATGTGCGTGAGTTCAACCTTGGTGGCGGTCTTGAAAAGTTCGCCGTACAGATGCAGCGCGCTGCCAGCACCCCCTGAGCCGAAGTTAAATTTTCCGGGATAGGCACGCGCCGCCGCGATGAAATCCTTCAGTGTGTGCACGTTGACCGAGGGGTGTGCGACCAGCACGTTGGGCGCACGCAGAATTTCCGCGATCGGCGTGAAACTTTTGATAGAGTCGTACGGCAACGATTTGAATACGCCCGGCACGATCGTGAACGCGGCATTGATGATCAACAGCGTGTGGCCGTCGGGCGCGGCCTTGGCTACGATGTCGTGCGCGATGACGCCGCTCGCCCCCGTGCGGTTATCGACGATGAACGATTTGCCGAGCTGCTCCGCGAATTGATGCGCCACCACGCGGGCAACCGTGTCGGTGCCGCCGCCGGGCGCGAACGGAGTAACTACGCGCACCGTTTTGACGGGATAACTTTCGGCGGCAATACACACGCCGGACGCGCACAGCGTCAGACTCAAAAGCGCGCCGATACGAAGGATGTTTTTATTTTTGCTTCGTGACGGGTATTTGTGGGTGGTTTTTCGGGTTTTTGGGGGAGTCACCTCGGCCAAAAGGTTATCCACGGGGGTGCGGCCCGCCGCCTCTTTCAGGCGGGAGGCGAGCACCCCGGTGGGTAACCTGGGATGA
>CAMDLH010000252.1 GCA_945901405.1 Bordetella parapertussis | reverse complement strand
AGTATCCGACAAAGGTGCTCAAACGTACCAGAATGTCCGGTGTGCGCCGCATTAAACAGCGAGCAAACGGACGTGTGGAAATTCATTGCGCGCATCACCTGTCGAATCGTGCGAAGCTTTTTCGTTAAGTCCGACAGGCTGCTAGGCGGGCGCTCGGGCATTGGCATCAAGTGCCAGTGCTTCAACACCAATCGTCATTCCGGCGAAGGCCGGAATCCAGTATCGTGCATTCATGCGAAGCATGCACTGATCGAAGTTAGATCCTTCGGATTGGATTACGCACTGGATTCCGGCCTTCGCCGGAATGACGGATATGGATGGGGCCGTGCGTGAGCTGCGCGGGGGCGCAACACGTTAATCCGGCTTGAACTCCAGCTTCTTCTCCGGCTCTGAAACCACGCTGTTCACCCATTCGACATCCGGCACGCAGCCGCCGGAGATGTCGAACACGACATAGCCGTCGATCGACATGTGTATGTTGTCGATGCTGACGGGGCTTAACGCGCCGCCGAACAACTGATGTTCGATAAAGCTTTTCGCCACGCGCAGTTTTGCCATCGGTGCTCTCCGGCTATTTTTTGCCGTCGCGGTTATACGACAGCAGTTCCGTGCGTTCTTTCTTGTTGATAACGCCTTTCCAGTTCGACTCCTCGAATTCATAGGCAATGTAATGCCCGATCGCCGGGCTAAACCAGTAGCGATGCGCGCTAATGCCCTCGCCGCTCGTGCCGTCTTTTTTCATTTTGGTCTTGTATTTTGACGAACCCTCGACGCGCAGCGTGTCGAACACGCCGGCGGGCACCACGATCTGCTCCTGGCGTATCACCCTGAAGGAAAACGCGTGTTCCGAGGACAACCGCTCGTTGTCGATGATACCCGTCGCGGCCCATTTTTTGCCAACCTGCAAGGGGAAGTCGAAGTTCGGCCGTTTAGGCGTCCACGACGATATAGTCTTACCGTCTCTCACCCGGCGCACCAGGTTCATTGATTTATCGGTGATGTAACCGCCAAAGCGCAATTCGTCGGCGGTGGTGTTGGTCAGCCGGCGCGTGAATTTCTCCGTTACCGAACCGCTCAACATATCGATAACCTGGAATTGCCAATTGTCTCCAACGTTCAGTTGCGGAAGCGGAATGCTGTCGATTTTCCCCGTGGACGCCGCTGGCGCCGCACTAACCGCGACGGATGGCGCCGGCGGCTGCGGCACAAAAATAAAATCGCCCTCCAACGAAGTGCTCTCCCACGGAATCTGCTTGCCGCCCGAGTCCTTGCGCACGCTGGCGCGCACGTTCTTGAACACGTCCTCGATTTTCACGCCGGGCTTTTGCATCGAATTCAAGAGGTGCTGCGTGTATAGGCCGTTCACGCCCTCGCCGTCGCTCGCCACCGAGCCGGGCGCGGTGGCGAATGCGATCAGCGTGCCCACTGGCGCATCCATCTGCGCAAGGCCCGCGCCGCCCGAGCGAAAACTGCGCGCGAAGGGGTTGTTGCGGCAGGCATCAAGGATCACGATATTGAGCCGGTTATTCGCCGCCTCCATCTTGTCGAGCACCTGGCCTGCATCGACGCTGTTGTAGGCGACCTCGTCCTCGCGCTGTATCTGTGCATCGACCGGGATCAGAAAATTGCGTCCCTTCACCTGCATGCCGTGGCCTGCGTAATAGAACAGGCCCACGCCGCCAGCTTTGAGCGCATCGCCGAATTCACGCATGGCGAGCTGCATTTCCTTTTGCCCAGCGTTTTCTTTTTTCGTCACCTTGAAGCCCGAGTCGGCCAGCGCCTTGGCAATGGCGCGCGCATCGTTGACCGGGTTGGGCAGCGGCGAATCCTTGTACTGGCTGTTGCCGATGACCAGCGCGATGCGCTGCTCGGCGCTTTTTTGTGCCATGGCGGGCAGCGCCAGCGCCACGAGGAAAACCGTCAGAATTCTGGTCAGGCTTGTCGTCATCGGATGCTCCCTTCGGTCGGGCTATGCCAGGATATGTGCCTCAGGCTGAGCATTTTACCCCTCGCCGCCGCCACGATGCGCAACTTCGCTTGACTGGGGCGCGCCGCTGACGGAAGCTTTCGCGTTGGCAAGCAAGTATCCAAGGAGATTGCGAATGGAACGTAAAAAAGCGAGTGATTATCCGCCGGAGGTACTGCGGCTGTTCGATGGTTATGTACACGGCTCTATGAGCCGGCGCGATTTTCTCGATGGCGCCGCCAAGTTTGCGGTGGGCAGCTTCACCGCCGCGGCGATGTTCGAAAGCCTGCAACCGAATTTTGCCTGGGCGCAGCAGGTCAAGAAAGACGATCCACGCATACGCGCCGAGTATGTTGAATACCCATCGCCGCAGGGCAACGGCAAGATACGCGGCTACTATGTGCGTCCAGCAAACATGAGCGGCAAATTACCCGGCGTTTACGTGATTTCCGAAAACCGCGGACTCAGTCCGTACATCGAGGATCTTCCGCGCCGGTTTGCGCTGCTGAACTTTGTGGCCTTTGCGCCGGACGCGCTGACTCCGCTGGGCGGTTACCCCGGCGACGAGGACAAAGCGCGCGACCTGTACGCAAAGCTCGACGGCAAGAAGCGCATCGAGGATTTTGTAAGCGGCGCGGAGTTTCTCAAGACACGTCCGGAATGTACAGGCAAGATCGGCGCGGTGGGGTTCTGCAGCGGCGGCGGATTCGTTAATCTGCTCGCGACGCGACTGCCCGACCTGGGCGCCGGGGCGCCGTTCTACGGGCCGCAGCCCGCCGCCGCGGATGTGGCCAAAATCAAAGCGCCGTTGATGATTCATTACGCATCGGAAGACCCGCGCATCAACGATGGTTGGCCTGCTTACGAAGCGGCGTTGAAAGCAAACAACGTGCGTTACGAGATGTTCATGTACCCAAACACGCAGCACGGTTTTCACAACGACACCACGCCGCGCTACGACGAAGCGGCGGCGAAACTGTCGTGGCAGCGCACGGTGGATTTCTTCAACAAACATTTGCGCTAACGTAGTGATATTCCGTAAGCAATTGTTTTTATTGACTATTTTATTTATATAGGAGTAGGGCAATGGACGGCACCGAACACAATAAGACTGGCACGATCACCGGATCGCGCGCGCTGGTGGATGGCTTGCTGCGCGAAGGCATCGATCACGTCTTTGGTATTCCAGGCACGCAGAATCTTGCGTTTCTCGACGCGCTGCGCGAAACGCCGCAGATACGTTTCATCCTCACGCGTCACGAGCAGGGCGCTGCGTTCATGGCGTATGGCTTTGCGCGCGCGCGCAACGCGCCGGCAGTGGTCACCGCAACCGAGGGGCCGGGACTCACCAATCTTGTGACCGCAATCGCCGCCGCCAACAAGGGCAACGTGCCGCTGATCAGCATTTGCGGCGTGCAGGAGAGTGACATGCGCGAGCGCGACGCGACGCAGGATCTCGACCAGATTCCGTTCATGAAGCCGATTACCAAATGGGCCTACAGCATTCCGTATCCGGAGCGCATACAGGAGATGGTGCGGAAGGCGTTTCGCGTGGCGCTGACCGAGCCGCAGGGGCCGACGCATCTGGAAGCGCCGAACGAAGTGATGCTGCAAATGGTGAAGCCGGAGCCGATTGCACCGGCGGCGTACCGTGCCACAGTGCCGGCGGTGAGCGACCCCGCGCAGCTCGATGAAGCTTGGGCGCTGATCAGCAAGGCAGAACGTCCGCTATTCGTGGTGGGCCGCGGAGTGATGAAGGAGAAAGTCATCGCTGACATGGAAAAACTCGCCACCGCAACCGGCATACCCGTCGCGGTGTTGCAGTACTCGCCCGATGGATTTCCGTCAACGCATCCGCTCGCACTTGGCCCGCTGGGGCGCAATGGTTTCAGCAGTGCCAATAAAAATGCGCCCAAAGCGGATGTCATCGTCGCCATCGGCTCGCACTTCGACGTGTTCTCGACCATGTACAAATATGGCGTGTTCAGCAAGGACGCGAAGATCATTCATCACACGTCAGCACCGGGGCAGATCGGTATCGTGTTCCCGGTGGAGATGGGTGTTGCTGGCTCGTCGGCGAGTTTTATCAAGGGGCTTGCCGAGCGGGCAGGTAAATCGTCAGCGCGTAAGCCGTGGATTGATGTCGTCAAGGCGCGCGCCGATTTCGACGCCGAACTCAACGGTGTGTTGACACCCGATGCGGTGCCGATTCAATCACAGTGGGTCGCGCATTGCATCCGCAAGGCCTTGCCGAAAAACGGCATCTGCGTGGTTGATGCCGGCAACGGCGGCAAGCATGTTAGGAGCTACTTCAAGAGCTACGAGCCATTTACGTTTCAGTGCATTGACGACTGGGCGTCGGTGGGTGGTTCATTCCCGATAGCGCTGGGCGCAAAACTCGCATGCCCGGATCGGCCGGTGATTTCAGCTTCCGGCGACATGGGCATCATGTGCAATATCGGCGAACTCGAAACCGCGGTGCGCGAAAACATCCCCGTGGTGCATGTAATCTTCAACGATGAGGGGCTCGGCAACGAGCGCGCGTTCCAGAACGAGCATTTCGGCGGACGCTTCTTCGCAGTGGATTACAAGAATCCGAACTTCGGCGATCTGGCGAAAGTGTTCGGCGCGTATGGCGAGCGCGTCACCAAACCCGGCGATCTCGAAGGCGCGATTACACGCGCGCTGGCCAGCGGCAAGCCCGCGCTGATCGACGTGATGATCGACCAGAACACGCTGGCGCCGGTGGTGTTTAAGCAGTAGTCGTTGGACACTTCACCTTCCCTCGCATGCGAAGGGGGGAAGGTATCTTTACATTTCCAATTCACTGTCCCCTCGCCCCGCGTGCGGGGAGAGCGAAGCGAGGGGCCGGGTTAGGGTGAGGGGAAACCGCGTGGATCACTCCACCCGAATATTCCCCGCCTTGACCACGCGCGAATACTTGGCGATTTCTTCGGCGATGAATTGATTGAACGCCTCGGGCGAGTTGTGTCCGGGCTCATAGCCGTTGGAGCGCAGGCGTTCCTGCACATCGGGCAGTTTGAGCGCGCGGCCCGCCGCTTGGTTGAGCCGCGCGATGATGTCCTTGGGCGTGCCCACCGGCGCCCACAAGCCAAACCAGGTGGTGGATGAATAGCCGGGCACCAGTTCGCTGATCGCGGGCAGATCGTTCATGGCCGGCGAGCGCTTTTCGGTGGTGACGGCCAGCCCGCGCAGTTTGCCAGCGTTGATGTGCGAGGCCATCACCAGCAGGCCGCCAAAATAAATCTGGATATGCCCGCCCAACAGGTCGGTGATCGCCGGTGCATCGCCCTTGTACGGCGCGTGGGTCATGTCGAGTTTCGCCATCTGACGAAACAACTCGGTTGCAAGATGCGGCACGCTGCCGGTGCCCGACGAGCCGAAAGTAAACGCACCAGGCTTGGCGCGCGCGAGATCGATGAATTCTTTCAGATTCATGGCCTTCATCGACGGGTGCACCGACAGCACGAATGGCCCGCGCGCGAGCAGCGACACCGCCGCAAAACCCTTGATCGGATCGTACGGCAGCTTGTAGAGCGCCGCGTTGGAGGCATAACTCGACGCGCCGATGAGTATGGTGTAGCCGTCGGGATTAGCGCGCACCACCATCTCCACGCCGATCGAGCCGCCCGCACCCGTGCGATTGTCGATCACCATGGGCTGACCGAATTCCTCGGCTAGCTTGGGCGCGATGATGCGCGCCATCACATCCGTGCCGCCGCCGGGCGCGAACGGCACGACGGCGCGCACGGATTTGGTTGGCCACTTCGTGGTTTGCGTGGGCTGGGCGGGCTGGGCGTGAGCTAAAGGCAGGGCAATGGTGACGGCGGCAAGCAACGTGGATACGGCGCAGGCAGTTTTCATCAGGATGGCTTTCATGAAATAACGATCGTTACAAAGATAGCACGTCATTGTGAAGGGCGAAATTCAGTGGCGCTTCCTGCGTGCCGCCGCTGCAACACGCGGCAACAGGCTGGGGTGTAGCACGCCCAGCTTGGGTGTTTGTCCGTAAGGCGCGCCGGGCGCGGGCGCGAACCACATGTCGTTGTAAGGTAAAAATACCGAACGCGGCGTGTTGAATTTGGTTGGGTAACTCAACCCTGAGAGGGTATAGGCGCTGCCGTCCGCGGGCGTGATTGCAAACTCGCCGGGATAGACCGCGTTAATCTTTCGACTGGTGCCGTATAGCACTTCAACCGCAGGCTCGCCGCGCAATGAGCCTACATCAATCACCAGCGCCGGGCGTGGCTTCGGGCCGGGTTTGACAAACCCTTCATGTGGAAAGCGGCACCACACGATATCGCCCGCGTCCGGTGGTGCAAAGTTTCGCGCCACCATCAAAAAAGGCGCTTGCGCGAGCTGCGAAATCCTTGTTGCGGAACCTGCTTTTCGATGGCGCGAAGTTGTTCGCCGGTGAGCGGGCCATTATCCACCTCGTAACGTGGCAGCGTCTGCCGCGCCAACTGTGCCAGGGCGACATGGATAACCTGCGTCTCGGAAACGCCAAGCGACTCGGCAAGATTGATCGCCGTTTCGCGCGAAACGCCCAATGCGGAATCTTTCTCGCGATAGCGCAACAGGATGCCGGCCTGGGCGGGTTTTCTGCGGCGGGCGGTTGTGGAGGTTGTGGGTGATTTGGCTTGGGCGGGCATGGCGTTATTGCAATCAATCAAAGTGATATCAAAAGTATATCACATGGATGTTGCGTATTTCAAAGGCTTCTGCTTGCGCGACGACGGCAACCGCGGGTTTTCGGGGATAATGCGTTTTTCACCAATAAAAAACCAAGGAGCAATCATGGTTCGACGCGTAGTGACAGGCCACGACGAAAACGGCAAGGCCATTGCTTTATCCGACGGCCCCGCGCCGTTTGTGATGACCAACCCGGCGCGGCCTGGTTATGTGTCCACCGACATCTGGCGCACCAACGCCACGCCCACGCCGGTGGTGGCGCAACACCCCGAACCCACGCTGGGGCCGCGCCGCCAGATGCCGGAGAAAAACGGCACAGTGTTTCGCATCAACCGCGTGATGCCCGAAGGCCCCGAGATACGCAACATGAACGCGGAGCAGTCGAAAAAACTCTTCGCGGCACTCGGCAACGAACAGGCTTCCACCTTCGGCAAGAACGGGCGGCACCCGCTGATGCATCGCACCGAGACGATAGATTACGTGCTGATTCTCTCGGGCGAAATCTACTGCGTGCTCGACGACACCGAGGTGCTGTTGAAGCAGGGCGACATGATGATTCAGTGCGGCACCAATCACGCGTGGAGCAATCGCTCGAATGCGCCGTGTGACATCGCGTTTATTCTGATCGATGGCAAGTTTGATCCCGAGCTGGCGGGTAAGCTCGAAGGGCACTGATCGCCGGCATTCGGCTCGGTCTACGAAAAGTGTTCCAAACAACACTGTCGTTCCCGCGCAGGCGGGAACCCATGCAATGT
>CAMDLH010000251.1 GCA_945901405.1 Bordetella parapertussis | reverse complement strand
AGAACCTTCCTGCGCCACATCCGCGTAGCGTCCGTCGAAGAACTGAAGGCGCGAATCCTGAAGGGTATTGAAGAGTTCAACGCCTCTCCGGTCGTTTTCCGCTGGAACAAGTTTGACTTGGGTGTGACTTAATGTGTATTTGTTTTAATGGAACGTACTACTAGTGTCGACCGGAATGGTTTCATACGGCAAGCCGGATTCCTCGAGGAAGAGGGCGACTTTCGCGGGATTGGGTGTGGGATGAAAATAAAATTTGATCATGGTGGGCTCCGGGTTCAGGCGATGGCGGTGGTGCGAAGCTTGTCGATTACAGGCAGGACTTCCGAGGGATCTGGGCGTTGGGTGAAGTCCGGATTGACCTCCGCATAGGCGATGATGCCGTTGGTGCCGATCACATCACGCGCGAGCATGGGCGTAGGGCAGCTTGGGAAAGAGACTGTAGGACATGGCAATCGAACCTGGCGCGTTAAGCAGGGTGTAGCCATCGGGCGCGCTGCGTGCGACGATTTCGGCGCCAATGTTGCCGGAAGCGCCCGGCCGATTGTCCATGATAACCTGTTGGCTAAAACGCTTAGACAACTCTGCCATCACCAGGCGGCCAACCACGTCATTACCAGCGCCGGCAGGGTAGCCGACAATTACCCGTACGGATCTGGCCGGATAGGTTTGAGCGCTCAGCGTTCCCACCGTGCTTAGCGCCAAGATAGTCAGTGCCCATTTGGGCCTGCGAAGGATCAGTACAATTCTCCTTCTGTCAATTCGATCGTAAGCACGCCGCATGCATTGCGTGTAGTCAATCTTTGATGCCAACGGTTATGAATTCCGTCGGCGGGACCGTATCCTTACAGTTCGAACGGTTGCCCGTTGATCTTAATGGATCCCGTCAGTGGTACGGGCTTTACGACCATTTGCTCGGCGAAGCAGCCTTTTTTTGCACAGCGGATAACATGCTGGACTTTTTCAGGGTCGTCATCCGATTCAACCTCAAGATGCGTTTCCACTTCCTTGCAGCCGCTATCGACCGTACCCTTGATCACTGATCCGGTAAGGTACCAGTGAATCAATACCCGCACTTTGGCCTTAGTGACATTCGTTTTGGTCATGGTCGCGTACCGCGACACCTGGGTAAGCAGTCAGGCCCCCAAGCCTGTGGCAACATAAATGAGGGGCTGAGGATAGTTATCGTCGCCTTTGAGATGGGCAGGCTCATCGACATGGATCTCGAATTTACGGTGCCGTCCCACTTTGTGCATTTTATCCAGAGACTCGACTTCGGTCTCCATTACAAATTCGTACGGTTTACTGGGTAGTTCGGGCGCGTCGATGCTTGGTCTTTCGCCCATGAAGGTGACGCCTGGGCCGGGCTCTGCTTGACTGCTCATGATGTGCTCCTTTCGGGGGGGGGTGATTAGGCGGGGTTCGCGTTAGTCGCGCGTTTCAGCGCTGCTTCCATAGCTCGTGGGATCAAACTCATGACGGCAATAGTTTTTGCGGACGGCTCCGTGCTGTTGGCGGCGATCGCGCGTATCTGAACAATGGCCTGAGCGAGTGCGGTTTCCATCCAGAACCACTCCTGAATGCTGGCTGCCGAGTGCTGTCCCGGTTGCACCGACTTCGCTTCCAGATAGAATGCCTTGAGTTCATCGCACGCCTGCTTGAGCGCGTCGCCGGGCGAAATGTCGGTGCGATATGGCTGCGGTGGTTGAACGTCGAGCCAGGCCAAGAGGTAATCCACGATTTGCAGCGGCTGCATTCCAGTAACACCCAGCGTCGTGCGGCCACGATGCTTGACGGCCACCTCGTGCCACGCTTGCAGTTGCGAAACTTCATCAGCGAGCTTTTCTGCCAGTGTGCCCTCGGCCTGCATGCGTGGGAAGCTGACCGGGCATACCAGATTCTCCGGCGGTGGACTCAACTTTTGATGCGGTGCATCTTGTGCAAAGTCTTCCAGTACCGGGCCAGATTCTCGTTCGAACAATTGCAGCGCGGCGAGCAGCACTTTTTTTTGAAACGCAGCGTCGTTTGGAACGCCAAATGGGCGTCCTAGCATGAACGGCACCCAAAGCGCGCGCGGAGGTGCGAGCGCTTCGGTATGCTCGCGCACCAGGCTGATTTGCGTAGTAGGAATACCCGCAGCTTCGAGGTAGTGACCGAGTGCGCCGACGGCGCACGTGCAGTTGGGTCAAACGGGCGATAACAATACAGCGTCAACGTTGTCGTTACGCAGCAATTGCGCGAGCTCGGCTGCTTTGGATTCGTAGTTCGTAACCGGCGACACTGCGCCCATGAATGAGTAGTGAAATGCCGCGACGGAGCCGATTACTTTTTCGCGTGCGAGTTCCTTCAGGCGATCCAGCGGAAACGCGACATTCCAGTCTTCCTGAAATCCGCTGCGATCGAAGTTCACTGACATGTGGCTCATGATCAGATCACCAGCGTCGATGTCGCCGGGAATTACCCGATAGTCCATGCCACCGCTACCGAACGGCCGGTCGCCGCGCGCGTGCAAGCCCGCAGTGCTAACAATTGCTACCCTGCGCTGCGCAAGCTTTGGGCCGCGCGCCCAGGGGCGTTGCTCAAAGCGCGGCAGCGTCGGAACCTTCTTGAGCATATTCTCCTTGTCTGATGCTGGGAGGTCTGCGAGTCGAACCATGGGGCAATCCTTTCTTTGATTTGGTGCTACGAATAATGCGATTAAACGTTTTGCGCTTTTCGCGGTTATGAACTGGATAGTCCAAAACTGATAAAAAATTATTGTTCGATGCAGCGCAGCATAACCTTCGCAATGTCTTTAAGCACAGCGCGGTCCGGGTTGGCTTTTCCAACAAGACGCAAGCCCTGTATACCTGACATCAGAAACGCAGCAAGCGCATCGACGTCGGCATTCGTTGGCAGCTGCCCCGAATCCCGTGCCTGTACTATCGCCATACGAAAAGTACTCTGTACGCGATCCATGCTGTGGCGCACGTGTGATGCGACCATACGGTCTTGCCGCGCCAGTTCAGCCGCGCAATTGCCGATAAAACAGCCTCGTCGGCCTGGACCGGCCACGATGTCGTCGATGATCCGATTAATGAACGCGACAATGCCATCAAGCGGTGATTTACTGCTGGATAAAGATGCTGTGATTCTTCCTATAGCCGCAGTCTCGTATCGTTCCAAAGCGCTTAGATATAGGCCTTGTTTATCGCCAAAAGCAGCATAAAGGCTTGAACGGCCCAATCCCGTTGCGGCGCAAAGATCATCCAGCGATGTCGCTTCATAGCCCTTCGCCCAAAACGTCTGCATCGCTCGTTCAAGCGTATCGTTGAAATCAAATTCTCGGGGGCGTCCCATAGCGAATGCAGCCGTTAGCAAATCACGGCAACAATTATGTACCACCTGGTTCTTAATCGCAAATCAAGAGTTGAGCGGCGGACGTAGTGTAGTTTTGTGCCCATTGCCAACAGTCGTTTTGCGGACAACAATGGAAATACTTGGCAAGCACGGCTCAAATAGGGAAGCGCAGATGCTGAAAATCCTGGGACGAAAAACCTCTGGCACTACCCAAAAAGTACTCTGGTGTTGCGATGAACTGGGTATCACTTACGAACGCGAAGACGTCGGCCGGACGTCACACCTGCCCTTCAATGTCACGCTGGTGCCAAGGTCCGCTGACCGCTGCACACCTGCCGCACACTTGGCGCAGCCGACCGACCGGAATGGCCGAATACCGGCCTCGATGGCAATCGCAGCAAACCTCTCTTCAAGGCCGATCCCCGCCTGCCGCGCAAGAATCACTCCGACAACGGCGATCAGATCAAGTCGCGATTGCCGCATGTAACCCGCCAATACACGTTTACTCGATCTCGATCTTCGCCTCGCGGATCAATTGTTCGAAACGCTGGTGCTCCGATTTGTTGAACAGCGCGAAGTCTTCGGGCGAGCGGCTTGCCACGATGCTCACGCCGCCGTCGGCCATGCGTTTGATCAAATCCGGGTGTTTGAGGGCGCCCAGCGTCGCATCGAAGAGTTTTTTTGTCACCACGGGCGGCGCGCCCTTGGGCACATAGATGCCTTGCCATGAACCGTTGGTCATTTCCTTGTAGCCTTGCTCACGCAGGGTCGGCATGTCGGCCATCACGGGCAGCCGTTCGGGCGCGATGACGCCGAGCATGCGCAGGCGCGCGCCGCGGGTGTGGCCCAGCGCGGATGAAAACGTGACGCACATCACCTGCACTTCATTACCAAGCAACGCGATCACCGCCGGCCCCGCGCCGCCCTTGTACGGCACATGCAGCATGCGCGTGCCGGTGAGTTTCATGAAGGTTTCGATCTCCAGGCGATTTTGACTGCCGCCGCCGGGCGAACCGAAATTGAGTTGACCGGGCCGCGCTTTCAGATGCGCGACGAGTTCCGGCACCGATTTCACCGGCACGGAAGGATGCACCACCATCGCGCCGGGCACATCCACCACTTGCGACACCGCGATGAAGTCACGCAGCGGCTTCACCGGAAATGATTTGAACAGATTCGGATTGATCGCCATGGCGCCGATGTTGCCGAGCAATATGGTGTGGCCATCGGCGTTGGCATTGGCCGCGACTTCAACGCCGAGGTTGCCCGATGCGCCGGGCCGGTTGTCGACGATCACCTGCTGGCCGAGAAGCTCCGTCATGCGCGGCTGCAATATGCGCGCGACAAAATCGCCCGCGCCGCCGGGCGCGAACGGCAGGATCATGCGTATGGGGCGTTGCGGATAGTTTGATTGCGCGGCGGCAAGCGTTGGAGTCGCCAGGATAGCGGATATCAGTAAATATTTGTTTTTAAGCAATTTTTTTAGGGGCCTCGAAAGCTTACGCGATGCCCGCAACCGAGGCGCGATGCTGGCTCACGGCAAGATCGCGAATTTCATTCGCACGCGTGTTGGTCTGTTTTTGCAATGCAAGTGCCGCCGGATCGAGATCGCGCGCCGGGCGCGGCAACAAATCGAAATGTCCGTAACGATCAACGCCACGCACCAGCGTCACATAGTCGCGCGGCAAACTGGCGAGCGGCTTCACGCGCGTGGGGATGTAACGTATCGCGTAACCCACGCGCCGCGCGTCGGATTGATTTTCCACCGAGCCGTGCCAGATCAAACCGTGATGAAACGACATCTCGCCCGGCGCGAGTTCCATGTGCACGGCCTTGGATTCATCGACGGCGAGCGCGATTTCCTGGCCGCGTTGCAACAGATTGCTCGCCGCGCCGTCCTTGTGCGGCACGAGTTTGCGGTGGCTGGCGGGCACGACTTTCATCACGCCGTTTTCGCGCGTGGCCGGTGTCAACGCGAGCCACGCAGTCAAAATATTCTCGGAGAAATCCAGACCCCAGTACGGCAAATCCTGATGCCACGACACAAAGCCGCCGTCGTTTTTATCCTTGATGAAAAAGCGGCTCGACCAGCACAGAATGTCGGGGCCGATGACGTCTTCCACCGCATCGAGTATGCCGGGATGGCGTATCAGCTCATCGAGCCAGGTCAGAATCATGTGCGGCTTGTGCGACAGCGTGCGCGGCCACTTACCGCCTTGCCGTGATTCAAACCGCTCGACGTTCTCAAGGCACGCCTGCGCTTTATCCGCCTGCATCGCGCGCACCGGAAACAAATAACCATCGGCGTGATAACGCTCAAGTTGCGCGGGCGTCAACACTTTGGACGCTGCCCTTGTGGCGTTGTTAGTGTTATCCATGCGTCCTCCCCACCATTTCAAGATGTTTTGCCACCGCCAGCCGGTTGATCTCGGCATAGGTTGCGGTGGCTTTTTTATGCCGCTCGACATCGGCGGTGTCCAGGTCGCGCGTGGGCCGCGGCTCGAGATCAAAGTGATGATAACGATCCACGCCACGCACAAGCTGCACGCTGTCGCGCGGCAGGCCATCCACCGGCTTCACGCGCGTGGGTATGTAACGAATGGCGAACCCAATGCGCCGCTCGTCAGCGTGATTCTCCTCGGAGCCGTGAAACATCAGCCCGTGATGCAGCGACATTTGCCCGGCGCCAAGCTCCATGTAAACCGCCTTGGATTCATCCACGCTCACCGCGACCTCCTGCCCGCGCAGCAGCAAGTTGTTCGACACGCCTTCGCGGTGCGGCACCAGCGAGCGGTGCGAGCCAGGGATCACCTTCATGCAGCCGTTCGCGCGCGTC
Organism: Bordetella parapertussis; assembly: GCA_945901405.1. Taxonomy (GTDB): domain Bacteria; phylum Pseudomonadota; class Gammaproteobacteria; order Burkholderiales; family SG8-41; genus CAMDLH01. The sequence continues at coordinate 1,349 of CAMDLH010000251.1, read as the reverse complement.
GCGGGTGAAATTGCCACCCATGCGGTAACAATGTTTTCGCCGACATTCAGCCCCCAGTACGGCACATCCTGATGCCACGACACGAAGCCGCCGTCGTCTTTATCCTTGATGAACCAGCGGCTCGACCAGCACAGAATGTCCGGGCCGAGGATGTCTTCGACCGTATCGAGGATTTTCGGGTGATGCACAATGCGGTCAAGAAACGTAAAAATCAGATGCGACTTCAGCGACCACGCGCGCGGCCATGTGCGTGATGCGCCGCCGTGCGCCACCTCGATATCCTCGACTCGCGCGCGCGCCTCGCGCGCCTCGTCCGCGCTCAGCGCATTCACCGGCGAGAGAAATCCCTGCTCGCGATATTGCGCAACCCTGGCATTGGATAGCGCCTTTAACTGAATGGGGTTTTGATCCACTTCGCCTCCTCTACGTTTTGACGATGATAACGCATGGCTCGCAATACTGCGTCAGTAGGTCGGCACCGCATCCAGCCGCACCACGATATCCTTCAACTCCGCCGAAGCAGCCGGATATCGCTGCATCACCAGTGGGTCGTGTCCGGGCACAATGTGTTTTTCCGAATCAGCAAGTTGCCGCAGACGAGCGTAGCCATCAAGCGTATCGCCGAGATGAAACGTGGTGGTGAACACGCGGCCTTTTTCGAAATGTTCGTAGTAGTGGCTGGTGTCGGAGGCCACCACCACCCAGCCGCGCGCGGTATGCACGCGCACGCATTGCAGGCCCGCCGTGTGCCCGCCGATGTGATGCAGGCTGATGCCGGGCACCAAGTCCGCGTCGCCTTTGTAGAAGGTCACGCGATCCTTGTAGACTAGGCGCACCATGCCGATCACTTCTTCAACCTCGTAGCCGTGGTTGAACTGCTTGTGGCGCATGTGGCGGCCCGTGGCGTAGGCCATTTCGGCGTCCTGCAAATGAAACTGCGCGGCGGGGAAATCCTGAAAGGTGCCGACGTGATCGTAATGCAGATGCGTAATCACCACGTTTTTAACTTCGGCGGCGTTAACTCCCATCAGTTTGAGGCCATCGGCGGGCGAGCGCAGGAAGATGCGCTTGCGTTGATCGGCCATCGATTGGGTAAAGCCGGTGTCGATGACGATGGTGCGATCATTATTGCGCACCAGCCACACGAAGTAATCCATGGGCATCGGTGCATCGTGCGGATCGCCGCCGACGAAGTGCACGGTGCGTTTGGCATCGCGCCAGGCGTATTTGATGGCGTAGATTTCGTAGTTGGGGAGTGTCATGGCATTCCTTGAATTAAATTCAAAACTATTTTAGACGCAGATTAACGCAGATCAACACGGATTAACCCCTACCCTGTCGTTCCCGCG
>CAMDLH010000250.1 GCA_945901405.1 Bordetella parapertussis | reverse complement strand
GCCTGGAGACGCTGGGCACGCCGGCGACGCAGGCCGACATGAAAACGCGTTATGCCGAATATCTGCCCGAGTTCATCAAGAAGGGCATCGCGGCGGAATTGCTCGACGAGCGGCTGGGCGCCTATGATCTCAAGGCGCTGGGCGCGGCGCTGGATGCGAGCCGCGATCTTAAATTCACCTACCTCGGCTTGCAGATACTCTACGACCGTTATTTCCTGCACATCGAAGGCCAGCGCATCGAACTGCCGCAGGTTTTCTACATGCGCGTGGCGATGGGATTGGCATTGAACGAGCCCGAGGGCAGCCGCGAAGCGCGCGCCATCGAGTTCTACAACGTGCTGTCGAGTTTCGATTTCATGAGTTCGACGCCCACGCTGTTTAACTCTGGCACGCGCCGCTCGCAACTGGCGAGTTGTTATCTCACCACGGTGTCCGACGATCTCGATGGCATCTACGAGGCGATCAAGGAAAACGCCATGCTGCAAAAGTACGCGGGCGGCATTGGCAACGACTGGACGCCGGTGCGCGCGCTGGGTGCCTACATCAAGGGCACCAACGGCAAATCGCAGGGCGTGGTGCCGTTCCTGAAGGTCGTTAATGATACGGCGGTGGCGGTCAATCAAGGCGGCAAACGCAAGGGCGCGGTGTGTTCGTACCTCGAAACCTGGCACCTCGACATCGAAGAGTTCCTCGAGCTGCGCAAGAACACCGGCGACGACCGCCGCCGCACGCACGACATGAATACCTCGAACTGGATTCCCGATCTGTTCATGAAGCGCGTGATGGAAGCCGGCGAGTGGACGCTGTTCTCGCCCTCGGACGTACCGGACTTGCACGAGAAATTCGGCAAGGCGTTTGAGAAGGCCTACGTCGAATACGAAGCCCGTTGCGTGCGCGGCGAAATGAAGCTCTACAAAAAAGTCCCCGCGCAACAACTGTGGCGCAAGATGCTCACCATGCTGTTCGAGACCGGGCATCCGTGGATCACCTTCAAGGATCCGTGCAACCTGCGCTCGCCGCAGCAGCACGTGGGCGTTGTGCACAGCTCCAATCTTTGCACAGAGATCACGCTGAATACCGGCCCCGATGAAATCGCCGTGTGCAATCTCGGTTCGGTCAACATGCCCGCGCACATGGATATGTCCAGCGGCCGTCTGGACATGGAAAAACTAAAACGCACCATCGGTACCGCGATGCGCATGCTCGACAACGTGATCGATCTGAATTTCTACAACGTCAACAAGGCGCGCAACTCCAACTTCAAGCACCGTCCGGTGGGCCTGGGTATCATGGGCTTTCAGGATTGCCTGCACATGCTGCGCGTGCCCTATGGCTCGCTAGCGGCGGTGGAGTTCGCCGACCGCACGATGGAGCAGGTTGCCTACACCGCCTATCGCGCCTCTGCCGATCTTGCCGAGGAGCGCGGGCCGTATTCGACGTTCAAGGGTTCGCTGTGGGATCGCGGCATATTGCCGTTTGACACCTTGCAGTTGCTGGCCGACGAACGCGGCGGCTATGTCGATTGTGACAAGTCTTCCACGCTGGATTGGGAAGCGCTGCGCAAACGCATCAAACAGGTGGGCATGCGCAACTCGAATTGCATCGCGATCGCGCCCACCGCGACCATCGCTAACATCACCGGCTTGTCGCAGTGCATAGAGCCGACGTATCAGAACCTCTATGTGAAATCCAATCTGTCGGGCGAATTCACGGTGGTGAATGAGTTCCTGGTCCGCGATCTGAAAAAGCTCAACCTATGGGACGAGGTGATGATCGCCGATCTGAAATACTTCGACGGCTCACTCTCCAAGATCGACCGTATCCCGCCGGACGTGCGCGAACTCTACGCCACCGCGTTCGAGATGGAGCCGAAATGGCTGGTCGAATGCGCGGCGCGCCGCCAGAAGTGGGTCGATCAGTCGCAGTCGCTCAACATCTACATGGCGGGCGCCTCCGGCAAGAAGCTCGACGAGACCTACAAGCTCGCGTGGGTGCGTGGCTTGAAAACCACCTATTACCTGCGCACGCTGGGCGCAACCTCGGCGGAGAAATCAACCGGCAAGGCCGGGCAGTTGAATGCCGTTTCAGCCGGGCCCGCTGGTCCGATTGAGCCGGCGACCGATGCCAAGTTTTGCTCGATTGATAATCCGGAATGCGAGTCGTGCCAGTAGCGCTGGATTCGGGATTGAAGAATTAGTAAAGAAGGGTTTGTTGCTAGACCGGATTGAATAGCGGATGCACCAATCATTTTATAAAGCAGCCGCCGCCAAACCGGAGGTATCCACCCACAAAGCCAATAAAGGAGACTAAAGATGTTGCAATTTGAAGATGCGGTAAGCGGAGTCCCGGCGCTGGGACTGCAACCGGTGGTGGCGGATGGCACGCGCGCACCGGTATCGGGCACGCCATTCGACGCGCCTGCGAGAGTAGTACCGATAAAACCTGCAACGCAGGCACGGCGCGTAAACGTCGCCGACAAGCGCATCATCAACGGCCAGACCGACGTCAATCAGTTGGTGCCGTTCAAGTACAAATGGGCGTGGGACAAGTATCTTTCGGCCTGCGCCAATCACTGGATGCCGCAGGAAATCCAGATGAGCCGCGACATCGAGTTGTGGAAGAACCCGAACGGCCTCACCGAGGACGAGCGCCGTCTGGTCAAGCGCAATCTCGGCTTTTTCGTCACCGCCGATTCTCTGGCCGCGAACAACATCGTGCTCGGCACCTATCGCCACATTACCGCGCCCGAGTGCCGGCAATATCTGTTGCGCCAGGCGTTTGAAGAGGCAATCCACACCCACGCCTATCAGTACATCGTCGAGAGTCTGGGCCTCGATGAAGGCGAAGTGTTCAACGCCTATCACGAGATCGCGTCGATTCGCGACAAGGATGAATTCCTCATTCCGTTCATCGCCACGCTGACCGATCCGCATTTCAAGACCGGCACGACCGAAAACGACCAGAAGCTGCTGAAGAGTCTCATCGTGTTCGCGTGCCTGATGGAGGGCCTGTTCTTCTACGTCGGATTCACGCAGATACTTGCGCTGGGCCGTCAGAACAAGATGACGGGCGCGGCCGAGCAATATCAATACATCCTGCGCGACGAGTCGATGCACTGCAATTTCGGCATCGACCTCATCAACACCGTCAAGCTCGAAAATCCGCAACTGTGGACCTCCGAGTTCCGTGACGAAATCCGTGAGTTGTTCAAGAAAGGCGTCGAGCTCGAATACCGTTACGCCGAGGACACGATGCCGCGCGGCGTGCTGGGGCTGAATGCCGCGATGTTCAAGGAATACCTGCGCTTTATCGCCAATCGCCGCGCGCAGCAGATCGGTCTTGACCCGATGTTCGAGGGCGCGGCCAATCCGTTCCCGTGGATGGCGGAGATGATCGATCTGAAAAAGGAGAAAAACTTCTTTGAAACACGCGTTACCGAGTATCAAACCGGCGGAGCGCTGAGCTGGGATTGAAACCGCAATCTCGGAACCTTCGGCGGCGTTGCTCTCCGCACCCGGCGCGGCGGGGTAGCGCCGCCGAAATTTTTTCAGCTTGCGGTTTAGGGTTTTTCCTTGATGGGAGTGCGCACACGTGGCGAACAGTCTGAAATACAGGCGTTACCGCAGTCGCAGGTCTGGCGTGCACACCGTGATGGACTTACGCGCCGAGCGAAACTACATGCTGTGGCTGCGCTTTGATGATGGCATGGAAGGGCATGTTTATCTGGGCGAACTGATGTCCACCACGGCCTACGGCGCGAGCCTGGGGGAGGACGATTTTCTCAAGGTTGCGCTCGATCCGGTGTCGCGCGCGGTGACGTGGGCGGGCGGCATCCACATGGACCCGGAAATCCTTTATCGCAATCTGGTGAACCGCGAGAGCGCGCCCTTGCATTGAATCCGCTCAATGGCGGAGTAGAATAATCAGAGCACCACGAATGCGACGATAGCGCTCAGGATAGAGAACATCTCGAAAGGAGGCGACCATGGCCAAAGCCAGGAAGAAAGCAAAGAAAAAGTCCGCACGCAAATCCGCGTCCAAGGGCAACATCCCGGCGCGCAAGAAGAAGGTAAAAGCGGCGGCGCGTAGCGCAAGCCGGAAGACGGCAAAGAAGAAACCGGCAGCGAAATCCAAGCCGGCGGGCAAAAAAAAGCCGGCAGTAACGAAGCCGGCGGGCAAAAAAAAGCCGGCTAAGAAGCCGGCTGAAGGAAAAGCAGCAAAGAAAAATACAGCAAAGAAAACAGCAACAACTAAAACAACATCTGCTGCCCAAAGCGTTGCGGTTGCGAAGCCTGTGATGCCGACTCCGGTACCCACCGCGCCCAGACCGGTTGCAGTGCCAGGCGCATGGCCATTTCCGATGGCCAGCAGACCCTAACTCTACGTTTCCTGCGTTTGCGACCCGCCGGCGGGTAAAAACCAGAACCAAAACTACCCCGCCTTGGGGCGCTGGCACGCAGGTTGTTCCCGTCGGTCAGCAGGCCGCCAAAGATACAGAAACTGCCTGTCGAGGGCAAGGTACAAATTTTTTTGCAGTACCGTGCGTTGAGGCGCGACGAAAATAAAATCAATAAAAACAACAGCTTATGTTTTTGTTGAGCTGTGGCGTTTGTGTTCAGGCGGGCAAATCCCGGTGCCTGCATGCCGTGCTTGACCAGCCAGCGGCCCGCCAGTAGAGTAGTCGCATAGCATTGGTGTAACTAATTGTTTTTTAACGGTTTATTGTGGAGCCTGACATGAAAATCTACCGCATCTGCAATGCACGCTTTATTTGTGCATTAATGTTGATCGTGCTGGCGCCGCTGGCCTACGCGCAAACCGACGATTGCAAAAATCGCGGCCAACTCGACACGCTGTACTGCGACGAAAACAAAGATCTGGTCGCAGACACGCCTCGTGATTCCAAACGTCTGAAAAATCCATCGACGCTGGTGTTCACCTACACACCGGTCGAAGACGCGGCGGTTTACGAAAGCGCATTCAAACCGTTTCTCGATTATCTGGGCAAATGTATCGGCAAGCGCGTGGTGTACTTTCCAGTGCAATCCAACGCCGCCGAAATCGAGGCGATGCGCGCGGGGCGTTTGCATGTCGGCGGATTTTCCACCGGACCGACCGGTTTCGCTGTGAATCTCGCGGGCGCGATTCCGTTCGCGATCAAGGGCACCGAAAAAGAATTGCAGGGTTACAACCTGATCATGGTGGTCAAAAAATCCAGTGCGTTTCAGAAAGTCGGCGATCTCAAGGGCAAAAAAGTCGCCCACACTTCGCCCTCGTCGAACTCCGGCCACCTCGCGCCGCAAGTGTTGTTTCCGCCCGAAGGCCTGGTGCCCGACAAGGACTACAAAGTGCTGTTCTCCGGCGGCCATGGCCAATCGGTGAAAGGTGTCGAGTCCGGCGATTACGACGCCGCGCCGGTGGCCTCCGACGTGTTCTACCGCATGGCGTCGCGCGGCGAAATCAAGGCCGATGATTTCCGCATCATCTATACCAGCCCGCTGTTTCCGACTTCGAGCTTCGCTTACGCGCACGACCTGCATCCCGATCTCGCGAAAAATCTCACCAAGTGTTTCTATGATTTCCGTTTCAACGACGAAATGAAAAAAACCTTCGGCGGCGCCGATCGTTTCTTCCCTATCACCTATCAAAAAGACTGGGCGATGGTGCGCAAAATCGCCGAGGAGACCGGCACGCCGTTTAACCGCGCCGCGTACGAAAAAGAGTCCGCGCGCGAGGCTGCCGCCCGTCAAAAAGCGCTCGAAGCGAAAGCCCAAAAAAAATAATGGACGCCACGCCGTCGCCGGGCGCAGCGCCGGCGACTGCCATAGAAGTCCGCGGGCTCACCAAGGAATACCGGCGCGGCGTACCCGTGCTACGCGATGTCAGCATCGCGTTCGCCAATCGCGGCATCACCGCCGTGATCGGCCCGTCGGGCACCGGCAAAAGCACGCTGATACGCTGCATCAACCGCCTGGTCGAGCCGACCGCCGGCGAGATACTTTTTCACGGAATCGACATCGCAAAACTGCGGCGCCGCGAATTGCGCGAAACGCGCCGCCGTATCGGCATGGTGTTCCAGGAATACAACCTGGTTGAACGCCTCACCGTGATGGAAAACGTGCTCTCTGGCCGCCTGGGTTACGTCTCGCCGTTCAAGGCCTGGCTGCGTAAATATCCGCAGGCCGACATCAACGCCGCATTCGACTTGCTCGACACCGTGGGCCTAACCGCGCAGGCCAATCAACGCGCCGATGCGCTGTCCGGCGGCCAGCGCCAGCGCGTGGGCATCGCGCGCGCGGTGATGCAGCAACCTGAACTGCTGCTCGCTGACGAACCGACATCATCGCTCGATCCGAAGACCTCGGTCGAAATCATGGAGCTATTAACATCCATCGCCGAGAGCCGCAACATCCCGGTCATTCTTAACATCCATAACGTGCCGCTCGCCAAGCGTTTCGCCGGCCACATCATCGGCATGGCCGGCGGCAAGGTGGTCTACAACGGCACGCCGGACGGATTGACCGACGATTATCTGAAACAGATTTACGGCGGAGAAGATTGGCTTGAATAAGGCAGTGTTAAGAGGTGAGTGTTTAGTGTTGAGTTCGGCGCGCGGCTATCGATTGCCCGCCATGGATCACTCAACACTCAACATTCAAAACTCAACACTTCAATCGATATAAACGATACGCAAATGGTGATTCAACGCCCCCCTGCCTTCACGCCCAACTGGCCCGCGCGCTTTGCGTGGCTAGCGTTGATCGCGTATTGCTTTTACGCCGCGTCGATACTCGACGTGACGTGGGAGCGCTTTGTCGTCGGCATCGACAACGGCATCAAGTTTCTCGGCCGCATGATTCCGCCGGACACCGAGGCGTCGAAGATGAAGTTGCTGGCGAAAGGCCTGTGGGAATCGATGGAAATCGCCATCATTTCCTCGGCGCTGGGCATTGCGCTGTCGTTGCCGATTGGCTTGCTCGCCGCGCGCAACCTGATGCCGGCGTGGGTGACGTGGCCGGTACGGCTGTTCATCGCGCTGTGCCGCTCGTTCCATCAGGTCATTATCGCCATCATATTCGTCAAGGCCGTGGGCTTCGGCGCGCTCGCCGGCATACTGGCGTTGACCGTTGCCTCCATCGGCTTCGTGGCGAAACTGTTCGCCGAGGCCATTGAGGAGATTTCGTTGAAGCAGGTCGAGGCGATCCGCGCCACTGGCGCGCCGTTCATGAACGTCATCAGCCATGGCGTGATGCCGCAGGTGTTGACACGCTTTATCGGCTTCGCCACCTATCAGGTCGATTCAAACCTGCGCAACTCCACCATGGTCGGCATCGTCGGCGCGGGCGGCATCGGCGGCACCATGTTCGCCGCGTTCCAGAAATTCGACTATGACTATTTGTTGACCATATTGCTTGCGATCATCGCCGTCATCATGTTGAGCGAGACGCTGCAAAACTGGGTCAAGAAACTGTATCAATGAGCGCCGCACAGGAATCGCTGGATCGCGAATGGCGCCGCTACACGCCGCGCCAGCGCTATGCGCGCTTCGCGCTCTACTTCGGCATCGTCGCCGCGTGCGTGGTGAGTGTCCGCACGGTGCAGGTCATCCCCGAGTTTCTCTACGACGCGCACACGCAGATGGCCGATTTGCTGGTGCGCATGTGGCCGATCGAGTGGCGCTATTACCCGAAGGGCGTGCACGAAGCGCTGATCGAAACGCTGCACATCGCGACACTGGGTACCATCCTCGCGATCATCATGGCGGTGCCGCTGGGGTTGCTGGCGGCTAATAACATCACG
>CAMDLH010000249.1 GCA_945901405.1 Bordetella parapertussis | reverse complement strand
CCCATGAGCGCAAGTCATGACCTAATTCATACACAGCGACCGGTGGTACACGGCGTGCCGTAGGCCATCGTCTGGCCGCGGGAAGCGCGTACTGAAGAAATATTCCAGCGCCCCGCCGATGCTACACAAGCTTGCGGCAAGGACACGTTGCATGGAGGAACATCTGGCTCAACAAAGGCCGCAGCCCTAATTCGCTCACCTTGGCTAAAGTGGCTTTCACGGCCTGATTTCTGCCCGCCAGATGGGCTATACGCGTGCGTACGCGGTTTGTGGGGTCATGTGGCACCGAGATGCCTCTGGGCGGAGCGGATGCGCCAAAACGCGTTATAACGGCTTTGTGTGGCGGGATGCGCGAGATTTGCCATTGCATTCGCGTGGGCGGTCATTTGCAGATAGCTGCAACGCTGATATTCGCCCCCCCCCCGCTCCTCTTGTCATCTGTCCCCACTACGTTCCGGTGAACCATGATTGACGATCAATTGCCAAGCACATGCTGGGGAATGCTCATACCGGTACCGCGTGGCCAAGCTTGGCTGTAGACCGCCTGATGATTATCCGATTACCGCCAGAATCGTAACTAAACGCCTGCCCGCTAAACCGCTGGCGCATATCGAAATCACCTACCCGATGCTGAAGACCTTTTTCAAGCATGCCGTTCACGGAGGCCGTGGTGCTTAAAACGCCAAGCGCTGCTTTCATGCGTAACGTAACAGGCTCTCTCATATCGCACATCGCTTCTTGAAGTGTCTCAACCGCTGTAATCGTTGCTGCGTTCATTTTCTTGGCGATTTCTTCTAGGCCAGAGTACGCAACCGTCTGCAACGTTTCGCTGAACCCCGGTAGCTGTCGCCAGCGGTGAATCGTCATTGTTGATACTTCAAGTTGTTCTGCCACTTGATAGGCGGGAACGCCGGACGCCAGCAATTTAATTGCCCCCAACTGCTTCGGCTTTAATGTCTCGCGTTTCATATTTAGCCACCTAACAAAAATTAACATTCCATAACGCCGACTTGTAACTCGTCTGGGTGATAAACATACCATCGTACGAGCCACCTAACAAAAGTGCTTGCCCAACCACGTACCATCAATCGACCCCACATCGCATTCACTTAAGGCGAGGCACTCATTTACGCGGCAAGATTTTTACAAAATCCCGGCGATGAGTAGTTAAATTGCTGAACCTTGCTGGGATGCAGCGATGCTGACCAAGCAACGGTCTGCTCCCAGACAAAATCGGGCTGCCACCAGTAAGTGGTGTAGTCACGTAGCCGATGGATCATAGCCTTCTTGATCGGCGGCGGGAGCGCAAGCAAGCACTTGATGATTCCATTACCCGCTTCGATGGGTTGCCCCAAGTATGTCCAAATGTCATGAGGCTTTTCGGCCAGCAACCTCTTGCGATCAGCAATGATTAGCCTGCTGAAGGGATTTTTCAATTGATCGATTTCGATCAGTGTTTTTTTTACACCCCTCATCCGCCTTTCAAATCTGGTTAGTGGATCGATAAAGCAGAGTGGTTTAGCTTTCTTGAGTTGTTTTGCCTTGTCGTAGATGGAGGAATAATTTTTACCCTTCTTGCTGCCCGGATAAAAAGTGCCCTGTTTTTCATGGTCATCGTTGTGAGTGCGGCAGCGGGGGTCAATAACCACGATGTCGTCAATTGAGACTCCACCGTAGTCGGTAGCAAATTCAACGTAATTAAGGAAGGCACTTTCGTAGAGCGTGGCGTATCCATGTTCAAAGGTGGAATCCAGCAAAACATGTAACTGCCCCCAGCCATCATCAGTCAACTTGCTCGGATTAAATCCAAACTTAGCGTATGTCTTGCCGTGTGCTATGCCTGCTTGCACCCAGAGATATTGATCGTCGGGAAGTGGATGCCTTGCGTATGTACAGTGCTTGCTTTTCCACCACTTATACCCCGGTTTTCCCAGATCGAGACTTGCCGAGTCTATTAAAGTCATCACATCTGCGTGATTCTGTTTGTCTTGTGTGTAGTAAATCAATTGCAACTTATCGACTATCGTGTGACAAAGAGTTGGCTTTTTATGAAAATAGTGAACAGTCATACATCTGGATTAACCTTTCCAGTAACTAAGCTGACTACTTATAGACCTATGGAAAATAGGAGGGGTGCAGACGAAACAGCACTCCCTTTATCCGCGTTGAGTACCTCAGGACTCCAACAGCTTTCTGATGGTGTGGGTACGCCAGTACGGCAGCTTGCCATCCTTCCCGTCCGGTTTTGGATACCGATTGGTTCTCATGCCCGCGTACAGCGTGGAGTGCGCGATGCCTAACAGACTCAGTACGTTCGCAACGCGTAGTCGCCCCGGTTGATCGAGCCGAATCGTTGGAGCCTGCGGGCGGGTGTGCCCGCGATGTTTCTTTAGTGCCCCTCGCTTAACAAATGTAATCGCCATACTGCACCTCATCAAAAATTGCGGAGAGGCGCAATACGCGCTTCCGCCGAATTATTCAAATCCGGCGGTGAACAAAAGTCACGTGGGAGCCGGAGTGCTGCTGCCCGTTGCAGGCATTTTGGGGCAACTGCCCCTTTTGCACACTCCTTTAGCTAACGCGCGTGCTGAAGTGCGTGCCCGTTGCGGGCATTTCGGGGTCACAGCCCCTTGGCGCACTCCTTCGCACTAATCAGGAAGGAAAAACTAGCTCTATCTCTATCCAGACACTGCGGATTGTATCCATCTATACGATTAATGTCAATGGGCTTGCTTTTGCTGCTTCAACGGCACAACATTATCGCTATTCCGCAAGCTGTCGATGTAGTCAGCCCACTGCTGCATCATGACCCGCCTATCATCCAAATATTTCGCCTTGTTATACGCAGCCTTGACCGCATTTCTTTCCCGGTGCGCCAACTGAGCTTCAATCACCTCAGAGCGGTAATTCATTTCGTGCAGCATGGTTGAGGCAGTACCTCGGAAACCATGCGCGCTAAAGCCTATGGTGCCCTTCCCGTTAAAGCCCATGCGCTCTAATGCTCTGTTGATCGTCGTTTCACTGATGCAAGCATCTGCACGGCGGCGGTTGGGAAACAACCACGAATGCGCGCTATCAAGCGGCTGACCGTTGATGTCGCGTAGCTCCTTGAGCAGCGCCACTGCTTGGGTCGATAGCGGAACAATATGATCCCCCGCTGTTTTGACCTTCATGCGCTCTGCCGGAATCGTCCATGTAAGCCCCGCCAGATCGAATTCCTGCCACTGCGCCTTTCGCAATTCAATTGTGCGCACAAAGGTTAGCATCATTAGTTCGATAGCTATCCCGATATGACGCTGACCTTGAAAGGAGACTAGAGCCGGTAGAAAATCGCGCAATTCCTTTACAGTCAAAGCATGGTTATTTTTTACTTTGGGTCGCTGAATAACATCGCTAGTTTTCAGGGCGGCGACTGGATTGCTGTCCGCCTTGCCCGAAACAATCGCACGACGGAATACAGCGTCACACCACTGCTTTAGTAAAATCGCTGATTTTGGTGCATTGAGTCTGCGCTCGCCTTGGCCCAGCACAGTGCGCTTCGCAACGCTTTCGATTAGGGCAAAAATCTCTGGGGTACTAATACTTCGGATGGGTCGCGTTCCGATTTGGGTATCCCGAATGTATCGCCCCAAAACCCGTTCAACCTGCTTGGCGTACCTTTCAGTCCATTTAATTTTTTTCTGCGCTATCCACTCTTCGCACACCGACCAAAAGGTAGCGGCAGTATCGAGTTTCGATTTGTACTGCTGCTCTTTTTTGTATTGAAGGGGATGGATGCCCTGCGCGACCAGTTTGCGGGCCGCATCTCGCGCTTCCCGCGCCTCGGCGAGGCTAACGGCTGGGTACTGCCCCAGTGAGTAAGTGCAATCCTTATTATCAAGACGGTAATTCCACTTCCAGTGCTTGGCACCGGTTGCGCTGACTAATAGGTAAAGCCTACCGGTATCACTTAACTTGAACGGCTTACCCGTAGGCTTGGCCGCCTTTATCACGGAATCCGTGAGCGTCTTTGCTGACTTAGGTGCCTTTAAAATCGTAATCGCCAGATTTATTTACCCCCATACTCTAACCACCAAATTACCACCAATTTCATGGATAGTGATGCACTACACCGGATAATCCCAGACCAAGCGCCATTCACACCATGCAGGCATCGGATATCCATGGTTAACTATAAATTGCCGTATCGATTTTCGATAACCAGAAGCATGATGCGGCGCGGTAATTAAAGGATAAGAATTATACGCTGTGCGGTCGGCGCGACCGCGCGGCGGCGGGCGTATACTGCACACACAAGACGATTGAACGATCAAGAATTATTAAATAAAAACAATTAGTTACATACGGATATGAAAATCGACAGGACAGTATTTCTGATCACCGGCGGCGGCTCCGGGCTGGGCGCGGGGACGGCGCGACACTTGGCCGCGCGCGGGGCGAAAGTGCTGCTCGCCGATGTGGCTTACGACGCGGCAGCGGCACTAGCCACTGAAATTGGCTCGAGCGCACACGCCGTCACCTGTGATGTCACCGATGAGGCCAGCATGCAAGCCGCGGTCAATCTCGCACTCAAGGAATTCGGCGCGCTGCACGCCTTGGTGAATTGCGCCGGCATCGCGCCGCCGGAACGCGTGCTTGGCCGCAATGGCCCGCATCGCCTTGATGTGTTCAAGCGCGTGATCGAAATCAATTTGACCGGCACCTTCAACGCAATTCGTCTTGCCGCGCAAGCGATGGAAAAAAACACGCCCAACGCCGAGGGCGAGCGCGGCGTCATCATCAACACGGCTTCGATTGCGGCGTTTGAAGGCCAGATCGGCCAGGCCGCCTACAGCGCATCGAAAGCGGGTGTTGCCGGCATGACGCTGCCGATCGCGCGAGAGCTGGCGCGCATGGGCATACGCGTGATGACGATAGCGCCGGGTATTTTCGAGACGCCGATGTTGCGCGGGCTTTCGCCGGAAATCCAGGCCTCGCTCGGCGCGCAAGTGCCTTTCCCGCCGCGCCTGGGCCGCGCCGCCGAATACGCGGCGCTGGTTGAACATATCGTAAGCAACCCCATGTTGAATGGAGAAGTCATCCGGCTCGATGGCGCGTTGCGCATGGCGGCAAAGTAGACTCCAGCTTTGGGCTAGAATAGCGCCCCCGCACTTGGCCTCCAGCCTCACGGCCTGATTCGCGCCTTGAGTGACTTCGCAATTGAGGAGAATTCCATGACTAACTTGTCGGTTCCGCGTCTTACCACCGCGCTGTCGGGCCCGCTGCCCATGCTCGAAGGCGATCTATTAAGACATTCGATGCGCATCGAGCAGTGGCTGCGCGGCGAGTTTCAGGAGCACACGCCGCCGTTTTACAGCTCGGTCGATTTGCGCAACAGCGGCTTTAAGCTGGCCCCCGTCGATACCAATCTGTATCCGGGCGGCTTTAATAATCTGAATCCGGATTTTCATGCGCTGTGCGTGCAGGCCGCGCAGGTGACGGTCGAGCGCATCTGCCCCGACGCGCGCGGCGTGCTGCTGATCCCCGAAAATCACACGCGCAATCTGTTTTATCTGCAAAACGTCGCGACGCTCGCGCGCATATTGCGTCACGCCGGCATGCATGTGCGCGTGGGCAGCATGCTGCCGGGCATGACCGCGCCGATGGTTATCGATCTGCCAGATGGCAAGAAGCTGACGCTCGACCCGCTGGTACGCAAGGGCAACCGGCTCGGCGTCGAGGGCTTCGATCCGTGCATGGTGCTGCTCAACAACGATCTGTCGGCGGGCATACCTGAGATCCTGCGCAATCTCGAACAACCGCTGCTGCCGCCGCTGCACGCGGGCTGGGCGCTGCGCCGCAAGTCGAACCACTTTGCCGCCTATAACGACGTGGCGAAATCGTTCGCCGCCGAGATCGGCATCGATCCGTGGCTCATCAATCCATATTTCGAGATGTGCGGCAAGATCAATTTTCAGGAGCGCGTGGGCGAGGATTGTCTCGCCGGTTATGTGTCGGAAATCCTCGACGACATCCGCGCCAAGTACAAGGAATACGGCATCACCGAGGAGCCTTTTGTGATCGTCAAGGCCGACGCCGGCACCTACGGCATGGGCATCATGACGGTGAAGGATGCGTCCGAAGTACGTGATCTGAATCGCAAGCAGCGCAACAAGATGGCGGTGGTGAAAGAGGGTCTGGCGGTGAACGAGGTGCTGGTGCAGGAAGGCGTGCACACGTTTGAAACCGTGCGCGGCGCGGTGGCCGAGCCGGTGGTCTACATGATCGACCGTTACGTGGTGGGCGGGTTTTACCGTCTGAACACCCAGCGCGGCAAGGATCAGAATCTCAACGCACCGGGCATGCAGTTCGAGCCGCTGGCGTTCGACGCGCCGTGTTCCTCGCCCGATCCGGATGACCCGGATTGCGCGCCGAATCGTTTTTACGCCTACGGCGTGATTGCGCGATTGGCGATGCTGGCGGCCTCACATGAACTCGAACGCACCGAAGCTTTGCTCGACAAACCGGCCGCCGCATGAAGCTCGCCTTCGTCGTCGATCCGCTCGACGATTTCAAGACCTACAAGGACAGCACCTTTGCGATGATGCGCGAGGCGCAGTCGCGCGGCGCCGAGATTTATTCGTTGCAACAGGAAGACATCTACTGGCGCAAGCAGCGCGTCGCCGGTAACGCGATGCGCATCATGCTCACCGGCGAAAAAGATGTCTGGTACCGCGCCGAACCATCCGCCGAGATCGATCTCGCCAAATTCGACGCCGTGGTGATGCGCAAGGATCCGCCGTTCGACATGGAGTACATCTACAGCACGTATTTGCTGGAGGCCGCCGAAAAGCAGGGCGCGCGCGTCTACAACAAGCCACGCGCGATACGCGATTTCAACGAAAAGATGGCGATCCTGCGTTACGCGCAATTCATCGCGCCCACCATCGTCACGCGGCGCGAAAATATACTGCGCGAGTTTCTTGCAGAGCATGGCGACATTATCCTCAAGCCACTCGACGGCATGGGCGGTACCTCGATTTTTCGCGTGCACGCCGGTGATCACAACATCAGCGTGATCATCGAGACGCTCACGCACTATGGACAGCGCACCATCATGGCGCAACGCTACATTCCCGAAATTCGCGACGGCGATAAACGCGTGCTGCTGATCGGCGGCAAGCCCGTGCCGTATTGCCTCGCGCGCATTCCAAAGGCGGGCGAGACGCGCGGAAACCTCGCGGCAGGCGGTACCGGTGTGGCGCGTGAACTTACCGCGCGCGACCGCGAAATCGCCGAGACGCTGGCGCCGCTGCTGTATGCCGAGGGCCTGCTTTTGGTGGGGCTGGATGTCATCGGCGCGAATCTGACCGAGGTTAACGTCACCAGCCCGACGTGTTTTCAGGAAATCATGCAACAGACGCCGTGCAACGTGGCAGGGCTCTTCGTCGATGCGCTGGAACAGGCGATCACAAAGTAGAAAATATAAATAAAAACAATAACTTACATAAACACGTCCGTAGACGGCTTTTACGCCCGCGCGCAAGATTTTACGTATAAGTGACTCATTTAACAGTCATGTTGCATCGCGGTAGCGTAAACTACGCCGGTGTTATTTTTCGGCCCTAGCAGCCTGTCGGACTTAACGAAAAAGCTTTGCACGATTCGACAGGTGATGCGCGCAATGAATTTCCACACGTCCGTTTGCTCGCTGTTTAATGCGGCGCACACCGGACATTCTGGTACGTTTGAGCACCTTTGTCGGATACTTTTGCATTGAAAAATTCATCCTTTCTTGGCCGGTTCAGGCTAAGTCCGACAGGCTGCTAG
>CAMDLH010000248.1 GCA_945901405.1 Bordetella parapertussis | reverse complement strand
TCACGGAGAAACCAGTCCTATCCGCTCGAATGAAACCGAATGCCATTGGGGTGAGGGGCGGCCACCGTGACTATGGTAGTGCCCCTCACCCTAACCCTTCCCCGCAAGCGGGGCGAGGGGACTGAGTGTGGAGATGTGTGCATAGACTAGCTTTCAGGGAGAAGGGACTGTCTGCTGGTCCATGCATTTCGTGGCTTAGACATCAGTTTGAATCGCACCCCTAGCCAGCAGCGTTAATGCAGTGCGCCCGACACTACGGTAAACTTTTGACATATCAATATACATTGCCGGCCAATCTGGAGAACAACCGATGAACAGGAAGCTGATTGCACGAACCGGCGGGTGCTGTATGTTGATTAGCGTGCTTGCAACATCCCTGGCATTTGCGCAGTCCGCCTACCCGAATCGGTCAATACGGCTGATCGTACCGTTTGCAGCCGGCGGAGGCGCGGACATCATCGGCCGGGTGGTGGCGCAAAAACTCACCGAGGCATTCGGCCAGCAAGTGATCGTGGACAATCGCGCAGGTGCGGCGGGCAACATCGGCGCCGAGCTGGCCGCGAAGAGCGCACCCGACGGTTATACCCTGCTGTTGGTGGGGCCGAATCACACCACGAACATCAGTCTATTCTCAAAACTGAATTACGACCCGGTCAAGGATTTCGAACCCGTCACGCTAGTCACCGCGGCGCCTTACGTGCTGCTCGTACATCCATCCTTGCCAGCGCGCGATTTGAAGACGCTGATTTCGCTTGCCCGCTCCAAACCCGGCCAACTGATCTACGGCTCGGCCGGCAACGGCACCGCGGGCCATCTCGCGATGGAATCGATCAAGACGCAGGCAAAGATCGACATGCTACACGTGCCGTACAAGGGCAGTCCGCCGCTGCAATCCGATTTGATCGGCGGGCAGGTCGCCGCGGGCTTCGATAACGTGCTCTCATCGGCGCCGCATGTAAAAGCGGGCAGGCTGCGCGCACTCGCGGTGAGCGGCGTCAAACGGTCCCCTGCGCTGCCGGACGTGCCCACCATTGCGCAATCCGGGTTGCCGGGCTTTGACGTTACGGTGTGGCAAGGCGTGCTAGCGCCCGCCGCAACGCCTCGTGAAATCGTGGCACGGCTGCACACCGAGATACTCGGCGCGCTGCAAAAGCCCGACGTGCAAAGCCGCATGGCGGCACTTGGTGTTGACATTGTCGGCGGTCCGCCCGCGGAGTTTGCCGCGTTCATCAAGCGCGACATCGAAAAATGGGCGCTAGTGATCAAGGCCGCCGGTGCGCGGGTTGATTGACCGGATTACGGTCAGTGACTGATGTAACCGCCGTCGATCACGATGTTGTCGCCTTGCAGATATGTGGCCGGCGTTGTCGCCAGGAAATAGGCCACGTCAGCGATCTCATCCGGCCGCCCAAAGCGCCCCGCCGGCACGTCCACCAGGCGTCTTAGACTAAAAACAACCTCGTCCAAGATCAAAAAACATCACACCCCAGTGGCCTCATCTGGCCGCAAATCACTGGCCTCAAGCACCCGCGAATTTACACAAGGTCGATGATTGATGGAGTTCACCGGTAATTCCCGCGCAAAAGCAGATCTGAACATGCGGGCCACGGATGCCGGCGCTCGCCCTGGTTACCTGGCGAGACCGAGTGCCTTCATCACATCGCGCATGGCACTGTATTCGGCGTTGAGGAGCTTTCTGAACGCCTCCCCGCGGCAGGTATCGGCGCATCACGCGCCGATAATTGATTTTCGAGGATTACCTGTCGCAGCCTACAAAACTTAACCGGGCATACGAAAATCTTGGGACGTCGTGAGGATTTCAATCAGGATATTTGTCGGTTTGTATGACAGCCATACCCGCCATCGCAAACGGTGACGGCTCGAGTTGCTATCGGCGGCTTCGGTCGAACAGATGTTGGTACCCTCGGGCCGTTCATCGGCCGTAGCCGCCGTTGGCAAACAGAGCCACGAACGGCTGCAAAGTGGTGGTCAGCAGTCGTAGGCACGAAAGTTGATTTGAACGGCCGCTTGCTGCGTCAGGCTATGTCAGTACCCGACCCAAAGCGGAAGTTGCTCAATTGTGAAAGCGGACGCTCAACGTGAACGATGAGGCGCGCGCTTTAGCGCGGCGCCGGCGCCACCATTTTGTATAAGGCTTCCAGTCGTGGCAATTCTTTGTCCATGATTGCGGAGAACTCGTCCGGCGTACTGCCGACCGGTTCGGACGCCATGCTAAGCAGCCGTTCGCGCACGTCGGGCAGATGCGGAATGGCGCCGATTTCGCGCCCCAGCAATGCGACGATCGCCCGCGGCGTGGCCGACGAGGTGCATATGCCGTGGCCTGCGTCGTAGGTGTAGCCGGGTACGCCAGACTCGGCGATGGTCGGCACATCCGGCAGCGCCTCCTGGCGCTGGGCGGAGGCAATGCCAATGGCGGCTAACCGACCGCCGCGCACCAACGCGACCGCGGCGTTGGCGCCCTCCGACACGAACTGCAGATGCCCGCCCATCAAATCCGCTGCGGCCGGCGCACTGCCTTTGTATGGCACGTGCACCACGTTGATGCCCGCCATCAGCGCGAACTGCACCACGGAAAGATGCGCGCCGGCACCGGTGCCCGACGAGCCATAGTTCAACGTGCCTGGCTTGGCCTTGGCGGCGGCGATGAGATCCTTGACAGTGGTGATGCCGGAATCTGGCCGTGCCATAAACAAATACGGTATGCGCGCCACTAGGCTGATCGGCGCGATGTCGCGCTGCGGGTCGTAAGGCAGTTTGCCGAGGAAGGGGCTGCGCGCGCGCGTAGTAGTGCTGCACAACAGAATGGTGTAACCATCGGGCGGCGCCCGCACAGTGAGTTCGGTGCCGACCACGGCGGTCGCGCCCGGACGATTGTCCACTACCACGTTCTGCCCTAGCCGCTGGCTCAGTTTCTGCGCGACGATACGCCCGGTGGTGTCGGTCGGGCCGCCCGGCGCGTACGGCACGATCAAACGGATCGGCCGGTTGGGATAATTTTGAGCATGCACGATGGCAGGCACACACTCCATCAACCCCAACGCCGCAAAACACCATAGGCCTGTCGATCTTCGTGGCATAACATCCTCAAGGGCACGACACAATAAACGTGAATCACAGTAGTGCTGTTCCGCGTGCTTTGTCAATCATTAGAATGCCTCACACCATGAACCCAATGCGTCGCTGGAGCCAAAATCGGTGATGGCGAGAAGGGCGAGGCTCATATCGAGAATAGGAGAGACGAGTCCAACAAAGCCAGCGCCGATTTTGACCACAACCCGGAGTGCTGGCGCGAGTTTTGCGGGGATAGGCATTTCAGACGTATTTTTTGCATAAACCCCAATGTATCCCCGCCCCGTCGCGGGTCAATTTGAACGGCTTGGTGTCGCAGCCCGCGACAGCTCCACTTCGATACCTGCCGGAAGCGCTACGCGAGCAAATCGGCCATTGCGGTAATTCGGGTTCCGAACCACCGACGACCGGTGTCGATCTGTTACCAGCGATTGCTCGAGAATTTACGGTGAATGGCTGCTGTCCAGTACGACGAATGCGTACTCCCGACCCACTGCGGACGCTCATCCTTCTACATTACGGTCATTCGGTCATTCGCGTTGTGCGCTGCTGCGCGGGATTATGAGCAGGCAAAGTTTTCATGCGTGATCGCCTACGAAACATACCTGGCCTTGGCGACTTCTGCTTCGCTATACCGAAACGCTCGAAAGACCGCGTTGTTGGCCGGATCATTCGGTCGCCAAGTTGGGATCGGGAAATGGGGATTGACGAATTCCCACACCACTTCGCCTTCGCGCGTAACCTCGAATATCCGTCCAAAACTTCCTTCGCAAATAAGCGTATTTCCATTGGGTAAACGCTGGGCGTTTGAAATTAACGGACTAAAAAAATCGATCAATCTTCGCTCCTGATATGACCAGACGATCTGTTTCGTCTGCCGATCCACTTCAATCACGCGTGAATATGGCATGTTGTGGTCAACGCGATGAGTCCCGTTGTCAAATATCAGCAAATTCCCGTTCGGCAGCAGAGTTGGTGCATGTTGCTGAGCGATGATAGGCGCGCGCAATTTCCATAACACTTCGCCAGTTGAACGGCTGATGATGATGACCAACGAGGTATTACGGAAACTCAGGATAATATTTCCGTCGGGCAACTCCTCCGCTGTATTCGCATGGGTCCACTCGTGCCGCCGCTCTTGCATCGCGGTGATGCGGTCTGTCGCAAAGTCGAGATGATCCCAGCTATGCCACTCCCAGACGACGTGCCCGTCGGTCGTCATTTCTAACAGGTAGTCACCATACATGTCCCCGTGATGTTCAGTGTCAGGGATTCCACCCTGCACCTTGGGAACAAGTTCACGGGGAATGGCGGCTAGACATAGCAGTAACACATTGCCGTTGCGTAACCGCCGACCATCGTGATGATGATCAGGATGGCGCACCTCCCAGAGCACACGCCCGTTCCAGTCAGCCTCCAGGGCAACGCCACCTTTCCACGGCTGCTCGCTGATAAAGCGCGCCGGTCCCTCAAGAACTTTGCCGTTGTAAAAAAATGTGCCTCGATCGGTCAGATAGCCGTATAACCCAGGCGGATAGGGCAGCCGCCAGGTATGAGCGACGTTACCTTGCAGATCGAGAAGATAGACCGTTCCATCTCCAAACATCGGAGTGAACAACGTGAAACCCGGGCACGCTTGATCGGGATCGCAAACACGCAGGCCCGTACCGGAACGCTTCAGTTTAACTTGTTCAACTTTCGGCATTTGGCAGCCTCCTACTTGCTTCAAGCAGATTTAGTGTGCAATTCTGCACCTTTTCTAACTAAATCGGCTAGAGTCAGTGAGCCGAAACAACTGGCCGCTATAACGTGCGTTGCCTGCAAAAAGAAACGTAACCAGAATCGACGGCTGTTGGCCGGCTACGGAAGCCCATCCAGCCGGGACCAGCGGCCGTTTTCTGCTGCATTGCCACCTTTGATTGGTATCACGGCAGCTTCAGGCAGGTAAGCTGCCGCTCGGATTTTCTGAGTCACGGGCGGCACGCGACCCTTTGCTGCCGGTCGAGCCGTCAGATGTCCAGCGGCGGGTAACAGCGTAGAGCGGTCGCTCGGCACAGCCACCGAGGGGCAGCAGGTCGGCCAATGCCGCCGTTGGCTCTGTGCGATATCGATGGCCGGTGTCGATCTGTTGTTACCGGATAGAGCGGAAACAGGAGGAAACAGCGGGCTTTGCGGGGTGTGCGGCGCTGGTTTTGCGGGGAAATGGCAGGGTGGCGCGAAAATTCGCACAAACTACGTGTGGTTGACCGCGTGGCTCGCGTGGGGATACATTGCGACTTATGCAAAAAGTGCGTTTGAAAACCCTATCCCCGAGCATCAAAGCAATCAGGACAATGCTTGCGACAGACATCTATTCCTCCGGGGCTGGCTTACCGGTGACACGGTTGCTGGGCTGCCAAACTTTATTGCACTGGGCTAAATCAAATATTGCGCGCAAAAAAACACGACCGACTACTGCTGCACAATACCTGCTGCGCGAATGATCTTGCCATAACGCACGATGTCGTCGCGCAGGATGCCGGCAAACGCCTCGGGCGTGCTGGCCACAACATCGCCACCTTGCGAACGAATATTGTTGAGCATTTCGGGCTGCGTCAGTATCGAGACCAGTTCCTTGTGCAGCCGTCGGACAATCGGGTTGGGTGTCGCGGCAGGCGCCATGAAGCCGAACCACAGCCCCGTCTGATAGTCCGGAAGACCCGATTCCGCGACCGTGGGCCACTCCGGTTTGGCTTTGGAGCGCTCAGCGCTGGTAATGGCCAGCGCCCGCATGCGGCCTGAGCTGATATGCGGTTGCGCGACGAACAGATTGGAAAACGTCAGTTGAACTTCGTTGCCCAGAAGCGCCGTGAGTGCGGGGCCTATACCCTTATAGGTAATGTGTACCATCTCGATGCGCGCCATCGACTTTAGCATTTCCCCGGCGATGTGAGGCGCGCCGCCGGAACCGGACGACCCGTAGTTCAGCTTGTTCGGGTTCGCCCGCGCATAGGCGATCAGCTCCTGCATGGTCTTGGCCGGAACCGACGGGTGAACCACTACCACCAGTGGCGAATTGACGGCCAGCGTGATCGGCGCAAAATCCTTCACCACATCGTAGGGCAGCTTTTTGTAGATCGAGGGGTTGGCGGCGAAACTCGACGTCGCGATCAGCAAGGTATAGCCATCGGGGGCTGCCCGCGCGGCGATTTCCGCGCCCACAATGCCGGCGGAGGCGGGCCGATTGTCCATCACCACCGGCTGCCCCAGACGTTCGGTGAGGCCCGGCGCAACCAGTCTGCCGGTCAAATCGGCGCCGCCGCCCGGCGCGAATGGCAGGATCAGGCGTATGGGCTTGGTGGGGTACTGCGCGATTCGGTCAGCCCCGCTGGCGGCGTTATGGAAGGTCAACGCAAGCAGCAAGGCGCTTGCAATCGCAATCGGTCGAATGATCTGATGGATCAACATCCGCTCCCTCCCGGGTATCGATTTCGATATCAATGGTCGGCCCGAGGCCGGCGCAGCCTATATTACACCTTGCAGCCGTCCCTACTTTTGCTTGCCGTTAAACCTACAAGGCGAGGTCCAAGACCTTGAGTGGGCCCGCGGTCACTCGTTGCGGATATTCGCAACCTTGGCGGCGTTGGCCCACTGCTCGCGTTCTGATTTCAGAAAGGCGGTGAATTGCTGGGGCGAGCTGGCAATGCCCTCGGTGCCGTCCAGCGCCAGCCGCGCGGCCACGTCCTGCCGCTGCACCCCCTTCACCACCTCGCGATGCAGACGGTCGATAATCGGCCGCGGCACGCCGCGCGGCGCCATCAGGCCGTGCCATTGCGTGACCACAAAGCCGCGCTCGCCGGCTTCATTCATCGTCGGCAGATCGGGTGAGATTTTGCTGCGCTCGGGGCTCGCCACGGCCAGCGCCCGCAATTTTTGCGCGCGTATCTGGCTGTAGATCGAGCCGCCGCTGAGAAAACTGATTTGAACCTGGCCCGACAGCAGATCGGTCAGCGCCGCGCCCACATACGGCGACCTCATCATAATTCACGTATCGCCTGATGGGACTCCATAACGTACGCACACGCCTGCGATGATGACTTGCCTGCGTTAAGCAATTGCTCTTTACCGCACTCCATGATGCGCCCGCACACCTGCGAGGTTAACCTGCACCCTGTAACGCGCTTGCGACTGCGAAACTGACACGGCTGCGTAGATGCGTACACGATAGGCACCCCAAGACACCTGCGCGCCTGCGAATGGCACATTACAGCTTCGATGCGCCCACAATAGGAACCCCATGATGTACGCGCACGCCTGCGATGCGCACTTTGCGCCGTTTACCTTGACGCACCTTATTGCAGCCCATGACATGCGCCCGCACCCGCGATGAATAGCGGGGCGCACCGATAGCCAAGTGTGACGCAGCAGTTCATGACGCCTGCGCACGCACGCATACTTCAACCAGCACAAGGCACGGATGATCTCGCCCTGGAGGTCACGCTTCGGGCTTATTGCCGCCGATTGCAGCCCATGACGCGCACGCGCACGCACACGCACACGCACGATGGGAGGCTGAGCGCAGAGATAGCCAAGTTGAATGGCTGCTTATGAAAAATCCCAACGGCGGCTAACAGAAAGTCTGAATGAGTGCTATCGACCCACTGCTGCCGTTCGAGCAATCCAAGGTTCAAAGGCCGGTATCAGATTGGAGTAGTCGTCTGACCAAGTCACTCAATGGCAACTTGTCGGCCTGAGCC
>CAMDLH010000247.1 GCA_945901405.1 Bordetella parapertussis | reverse complement strand
CAGAAAGGGATTTTATGCAAACAGAGAAACACCTTCCCTTTCAGGGGGAAGGCGGGGATGGGGGTGGTTGCAGCGCTAGAACCCACCCCCATCCTAGCCTTCCCCCTGAAGGGGAAGGGACTGTCTGCCGGTCCATGCATTTCGTGGCTTAGATATCAGTTTGAGTCGCACCCTTGTCGGTACACCCGGTTGACCGCCCGCCGACAGGGGAATACATTGCCGGTTCACGCTTCGCAATAATGGAGGTTCGAGTGTCCGCCATCCTTAATCGGCCTGTGGAAGTACTGGAAAGTCTTGATGTGATGCCGCTCACGGGAGGCATGGGCGCGGAGATTCGCGGCGTTGATCTCGCGCACGGCATGGATGACAAAACTTTTCGTGCGATCAACCGGGTGCTGCTCGATCACGGCGTGATTTTTTTTCGCGATCAGAAAATCACGCCCGGTCAGCAGATGGCGTTCGCCAAACAGTGGGGCGAGATTCATCTGCATCCCCATATGCGCTGCCTGCCCGATCATCCGGGCATCATCGAGATCGTCAAGAAGGAAGACGACACCACGGTGTTCGGCGCCAACTGGCACACCGACCAGATGTTCACGCCCACACCCGCGCGCGTGACGATGCTCTATGCCAAGCAGGTGCCGTCCGTCGGAGGCGACACACTGTTTGCCAATCTGCACATGGCCTACGACACGCTGTCCGACGCCATGAAGGCAATGATCGCCGACCTGCGCACGCTAAGTATTTACGACAAAAAGAAAAAACGTCCTGCGGCGATGACGCCGACCGCGCCCGAGATTGATCCGGAGCCGTACGAGCATCCGCTGGTGCGCCATCACCCGGAGACGGGCCGCAAGGCGCTCTACCTGTGCCACATCGGCATCACCTACAAGATTGTCGGCATGAGCGAGGAAGAAAGCCGGCCGCTGCTGACCTACCTGATCAATCACGCGACCAAGCCTGAATTCACCTGCCGCTTCAGATGGGACGTGGGTTCACTCGCGGTGTGGGACAACCGCCGCGCGCTGCACTATCCGGTGAACGACTACCACGGGCACCGCAGGGTCATGCATCGCATCACGGTGAAGGGCGAGCAGACGTTTTGAGGTGGAAGCTTGACGCTGTTTCAGTCGATCTTCACGCCCGCCTCGCGCACCACCTTCGCCCACTTGCCGACATCGGCTTTCAGGTAAGCGGCGTACTGCTCCGGCGTATTGTGCAGCGGCTCCGTGCCGAGCGAGGCCCAGCGCGTGTTGATGTCGGGCAATTGCACGATCTTTACGATGTCGGCGTGCAGCCGGTTGATGATGGCCGCCGGCGTGCCCGCTGGCGCTAAAAATCCATACCACACCGAAACCTCGTAGCCGGGCAATCCGGATTCGCCGATCGTCGGCAGTGCGGGCGCGGCAGCCATGCGTTTGGCGCCCGTGGCGCCGAGCGCGCGCAGCTTGCCCGCCTGCACCTGCGGCAGCGCGATGGGCGCGCCGGGGAACATGATGGAGATTTGCCCGCCGAGCAGATCGCTGAATGCGTTGGTCACGCCTTTGTACGGCACATGCACGAGTTTGATCTTCGCGACGCTGTTGAACATCTCGCCCGCGAGATGCAGCGCGCTGCCGTTGCCGGCGGAGCCATAATGAAGTTGCGCGGGCCGCGATTTCGCCAGCGCGATCAGATCCTTTGCCGATTTGACCGGCAGCGACGGATGCACCACGAGTATCAGCGGCGTCAAACCGATCAGCGTGATCGGCGCGAAATCACGTATGGGGTCGTACGGCAACGTCGCATACAGACTGGGGTTGGTAGTGAGCGGGTTCGCGGTGGAGAGCAGGGTGTAGCCATCCGGCGGCGCCTTGGCGACGAACTCGGTGCCGACATTGGTGTTTGCACCAGGGCGATTATCGATCACAACCGATTGGCCGATTTGCTCGGCAAGTTTTTGCCCGATGGCGCGCGTGAGCACGTCGCCGGGGCCGCCCGCGGCGAGCGGCACCACCACGCGGATCGCTTTGGCGGGATAGGTTTGCGCGGCGGCATGATGTGCTGTTGCGAGCAGTGCGCAGACCACGCCACTGCGCAGGATTGTTTTGCAATGCATGTTAATCCGCTCTCGCGCCCGACGCCTTCACGATCGGCGCCCAGCGTTTTGTCTCGGCCGCGAAGAACGCGGAGAACTGCTCGGGCGTGCCGCCGATGGGTTGCGCGCTCATGTTTTGCAGCCGGTCTTTCATTTCCGGCGAAGCGAGGCCGGCGACGATTTCGCGATTGAGCGTGTTGATGATTTCGCGCGGCATGGCCGACGGCCCCATCACGCCCCACCACACCGACACGGTGAAATCCTTGTAGCCCGATTCAACCACCGTGGGCACATCGGGCAACGAAGGCGAGCGCGTGGCGCCCGCGACCGCCAGCGCCTTGACCTTGCCGCCCCGCACGTGCGGCAGCGCGCCGACCATGTTGACGAACATGAGCGCGATCTGGCCGCCCATGACATCGGTGAGTACTTGCGCGCCGCCCTTGTACGGCACGTGCAGCATGTCGATGCCCGCCGCGGCCTTGAACATTTCACCCGCAAGGTGCTCGGTAGTGCCGCTGCCGCCCGATCCGTAAGTGAGCGCGCCAGGGCGCGCCTTCGCCAGCGCCACCAGTTGCTTCACGTTCTGCACCGGCAGCGAGCGATTGGCGACCAGCACCGCGGGCACCTGCGCGATCAGCGCCACCGCCGCCAGATCGCGCATCGGTTCATACGGCATTTTTGTGTAGAGCGACGGATTGATCGTGTTCGCGGGCGACGCCATTAACAGCGTGTAACCATCCGGCGCGGATCTGGCGGCGGCATCGGAGCCGACATTGCCGCCCGCGCCCGTGCGGTTATCGACGACGACTTGCTGACCGATACGTTTGGCGAGTTCCTGCGCGGTGGCGCGCGCGATGATGTCAACGCCTCCGCCGGGCGCGTAGGGCACGATCATGCGGATGGGTTTCGCGGGGTACGGCTGCGCGATTGCGTTGCTTGCTGCTGTGACGGACACCAGAATCAAAAGCTTCTTTAGCAGCGGATTTACACAGATGAACACAGATAGCCCCGGATTGAGAGTTGCAAAACGATTCCATGACTATGCAACGAGCGCATTACGTAAGTATTTGTTTTTAAAGGGTTTTTAGTCTGTGAAAATCTGCGTAAATCCGCGGCGAAAAGCCTTTGACCTATTCCTTCCCGTCGTGTGTGCATACCGAAATGCGCGCGGGCTTCGATGAGCGATTGCTCCACGCGTGATTCGCACCGCGCAGCACGGCGATCTCGCCCTGCTTCATCGCGACTTCCTGCGTGTCGAGCACCAGCGTGATCTCGCCTTCGAGGATGCAGACGAAATCCACCGTGCGTGTTTTTTGCATGTACGGATGCGGCGCGTTTGCCGAGTACGTCGACGCGCCCGGCGAACCCATCGCCTTGAAGAACGCCTTCACTTCGGCTTCGCCGGCCTTGCCTTTCCAGGTGGCATCAGGCGGATAGTCGATCACACGGCACACGCTGCCGTTCACCGGAGGCTCGATGGTGTGCGGCAGGTGCAGCGTTTCATAAACCATTTTCGGCGGATACGTATCCGCGGCCCACAACCGGTGCGCGGCATAACCGGGGCGCGCGGGGTCGAGGTGTATGTCGGGCGCGGCGGTGTCGCCCACCAGCACGCCTTCGCCCTCGCGCTTGTCGATGGTGACAATGCGCCGCGCGGGTTTCACTCCTGCTGGCAATTTCGGCGCGGGCAGCGGCTTGTCGTTGCCGACCGCCAGCCCTTTACCGTCAGGGCCGAAATCGCCCCAGATCATGTCGAACGCCATGCGCGCGCCATCGGGGAACACCCATTGATGCCACGCACCCACCTGCACCACGATATCGCCCACCGTCATTGGCAGCGTGCAATCGTCGAGCACCAGATCGCGCCCGTTGTGAATCACGATGCCGTAGTCGAGCGTTTGCGTCTTGTGCATTGCCGAGGAGTAAAGATTGTTGCCGCCGCGATCCCACAGACCGTTGCCCGGCACGCGCGGCTTGGGCGCATGCGGTGCGATCACATCGGGGTCTTTCGCCGGGTCGTAATTCGCGGGCCTCGCGCGCGCCTGAACCACGCGAAAATGTCCGCCGCCAACCGGGCCGGAGAAAACATAACCGAGATTGCCATCGTCGGTTTTACTGTTGATCGGCAGCGGCGTCTCGTGCCACACCCAGATGTCGGTGTGGCCGCGGCCCGAGCCCAGCGAGGCCTCGTGCGTGTTGGGCGCGGGGCCATCCCAGGTTACGTTCGAGCGCCCTTGCGCGTCCTTGCCGGTCACCACGCGGCGGATGGGTGTGATTCCTGCTGCCATAATGTGCTCCCTTAATATTCGAATGTGTGCATTGAGATTATTACACGATGCGCCGTGATGAAATCTGTTTACATCTCGTCTTGATTTAGCCCGTGCTGCGGATGCAATAGCGACTCCCCTGTCGCCGGATTCTACGTACTATCGGATTAAAGTGCGTCGCCGATGGTGCCGTTCCCGCGCAGTTTTTCAAAATCCGCATCGCCGTAGCCAAGGCCGCGCAGGATTTCCTCGGTGTGCGCACCGAGCACGGGTGGCGGCGTATCCGCATGCGGCGGAGTCGCGGAAAGCCGGTACGAGGTTAGCGGCACATCGACCTTGCCGGGGTAGGCGTGCACGTTTTCAAACGACTGAAAAAATCCCCGCGCTTCCAGCTGCGGATGGCGCACGATCTCGGCCAGCGTGTTCACTTTCATGCACGGTGCGCCTTCGGCATTGAGCCGGTCTTCCCATTCCTGCGCGGGACGCGTGCGCGTGGTGCGCTCGATCTCGGCGTAAAGCGCGCTGTAATTGGCGCGAATGGATTCGAGATCCTTGAAGCGTGCATCGAGCGGAATATCGGGCCGCTCCAGCGCTTTCCATAGCTTGGGGCGCAGGTTGGCCTTGTTCGCCGCAATCATGATGAAGCGCTCATCGGCGCAAGCGAACACGTCACTTACATGCGAGCCGTTGGCTGAGCCGTTGCCGGTGAGCTTGGTCTCAAGACCTGCATTCATCACGTCACTCATGGTGCCGCTCATCAACAAAAGCGCGCTTTCAAGCATCGACACGTCAACATGCTGGCCCTCGCCTGTGCGCTCGCGGTGGAACAGCGCGGTGAGGATGCCGGTGGTGAGCGCCAGTCCGGACGCATAGTCGACCACCGTGGCGCCGACTTTCACCGGCCCCGATTCCGGCTTGCCGGTGAGGCTCATGAGTCCGCTCGCGGCCTGTATCACGGCGTCTATCGCGGCATCGCGTTTTTTGGATCCGGCATGGCCGTAGCCGGTGAGCGAGGCGTAGATGATGCGCGGGTTGATGGCGCGGATGTCCTGATAGCCCAGGCCCATCGCCTCCATGCTGCCGCCGCGCAGATTCTCAATCAGGATGTCGGCCTTGGCGGCAAGCTGCTTGAAGATCGCCTTGCCGTCGTCGGTGCGCAGGTTGAGCGTGAGCGACTTTTTGCCGGCGGCATGCGCGAGAAACGGCGGGCTCATGTGCCGCGCAATGTACGGCTTGCAGTTTGGGCCGCCGTTGGTGCGCGTGGTGTCGCCGTCGCCGGGGTCCTCGATGTTGATCACTTCCGCGCCGTGCAATGCAAGCTGATAGGCGGCGAACGGCGCGGCGTAGACGCGTGTTACGCCCAGCACCTTGATGCCGCTGAAGGGTCGTTGTTGTTGCATGAATTACTCCCTGTCAATTTGTTACGGCAGCCCAAGCACGCGCTTGGCCAAGATATTGCGCTGGATTTCGTTTGCACCCGCCGCGATGGTGGCATGGAACAAGATGCAATACGAGCCGTAAAGGTCCACCTTGTTTTCGCCGAACGCCACTTCACCGGCCAGGCCCGCCGCCGAGCCGGCGGTTTCAAGCATCAGCGCATTCATGCGCAAGGTGGTTTCTGACGACCAGATTTTGAGCATCGAGATGTCGGGGCCGGGGTTGCCGCCGCTGGCGATCACGTCGGCGTAGCGCTGAAACAGCAGTGCAAGATCATCGACATCCAGTTCGAGCTTGGTGTATTTCGAACGAAACTCCGCGTCGTCCCACACGCCATGTTCCACGGCGATCTCGCGCGTTTTAAGCATCGGGTACTGCGGGCGGCGCGGACTGCCGCTGTTCAGCCGCTCGAATCCGAGCAAACCCTTGGCCACTGTCCAGCCGTTGTTTTCGCCGCCCACCACGTTTTCAACGGGGATGCGCACGTTGTCGAAGAACACCTGGCAGAAGTCTTCGTATCCGGTGATGTTGCGGATCGGGCGGATGGTCACGCCGGGTGTTGCGAGATCGAGTATGAAAAACGTGATGCCCGCCTGACGTTTTGCCGCACGGTCGGTGCGCACCAGCAGGAACATGTGAGTGGCATCCTGCGCGAGCGAGGTCCAGATTTTCGAGCCGTTGACGACGTAGTGATCGCCATCGCGCTCGGCGTGGGTTTGCAGGCTGGCCAGGTCCGAC
The DNA here is from genome assembly GCA_945901405.1 of Bordetella parapertussis. Lineage (GTDB taxonomy): Bacteria > Pseudomonadota > Gammaproteobacteria > Burkholderiales > SG8-41 > CAMDLH01. The sequence goes on along the minus strand of CAMDLH010000247.1, from coordinate 1,361 downwards.
CCCGCGTTAGGCTCGGAATAACCCTGGCAAAAAATATAATCCACCGCGAGTATTTTCGGCAGATAGCGATTTTGCTGCGCCTCGGTGCCGAATTTCATCAGCGCCGGCCCCAGCAGATTAAGTCCGTGCTCCAGCACGCGCGTGACACCGAGGCGCTCACGCTCTTCAAACAAAATCACCTGCTTTGCGGGCGACAATGCCATGCCGCCCCAGCGCCGCGGCCAGGCGGGCGCGAGCCAGCCATGGCGCGAACAGGTTTTCATGTATTGGAAAACATCCGCCTTGTGCGGACGGCGCTGGGCGAAACGGAATTCCCTGGGGAAATGCCGTTCGTAAAACGCGATCGCCTCGGCGCGAAACGTTTCGTCGTCGAGCACGTTCCAGTCTGTCTCGGCCGGGCGCGCACCGGGTTCGCCGGGCAGATCGGCGTATTTCATCGGCGCATGAACCGACGCTTGCCCCTTCATCGCCTGCTCTCGCGCATCACGCGTGCGGTCAAGCCGGCGGCGGTGCTCCGCGCCGTTGCCCAGCCACGCAGACAACACCAGCGCGCGTTTCATGTAAAGGCCGATGTCGCACTCATCACTGTAGCCCAGCGCGCCGTGCAGCCGGATGCAGTCGCGCGTGATCTCCAGCGCCGCATCGGAGGCGCGCGACTTGCAGCGGCTGGCAAGTTCCGCGCGCCGCGCCGCCGTCACTTGCGGCGTGTCATCGAGCTCGCGTATGGTGGCGTCGAGCAGCGCCGAGGCGAGTTCCTTTTGAATCAGGTGATCCACCACGCGGTGTTGCAGGGCCTGAAAGCTGCCGATGGGGCGCCCGAACTGCACGCGAATTTTCATGTAGTCGAGCGTCATCGTGAGCGCTTGCGACAGCACGGCATGGAGTTCAAGCGATGCCGCAATAGTGGCGTCATCCAGCGCACGCGCCAGCGCCGCTTCCGCGGCATGGCCTGTCGCCACCACGTGCGCGGCGGCCGCGGGCGTATTGGTAAACGTAATGTTGCCGCTGAAAGTGCCGTCCGCGCGGCGATCGAGCGCCGTGTTCATGCCCCGCGCGTCTGCGGGCAGGTAGTAGAGCGCCACGGCATCGCCATCGTGCGCCACGACAATAAATCCGTCGGCGCCGGCCGCCGGCGTGACAAAACGCTTGCGGCCATTGAGCACGAACCCGGCCGTGGTTTTTGTCGCACGCACGCCCGTGCACGCGCGGTTGGTTCCACCGTGACTCTCCTGCCATGCGAGCGACAACATGTATTCGCCGTTCACCAGCTTGGGCAATAGCTCGCGGCGCAGCGGCTCATTGTCGCCATGCAGCAGTGCGCCAGCGGCGAGCACCGCACACGCGGTAAACGGCTCGGGTAT
>CAMDLH010000246.1 GCA_945901405.1 Bordetella parapertussis | reverse complement strand
CCGCGCAGGGCCAGCCGTGGATCGGCGCGGCCGCGGCCGCGGTGATAGTGGCCTGGCACACGCTGCGCGCGCCGCGCCCGGCGCCGGAGTTCACGCTCGTCGCGCTGGTGGTGCTGCTCGGCGCGCTGTGGGACAGCGTGCTGGTCATGTTGGGCTGGATCGCCTATCCGTCCGGCACGCTGATCCAGGGCGCCGCGCCGCACTGGATACTGGCGCTGTGGGCGCTGTTTGCAACGTCGCTGAATGTGTCGATGCGCTGGCTTAAACAACGCCTGCTGCTGGCCGCGCTGCTCGGCGCGATCTCGGGCCCTTTGTCGTACTGGGCGGCCTCGCGTCTGGGCGCGGCGGTGTTGGTCGAGCCGCTGCCTATCGTAATTGCCCTGGCCGCGGGCTGGGCGCTGATCATGCCGGCGTTGATGTGGCTGTCGATGCGTTACGACGGCATGGCCGCATCGCCAGAGGCCGCGACATGAGCGATGGCGCCGTGTTAACCGCAATTTACGGACTTTCGGCGATGCTGATTCTGGGTGCGCTGACGTGGCTTGCGAGCCTGGTCAAACACGACGTGAGCATTGTTGATGGCGTGTGGTCGCTGCTCATCCTGCTCGGCGCGGCGATTTACGCGGTGGCATTGCCGCAAACCGGCCCGCGCGCCGAATGGGTGATGGTGCTCGCGGCGCTGTGGGCGATACGCCTCGCCGGATACATCATCTGGCGCAACTGGGGAGAACCCGAAGACCGGCGCTATCAGGAAATCCGCGCGCGCAATCAGCCGCAATTCGAGTGGAAAAGTTTTTATCTGGTGTTTATGCTGCAAGCGGTGCTGGCGTGGGTGGTCTCGCTGTCGCTGCTCGCGGCGCTCGCCGGCGCGCGGCCGTGGGGCTGGCTGGACACGCTGGGCGCATGCGTGGTGCTGTTTGGCTTCGTCTTTGAAACCGCGGGTGATGCCCAGTTGGCGTCGTTTAAAGCGCGGCCTGAAAGCCGCGGCAAGGTGATGAACGCCGGTCTGTGGCGTTACACCCGTCACCCTAATTATTTCGGCGAATTTTGCGTGTGGTGGGGCTTCTTTCTCATGGCGTTGTCCGCTGGCGGCTGGTGGGCCATGGCGTCGCCGCTGCTGATGTCGGTGTTGCTGCTCAAAGTGTCCGGCGTCACGTTGCTGGAAAAAGATATCGCCGGGCGCCGCCCGGACTATCGCGATTACATCGCGCGCACCAATGCGTTTTTCCCCGGAAGGCCCGGCCCATGACGCGCGTCTCAAGCGATGCGATTTGCCTTGCCGTGCGCGGATTTTTCGGCGCTGGCTTGTTGTTCGCCGGCGCGACTGCCGCGGCCACGCAGAAATGGGATTTCGAGGTGTTTCTGGATGATGCGCTTATCGGCCATCACCATTACGTGCTGCGCGATAGTGGAGCTGGCGCGGTTGGCGACGCCGAGCGCGAACTTAAAATTGAAGCGCGCTTTAATGTGAAAGTGCTGTTCATCAACGCCTATCGCTATACGCACGACGCCAGCGAGCGCTGGCGCGGCAATTGTCTGGCCGCGCTTAACGCGCGCACCGACGACAACGGCGCCAAAAGCGAAGTCGCCACCGCACCGCGGGGCGAAGGCCTGGTGGTTGCGACGGTCGCCGCCGCTACCGCCGCTACCGCCGCCGCACCGGTGCGCGAGCCGGTGGACGGATGTGTGATGAGTTTTGCCTACTGGAATCCGGAGATGCTGCGGCAGAAGCGCCTGCTCAACTCGCAGACCGGCAAGATTGAAACCGTGTCCATCACCGCGCTCGGTGAAGAAAAAATCACCGTGCGCGGCACCCCGATGCCGGCGACGCGCTACCGCGTTTCCGGCGCCAAGCACCCGATTGACCTCTGGTATGGCGCGGATCGCTCGTGGCTAGCCCTTCAATCCACACTCGAAGGCGGCCGCCGCCTGCGCTATCAGCTAAAATAAAATGCTTAAAAAACAATTAGTTACATTATTATCCGCTGTCGTCGCATTGCTGCTGGGCGGCTGCCAGAGCACGGTGCATCCGCCGCTCGCCACCGTCCCCGCCGTCGACCTCAAACGCTACATGGGCGACTGGTATGTGATAGCCAGCATTCCGACGTTCATCGAAAAAGGCGCGCACAACCCAATGGAGTCATACCGGCTCGACCCCGACGGCACCATCGCGGTGACGTTCACGTTTCGCGACGGCGCATTCGACGGCCCGCCGAAAAAATATACCCCGCGCGGGTTTGTGCGCAACGATCCGTCGAATGCGATTTGGGGCATGCAGTTTATCTGGCCGATCAAGGCGGACTTTCGCATTACCCACCTTGCCGAAGACTACAGTCAGACCATCATCAGCCGCGAGCGGCGCGATTACGTGTGGATCATGGCGCGCAATCCCGTTATTCCCGAAACGGAATATCAGGCGCTGCTGAAAATCGCCGCCGCGCAAGGTTACGACATGAGCAAACTTCAAAAGGCGCCGCAGCAATGGAAGTAGACGTAACGCGAACCGCGCCCAAACCGGGCCGCTGGGCGAGCATTCTGGCCTGGTTCGACAACGAGGCAACGCAAACCGTCGCGGGGGATGTTTCCGGCCGCCGCATCGACTGGACGCGCCTGCTGCCGTTCGTGGCGCTGCATCTGGGCTGCTTCGCCGTGCCGTGGGTGGGGGTGAGCACCACCGCGGTGTTGATTGCCGTGGCGTTATATGTACTGCGCATGTTTGCGATCACCGGGTTTTATCATCGCTATTTTTCGCACTGCGCGTATCGCACCTCGCGTGCCGCGCAGTTCGTGTTCGCGCTGATGGGCGCGGCCGCGGCGCAGCGCGGCGCGCTGTGGTGGGCGTCGCAGCACCGTCATCATCATGCGCACTCTGATCAGCCGCAGGATGCCCATTCCGCGCGCCAGCACGGTTTTTTGTGGAGTCACATGGGCTGGTTCATGGCGCGCGAAAACTTCGCCACGCGCCGCGAGCGGATAGCGCACCTTCTACGTTACCCCGAACTGCGTTTTCTCGACCGCTATGATGCGCTGGTTCCTCTGCTCCTGGCGGCGCTCTTGTATGGCGCCGGGGAAGCGCTCGCCAGTTTCGCGCCGGGGCTGGGCACGAATGGCTTGCAACTGGTGGTGTGGGGGTTTTGCATTTCAACCGTGGCGTTGTCGCACGCCACCTTCACCATCAACTCGCTGGCGCATGCGTGCGGCAGCCGCCGCTACGCCACCGGCGATGATTCCCGCAACAACTCGTGGCTGGCGTTGTTGACCTTCGGCGAAGGCTGGCACAACAACCATCATCACTATCCGGGCGCGGCGCGGCAAGGTTTTTACTGGTGGGAGATTGATCTCACTTACTACGGGCTGCGCGTGCTGGCCACGCTGGGCATAATCTGGGATCTGAAGGAAGTGCCGGCGCGAGTGCGCGCCGCGCGTCAGGATTCGCGCCGCGAGCCGCGGCCCCGGTCATGAAAATCGCCATCATCGGCGGTGGCATCGCCGGCAACGTGGCGGCACATCATCTGCACCGCGCCCACGACATCACGGTGTATGAAAGCGCCGGCCATATCGGCGGACATACCCATACGCACTCGATCGCGCTTGATGACGAGAGCGAGCGCCACGAAATCGATACCGGGTTCATTGTTTTCAATGAGCGCACCTATCCGAACTTTATCGCGTTACTGGCCGAGCTGGGCGTTCAATCGCAGCCCTCGGCCATGAGCTTCAGTGTGCGCAATGCACACAGCGGGCTGGAGTACAACGGTACCACGCTGAACAGCCTGTTCGCGCAACGGCGCAATCTGCTGCGGCCTTCGTTTCACTGCATGCTGCGCGACATACTGCGTTTTAATCGCGAAGCGCCGGCGCTGCTCGAATCAGTGATGGAAATCGAACTGGGCGACTATCTCGAGCAGCACGGTTACTCGCGCGAGTTCATGCGCGACTACCTGATTCCGATGGGTGCGGCGATCTGGTCCACCGACCCGGCGCGCATGTTGTCGTTTCCGGCGCGTTTCTTCGTGCGCTTCTTTCACAACCACGGCATGCTCACCGTCAATGACCGGCCGCAGTGGCGCGCGATTCGCGGCGGCTCGGCGCGTTACGTCGAAAAACTGGTTGCGCCCTTTTGCCATCGCATAAGGTTGAACACCCCGGTCGAGAGCGTGCGGCGCATGTCCGACCGGGTGATGATCAAGGCGCGCGGCGCCGAAGCGGAGCGGTTTGACCAGGTTTTTATCGCGTGCCACGCCGATCAGGCGCTGCGCCTGCTCGCCGATGCGACGCCGCTGGAGCGCGAGGTTATCGGCGCTTTTGACTATCAGGAAAACGAAGCCGTGCTGCACACCGATGCCACGCTGCTGCCGCGCGCGCGCCGCGCATGGGCAGCGTGGAATTACCACTTGCCGTCAGCGCAGGCCGCACCCAAAGCCACGCTGACCTACAACATGAATATTCTGCAAGACCTGCGATCGCGCCACACTTTCTGCGTCACGCTCAACGATACGGCCACGATAGCGCCCGACCGCATACTCAAGCGGCTGACCTACCATCATCCGCTTTATACGCCCGCCAGCGTGGCGGCGCAGCCGCGCCAGCACGAGGTCAACGGCGCGAACCGCACGTTCTACTGCGGCGCGTACTGGCGTTACGGATTTCATGAAGACGGGGTGGTCAGCGCCCTTAACGCGTTGCAACATTTTGAACTCGACAACCGTGCACAGCGCCATTTATCACGGGTGGCTTAGACACCGGCGCTTTGCGCCGAGGCAGCACGATTTCCGCTATCCGCTATTCATGATGCTGCTGGATCTGGCTGAACTGGACGAGGTGTTTCGCGGACGCTGGTTGTGGTCAACGCGGCGGTGGGCGCCCGCGCGTTTTTGCCGCGCCGATCATCTGGGAGAAGCCGCCGTGCCGCTGGATCAGGCGGTACGCGATCTCGTGCAACAGGAGACCGGCGCGCGCCCGTCAGGGCCGATCCGGCTGCTCACGCATTTGCGCTATTTCGGACATTGCTTTAACCCGGTGAGTTTTTATTATTGCCTTGATGCCGCGGGAGTGAATGTCGAATGCGTGGTGGCCGAGGTCAACAATACGCCGTGGGGCGAGCGCCATTGTTATGTGCTGAGCCAGCCCCTGCGTAACACACCCGGCGCACCCGGCGCGCCGCCGCGGCATCGCCGGTATCGTAGCCAGAAAGTGTTTCACGTCTCGCCCTTCATGCCGATGGCGCTCGATTACACATGGGCTTTCTCCGGCCCTGGCGAGAAGCTGCATGTACATATGTCTTTGAGTGAATCCGCGGCGATGGCGAACGCGAACGCCAGCAAGATTTTTGATGCCACGCTCGCGCTTGATCGCTCGCCGGTCAACGGCATGCAACTGGCGGGCATGTTGATCCGCTATCCGCTGATGACCTTGCAGGTCGTTGCCGCGATCCACTGGCAGGCGCTGCGCTTGTGGTTAAAGCGCGTGCCGGTTCACACCCACCCTGGCAAACGACAGGCGCCCCCGCTGGCAAGACGCACATGACGCACATGAAAACCTCGAGCATTGAACATGAAAGCCCGGCGCAAGCCATGCCCAAGGCGCATGCGCTCGACCGCCTGGCGAAAAAAGCCGTGGATCACCGGCTCAACGGCATCGCGCACGGCGAACTGGTGATCATCGACGGGCAGCATGAGCGGCGCTACGGGGCGGCGGCGCCGTGCGGGATGAGCGCCACGCTGCGCGTGCATGATCCGCGCTTTTACAGCGAGGTTGCGTTCGGCGGCTCGATCGGCGCGGGCGAAGCCTACATGCAGGGCTATTGGAGTACCAGCGATCTCACCGCGCTGATGCGCCTGCTGCTGCAAAACCGCGAGGTGCTCGACGGCATGGAAGGCGGCTTCGCGCGCCTTGCCGCGCCGCTGCAAAAAGCCTTGCACTGGACATCGCGCAATACGCGCCGCGGAAGCCGCCGAAATATTCACGCGCATTACGATCTGGGCAATGATTTTTTCCAGTTGTTTCTCGACCCAGCGATGATGTATTCGAGCGCGATATTCGAGCGCCCCGGGATGACGCTCGAACAAGCGTCCGTTGCCAAGCTGGAGCGCATTTGCCGCAAGTTGAAGTTAAAACCCGGCGATCGCGTGATGGAAATCGGCACGGGCTGGGGCGGTTTTGCGATGCACGCGGCGCGCCATTACGGATGTCATGTGACCACCACCACGATTTCGCCGAGCCAGCATGCCCGCGCGCGCGAGCGCATTGATGCGGCCGGACTGAGCAGCCGCATTGAACTGTTATTCACCGATTACCGAGATTTATCCGGGCAGTATGACAAGCTGGTCTCGATAGAAATGATCGAAGCAGTCGGCCATCAGTACTACGACACTTATTTTAAACAGTGCGGCCGGCTGCTCAAGCCCGACGGCATGATGTTGTTGCAGGCGATCACTATCGCCGATCATCGCTATGAGGCGGCGAAGCGTTCGGTGGATTTCATCCAGCGCCATATTTTCCCCGGCAGTTGCATCCCCTCGGTCGCGGCCATTACCGGCGCCGTGGCGCGGGCCTCGGACATGCGCGTGATTGACCTTAAGGACATTGGGCCCGACTACGCTGTGACGCTCAGGTGCTGGCGCGACAATTTTTTCGCCAACCTGGAGCAGGTTCGCGCGCTGGGCTACGCGGAATCGTTTATTCGCATGTGGGAGTTCTATCTTTGCTACTGCGAGGCGGGCTTTATCGAACGCGTCATCGGGGATGTCCAATTGCTTTTGGTCAAGCCGCTGGCGCGGTAGATACGTGCCGCGTTGGAAAAGCAGGGCAAATCGTGAGACAGTTGCGGCTGACTGTGAACCGGGCCGCAAATTGCCGCCATGCCCTCAAGAGAAATTGAACTCCCCGACACCGTAGACGAGTACCAATACTTTCTCGAAAAGGATTGGTCGGACGGGTTTCCCGTGGTGGCGCCCACCGAAGCGCGTCTCGCGTGGATGCTCGCGGGTACCAAGCGCAATCCGGATGAAGTCATCGGCGTGATCCCACCCGCGGGCGAAACCGCCACCGTTCGCGATGTCGCGTTGCACGCGCTGATGGCGGGCTGCAAGCCGGAGTACCTGCCGGTGGTGCTGGGCGCGCTGCCGATCATCCTGCGCGAGGAGTTCAACATGGGCGGCGTGCAGTGCACGATGCATGGCGTGGCGCCGTTGATGATCGTCAACGGGCCTCACGCACAAAAGATCGGCATTCACGGTGGCAATGGCTGCTTCGGCCCCGGCTTTCGCGCCAACGCCAGCATCGGCCGCGCGCTGCGGTTGATATTGATGAATCTCGGCGGCGGCCTCGCGGGTCTCGCCTCGGCGACGGTGTTTTCCTCGCCGATACGTTACACCGCCTGCCTCACCGAGAACATGGCGCTTACGCCGTGGGAGACGATTGCGCAGTCGCATGGCTACGGCAAGGACGACAACGTGATCACTTGCGCCATGGTGGAAAGCCCGCGTCTGCATTTCGACGACGTGAGCACGGAACCCGAGCGTTTGCTGCGCGGCATTGGCGATTCGATGACCTCCAATGGCTCGTGGAATATGTGGTTCAGCTCCGACGTGGTGGTGGCGATGGGGCCGCAGCACGCGCGCCTGTGCGCGAGTGCGGGCATGACTCGCGCGCAGGTGCAGCAGCGCTTGTGGGAAGTGGCCGAGCGCAAACAAGTTGATCTTAAGCGCGGCGGCAACTGGCGCGCCGAACGTGCGCGCGCGCTGGGCGTTGAGCCCGATGACGACAACGCTGTGTTTAAAGCAGTGAAAGACCCCAAGCGCGTGCACCTGATCGTCGCGGGCGGCTTGGGGCCGGTGACGGCGGTGTGCCATGGCTGGAATGATTCGAGCCGCGCGGTGCATGGAAAGTATGATGTTTAAGCGTTACTTGAAGCAATGCGGTGGCACAGGAAAATCGCACAGCCTTTTCATTGTCGTTCCCGCGCAGGCGGGAACCCATA
>CAMDLH010000245.1 GCA_945901405.1 Bordetella parapertussis | reverse complement strand
GCAATGAATTTCCACACGTCCGTTTGCTCGCTGTTTAATGCGGCGCACACCGGACATTCTGGTACGTTTGAGCACCTTTGTCGGATACTTTTGCATTGAAAAATTCATCCTTTCTTGGCCGGTTCAGGCTAAGTCCGACAGGCTGCTAGATGAGCGCGCGCGGCGCGTTATCCCACAGAAAGCCGGATACCACCGTGTTGGTGTCGAGCACAAGCCTCACGAAGCCGTGCCGCGCTGCGCGCGGCGCTCGGCGCGATACTCCTCGATCTCGGCCTGAATCTCATCCTCGCTCATCGGCGGCACGCCCGGGGCATCGGCCTTATTCAACATCCCCCGCAACTCCTCGCCCGCCTGGCGGCGCAACCGCTCGCGCAGGAGCTTCTCGATCGCCTCGGAGTTCAACAGGCCCGCAGCCTGCGCTTTACTTGCCAGCTCGTCAGGCAGATTCAGCGTCAGTTCAAGCGTGGTCATGATGAGTCTCCGTTAGCGGTTGGTCTGGGCAGGCACGGTATTGAACATTTCCCGCATGGTCTGAATATCCATTGATTGACTAAACAAGCTTGTTGGACATTTTATAGCAAGTCAAGTTCGCGAACAGGTTGAAGCGGCTTGCATTATACGGGCCACGCAGGTCACATAGGCCGAGTTCGGGGTGTTTGGCTGCCGGGCCAAACATCGAAGGCACGTTACGGTTGGACGTTGGAATTCGCTGCGCTCACCGCCAACCTACGAATTCAACGTGTTTTGCGGAGGGTGCTGAATGCCACGAACCCGGCGAGCAGCAAGCCCGATCCCAGCAGCACGAAACGAAACGCCGTGTGAAACGCATCGTGGGCGGTCAGGCCCGCCGCGAGGTGATGTGCTTCGAGCGCCTGCAACAGGCCGGTGAGCACCACCGCGCCGATGATGACGCCGACGGTGCGTGTGAGCACGGTCACGCTGCCGGCAACGCCGCGGTCGCGCTCGTGCAGGCTGGCTACTACAAAGTCGGCGTAGCCCACCTGAAAAAGTCCGATGCCCATGCCGTGCAACACAAGCCCAGGCAGTAGAGCAACCGCCGAGGGTGTGAGCGGCCAGCAGGCGATCACGCCTTGCGCCAGCGCCACCAGCGCCGCAGCTATCAGCGTGGTTTTGCGCTGGCCCATGTGCCGAATGACGCGTGGCGCGTACGTTGATCCTGCCAGCACGCCGGCGCTGGCCGCCGCCAGCAGCAAGCCCATCTCGAGGGCGCCATAGCCGCCGATGCGCGCAAGGTAGTACGGCACCAGCAGCGGGATCGCGAAGCCTACGAGGTTGACCATGACGCTGGTGAGATTCGCCAACGACACTTTGCGCAGGGCCGCGGCGGGCAGCAGCGGTTCTCTAGCGCCGTGTTCGCGTTTTGCAAAGAACAAAAGCGCCGCCGCGCCCGCGATGCCGGTGGCCAATGGCCATGCCAAATGATTTGCGTCTGGCCACAGCACGGGTGTCACCAGCAGCAGTGCAAGCCCTGCCGCGAGCAATGTCGAGGAAACGATATCGAGAGGTTGCCGCGTGTGCCGTGCGGCCTGCAATGCGGGTAGCCGCGCGAGCAAGACGAGTGCAGCCAACGCCACCGGCAGGCGAAACCAGAATACGCCGGCCCAGCCCATGTGCTCTATGGCAACACCACCCGCGAGCGGGCCGATAATGCTGGCGATGGCCGCGGTCATGGTGTAGCGCGACAGCGCCCAGGTGCGCCGCGCTTCGCCGCACGCCGCCACCACCAGCGCGGGCGCGCAGCTCAGCAACAGCGCGGTGGCGATGCCTTGCAAAGCGCGCGCCGCCAGCAGCCATGCGTAGCTGGGGGCCAGGCCGCAGGCCGCGAATGCCAGCGTGCTGATGATGAGGCCGGTGCGAAATACCGCGCGGTGGCCGATGATGTCGCCGAGCCTGCCGAACGCAAGCAGCAGGCTCGCGTAGGTGATGACGTAGAAAACAACCAGCCAGCGTATCGCCTGCATTTCCAGCGCGAAGGCGGCGGTGATGGCGGGGAACGCGACGTTCACCGCGAAATCCATCGGCGCGATCGATGCGCCCAGCCCGATGGTGATGAGGCCGTAGAGCGGCGAGGGCACGCGAACGTTGGGGTTCGCTGTGCTCATCGCCAACCTGCAAGGTGCGCCGTGTGTCGCCTCACAATGGCGAAAGATTCGCGCTCTTCGCCGCCTTTGCCCACTGCGCGCGCTCGTTGGCGAGGAACTTCGCAAACTGCTCGGGTGAACTCGCCACACTCTCCGTGCCGTCCTGCGCCATGCGCGACGCGACTTCGGGCTGCGCGACGGCTTTTACGACTTCGCGATGCAGCCGCTCGATGATTGCGCGCGGCGTGTCGCGCGGCGCAAGCATGCCGTGCCATTGTGTGACCGCGTAGCCCGGCATGCCGGCTTCGATGACGGTGGGCACATCGGGCATGATTTTCGTGCGTTGCGTGCTGGCGACCGCGACCGCGCGCAGCTTGCCCGAGCGCACCTGGCCCGCGACCGAGCCGCCGCTCAAAAAGCTCATCTGTACCTGGCCTGACAAGAGATCGGTCAACGCCGCGCCCACGCCCTTGTACGGCACGTGCGTCATGCGCACGCCCGCGTTCAGCGCGAATAGCTCAGTGGCAAGATGCGCGAGTGACGCGTTGCCGGTGGAGGCGTAATTGAGTTTCGCGGGGTTGGTCTTGGCGTAGGCGATGAGTTCCTTCACCGATTTGACCGGCAAGCTGGGGTGCACGGTGAGTATGTACGGGCTGGCGGCGGCCTGCGACACGGGCGCGAAATCGCGATAAAGATCGTAGCGCGTCTTGGTGGCGACGCCATAAACGACGAGGCTTGCCGACAGCATCATCAGCGTGTAGCCATCGGCGGGCGCCAGCGCGGCGAGCTCGGCGGCGATGCTGCCGCTCGCGCCCGCGCGATTGTCCACCACCACGCTCTGGCCGAGCGACTCCGACATCGGCGCCGCGACCAGCCGCGACACGAAGTCCAGGCCGCCGCCCGCGCCCGACGAGACGATCATGCGTATGGGTTTCACGGGATACGTGGTGACGCCCTGCGTACCTTGAGCGATCGCGTGCGGCGTCGCGAACGCGATCGCGATTATTGAAACTGCAAACTGCTTCATCAAGCGTCCTCGGTTATTGGCGTTGTGCGGTAATGGTAGTGGATGCCTTTTACCATGGCTAGAACGTGAATGTAACTATTTGTTTTTATTGATTTTTTTGTAAACGTGTATTTGGTACGAAACCGCGGTGTAGCAGCCGCGCCGCGTCTGCATGGCGAACGCGGTGCAACACACACAGTGCACGCGATGCGAAAATGCGCATCCTATTCGAGGAGAAGCAATGTCCGCGGTTCCGGTTTTTCACGCAGGCGGTTATCGTTACATCAAGGCGGTGTTTCAGTACTCCGGGGGCGTTGCCGCCGAGCCGGGATTTGAAATCGAGCGCGCGCGTTTTATAAAACCGTTGCCGTTGGCGGATGCGTTTGCCGCCGTCGAGGTGCACTTAAAACGCATTGGCCGGCCAACCACCGCGTTTGCCGCATGCGAATTGCGCTCGCCCGCGCAATTCACCGATCAGGGATTTTACGATTTCAACAAGGCGTATGTCACAACGCTGGAGCGCTGGGGTATTTATCAAGATGGCGACCAACCCATCAACCCCGTGGCGCGCACCAACGTGTGTCCGGTGTACGCCGCACCCGCCGCGCCGGTGATGATCGCGTTTTCATACACCGTGCCCGCGCCGCAAAACGCGCGCGGCACTTTCATATTGGCGGGCGGCGGCGAAGCGCGCGCGCATGGCGGCAGCTATCGTGAGCGCATCGTCAGAATCGACGACACCTCGCCCGAAGCCATGCGCGAGAAAGTCGAATTCGTCGCGGTCGAAATGGAGCGGCGCCTCGGCTTGCTCGGTTTTACGTGGAAGGATGCGATCAGCACGCAGGCCTACACCGTGCAAAATATTGGCCATCTCGTCGGCGAGGTGCTGGCCGCGCGCGGCGCGTGCGAGGGCGGCCTCGTCTGGCATTACGCGCGCCCGCCTGTCATCGGGCTTGAATTTGAAATGGACGTGCGCAGTGCGGCACGCGAGATCGTAGTTTGAACTTCAAGATCGAAAACCTTTGACACAGATGAACGCAGATTTTCGCGGATGAACGTGGATGGTTCCTGGTTCTGATCCGCGTCAATCTGCGTTAATCTGCGTCAAAAAAGCCGTTCACTTTTTTTGCTGCAAACATCAATATTCATACATCGGGAGGCTTACATGAAACAACTGACCAAAAACGTTTATGTCGAAACCTGCATCCGCGGCTGCAACCACGGCTTTGTCACCACCAGCGACGGCATTGTGCTGATCGACACGCCGCACAAGCCGAGTGATGCCGTGAAGCTCAAAGCCGAGATCGCCAAACACGGCGCGCTGCGTTACATCATCAACACCGAGCCGCACGGTGATCACTGGACAGGCAATGCGTACTTCGACGTACCGGTGATCGCGCACGAGGGCGTGCGCACGCGCATACTGGGCACCGACATCAAGGCGCACGTCGATCGCGTGGCCACCTTCGGCCCGGACGAGCCCGCGTTGTTGCAAGGCTATCGCCCCAACGCGCCGATCATCACCTTCAAGAACGGCATGACGCTGCACGTGGGCAATCACACCTTCGAGATGATTCACATGCCGGGGCACACCGCGTATCAGGCGGCGATCTGCATCAATGAAGAGGGCGTGGTGTTCACCAGTGACAATATTTTTCACAAGGTGCACACGTGGCTGCAGGAGGCGAACCCCGACCTGTGGCTGGTGGCGCTGGAATCGCTGCGCAAGCTGCCGGAAGAAGTATTCGTACCGGGCCACGGCGACATCTGTGGTAAATCGTATCTCAACGAACAGGGCGCCTTCATCGAGGAGTGGAAGGCTTACGTCAAGAGCGGCATCGAGCGCGGCATGACCAAGGATGAAGCCGTAGCACAGCTCACCGCCATGACCGGCCGCTACCCGATGGACGTGGGCCAGGACGGCATGGCGCCGGTGGTGATGAAAATGAACGTGGCGAATCTTTACAACTTCTTCACCGGCGCGCGCTGAACGTGACCGATGTGGCGGCGGCGCCACGCATCCTGTGGGGCGTGGGCACCTCGCGCACGCTGCGCGCGCTGTGGATGCTGCACGAGCTGGATCTGCCGTACGAACACCGGCGCATCACCTCGCGCTCGGGCGAGACGCTGACGCCGGAGTACACCGCGCTCAATCCCAGCCAGAAAATTCCCACGCTGCAGGAGGGTGATTTTCTGTTGTCCGAGAGTGCCGCCATCGTCAACTACCTCGCGACCGCATACGGCGCTGCGAAAAATCTGTGTCCGCCAACCGACGTGAAGTTGCGCGCGCGCTACGATCAATGGTGCTTCTTCGCCATGATGGAGCTTGATGCGAATACGCTCTACGTCATTCGCAAACACGAAGACCTGCACAAACTTTACGGCGAAGCGCCCAACGCGTTGAAGGCGGCACGCGAGGGTTTCCTGCGGCAGGTGCGTGCCATGGAAAAGCGGTTGTCAGCGGACGGGCCGTACGCGCTGGGTGAACAATTCAGCGGTGCGGACATACTGCTAACTACGTGCCTCACCGGTGGCATACGGCGCGGCGTTGAATTGCCCGATGCGCTGCACGAATACCTCAAACGAACCACCGCGCGTGCCGCGTACCAGCGTGCGCTGCAACTGAATCAGCGCGGATAAGGACTCTCAATGAAAATCATCGTGAAATCCGGCGTGTTCGTCGTCGCAATGGCGCTCTGGTGTGCGCCGTTGCATGCACAGCAGGCGTTTCCAACCAAGCCCATCCGCATCATTTCGCCGTTCGCGGCGGGCGGCGGCAATGACGCGATCCTGCGCGTGATCCAGCCCAAAATTATTGAGAGCATCAAGCAGCAAGTCATCATCGACTATCGCCCTGGCGCCACCGGCATTATCGGCACCGACATCGCCGCCAAGTCGCCGCCGGATGGCTACACCATGGTGCTGATACCCAGCGGCCACACGGTGAATGCCACTTTGCAGCCCAAGCTGCCGTTCGATTCGATCCGCGATTTCACCGCGATCACGCTGGTGGCCGCGAGCCCGCTGGTGTTGGTGGTGCATCCGTCGCTGCCAGCGCGCAGCGTGAAGGAGTTGATCGCGCTCGCCAAGGCGCGGTCGGGGCAGCTCACTTATGGTTCGTCGGGCGTGGGCGCGTCGGGGCATCTTGCCGGCGCGTTGTTCGACACGCTCACCGGCACGAGCATGGTGCACGTGCCGTACAAGGGCATGTCGCTGGCGTTGACCGATTTGATGGGCGGGCAGGTGTCGATGACGTTCGGCACCTCCGCCTCGGTTACGCAGCACATCCATTCGGGCCGGATGCGCGCGTTGGCGGTCACCAGCGCCAAGCGCTCGCCCGCCGTGCCGAATCTGCCGACGGTGATGGAGGCAGGCGTGCCCGGCTTCGAAGCGGGGCTATGGTACGGGCTGGTGGGGCCGGCGCGTATACCGCGTGATATCGTCGAGCGGCTGAACGCCGAGGTGGTCAATGCGCTGAAACTCAGCGACGTGCGCGAGCGGCTGGCGGCGCAGGGTGTCGAAGCGCAGCCCACCACGCCGGATGAATTCGCGCGGCTGATCGTGTCGGATGTCGAGCGCTGGGCGAAAGTGATCAAACGTGCTGGTGTGAAGATCGAATAACAGGGAGACTGCAATGAAAATCACCAAACTCGAAACCTTCGTCGTCGATGGCGGCTGGCGCGCCTGGACCTACGTCAAGGTCGAAACCGACGAGGGCATCACTGGCTGGGGCGAGTGTTCGGACACGCGCGTGCCCAATGCCGTGTGCGGCATGGTGCGTGATTTTTCGGCGATACTCATCGGGCAAGACCCGCGCGCCTACGAGGCGCGCTTCATCGACATGGCGCGCATGGTACGGTCGAGCGCGGGCGGGATCGCGGCGCGCGCGATGGCGGGCATCGAATGCGCGCTGGTGGATATCGCCGCGCGCGCACGCAATATCTCGGTGACCGAGCTGCTCGGCGGGCCGACGCGCGACAAGGTTAGGCTCTACTGGTCACACTGCGGCACCACGCGCGTGCGCCATCACGAGATGGTGGGCAAGCCGCCGATCAACACCTGGGCCGATGTCACCGCGCTGGGCAAGGAGGTGGTGGCGCGCGGCTTCACCGCGCTCAAAACCAATATCGTGATGCCGGGGCAGGGCGGCACCTGGGCCAGCGGTTTTGGCGGGTTCGGCCTGACCATGGGGCCGATGGACGAGTGGGCGCCTAATGCGCTCATCTCGCACGTCGAAAAACACATCGGCACGCTGCGTGACGCGGTGGGCCCGGACTTCGACATCAATCTTGATCTCAATTGGCATTTCAAGCCCGAGGCGTGCACGCGCATCGCCAAGGCGCTGGAACCGTTTAACCTGCACTGGCTGGAGATCGACACCACCAACCCCGACGCACTGGCGCAGATCAAGGCTTCCACCAGCACGCGCATCTGCACCGGCGAGACGCTGATACACATGAAGGAGTATCTGCCGTTTTTCCAGCGCAATGCGGCTGACGTGTACATGCTCGACGTGCCATGGAACGGCATCGTGCAGGGCAAAAAAGTCGGCGATCTCGCCGCGACGTTTCAGGCGAATATCGCGCCGCACAATCATTACAGCCATCTATCGACGCACATGAGCGCCGCGCTGTGCGCAACGCTGGGCAACGTGCGCATCATGGAGATCGACATCGACGACGTGCCGTGGAAGGACGAACTGGTGACGCACGCGCCGGAGATCATCGACGGCCACATGACCATCCCGAAAGGGCCGGGCTGGGGCACGGCGGTGAATGAGGAAGTCGCGCGCGCGCATCCTTGGAAAGCGCACTAGCAGCCTGTCGGACTTAGCCTGAACCGGCCAAGAAAGGATGAATTTTTCAATGCAAAAGTATCCGACAAAGGTGCTCAAACGTACCAGAATGTCCGGTGTGCGCCGCATTAAACAGCGAGCAAACGGACGTGTGGAAATTCAT
>CAMDLH010000244.1 GCA_945901405.1 Bordetella parapertussis | reverse complement strand
CGAAGTTCGGCGCGCTGATTCCGATTTACGGCACGCTGGTGACTTCGATCATTGCGCTGGTGATCGCGGTTCCCGTGTCATTCGGCATTGCGATTTTTCTCACGGAACTGTCGCCGCCCTGGCTGCGCCGGCCGCTGGGCACGGCGATTGAATTGCTGGCGGCGATACCGAGCATCGTCTACGGCATGTGGGGGTTGCTGGTGTTCGCGCCGATCTTCGGCAAATACATACAACCCGCGCTGGCGGCGACGCTGGGGCAGATTCCGCTGTTCGGCAAGTTGTTCTCGGGTCCAACGCTCGGCGTGGGCTTGCTCTCCGCCGGCATCATACTGGCGATCATGATTATTCCGTTCATCGCGGCGGTGATGCGAGACGTGTTCGAGATCACGCCGCAAATGTTGAAAGAGTCGGCCTATGGCGTGGGCGCGACCACGTGGGAAGTGGTGTGGAACGTGGTGCTGCCCTACACCAAGATGGGCGTCATCGGCGGCATCATCCTCGGCCTGGGGCGCGCGCTGGGCGAGACGATGGCGGTGACGTTTGTCATCGGCAACACCAACTTCCTTAATAACATCTCGTTGTTCTCCCCCGGCAACAGCATCACTTCCGCGCTGGCCAATGAATTTGGC
Organism: Bordetella parapertussis; assembly: GCA_945901405.1. Lineage (GTDB taxonomy): Bacteria > Pseudomonadota > Gammaproteobacteria > Burkholderiales > SG8-41 > CAMDLH01. The sequence continues at coordinate 7,438 of CAMDLH010000244.1, read as the reverse complement.
GAGGCCGAACAGGGCTTGCACACGGCGGCTTTGATCGAGCTTGGCCTGATACTGTTCGTGATCACCTTTGTCGTACTGGCATTCTCCAAAATCCTCCTGATGCGCATGACTGGCCGGGAAGGCTCCAAAACCTGACACCTGATCAGCCGCCATGGAACTGCACAAGAAACGAAAACTGATCAACCGCGTCGCGCTTACGCTGTCACTGAGCGCGATGACCTTCGGCCTGTTCTGGCTCGCGTGGATACTGCTGACGATATTTCAGCTCGGCATCTCGGGGCTGGCGACAACGGTGTTCACGCAGATGACGCCGCCGCCGGGCAGCGCGGGCGGCTTGGCCAATGCCATATTCGGCAGCGCGTACATGGCGGGGCTCGCCACGCTGATCGGCACGCCCATCGGCATACTCGCCGGCGTTTACCTGGCCGAGTATGGCCAGAACACGGTGCTGGGCCATGTCACCCGCTTCATCAACGACATTCTGCTGTCTGCGCCGTCGATCGTGATCGGGCTCTTCGTCTACGCCGCGGTGGTGGTGCCGATGGGCAAGTTCTCCGCCTTTGCGGGCATACTCGCGCTGGCGTTGATCGTGATCCCGGTGGTCATACGCACCACGGAAAACATTCTCCGGCTGGTGCCCAACACGCTGCGCGAGGCGGCCGCGGCGCTGGGCGCGCCGAAGTGGATCATGATCATGCAGGTGACCGTGCGTGCGGCGCAAGCCGGCATCGTCACCGGTGTGCTGCTTGCCGTGGCGCGTATCGCGGGCGAGACCGCGCCCTTGCTTTTCACCGCGCTGTCGAATCAGTTCTGGAGCACGAGCCTCACCGACCCGATGGCTAATCTGCCGGTCACCATTTTTAAATTTGCGATGAGCCCGTTCAAGGACTGGCAGGACCTGGCCTGGGTGGGCGTCTTCATTATCACCCTGGGGGTGCTTGTGCTGAACATCATCGCTCGCGCCATCTTCAAGGAAAAGATCACAACCTGATCGCTAGAGACCCGAATCCCATGGCAAACGTCACCCTCCCGGCAAGCGAAGTAAAGCCCACGCCCGTCACGCAACTTACGATGCGTAACTTAAATTTCTACTATGGCGGATTTCACGCGCTGAAGAACATCAACATGGATGTGTACAAGTCGCGCGTGACCGCGTTTATCGGGCCGTCGGGCTGCGGCAAATCAACGCTGCTGCGCACCCTGAACCGCATGTATTCGCTGTATCCGGAACAGCGCGCCGAGGGCGAATTGCTGCTCGACGGCAAGAATCTGCTGGATCGCGATCTCGATATCAACGAACTGCGGGCGCGTATCGGCATGGTGTTTCAGAAGCCCACGCCGTTTCCGATGTCGATCTACGACAACATTGCTTTCGGCGTGCGTTTGCACGAGCGCATGTCGCGCGCGCAAATGGACGACCGCGTGGAATGGGCGTTGCAACGCTCCGCGCTGTGGAATGAGGTCAAGGACAAGCTCGGCCAGAGCGGCATGAGTCTGTCTGGCGGCCAGCAGCAGCGCTTGTGCATCGCCCGCGGCATCGCGGTCAAGCCGGAAATTCTGCTGCTGGACGAGCCGACCTCGGCGCTTGATCCGATTTCGACCTTGCGCATCGAAGAATTGATCCACGACCTGAAAAAAGAGTTTACGATCGTCATCGTCACACACAACATGCAGCAGGCAGCGCGGGTTTCGGACTACACGGCATACATGTATCTGGGCGAGCTGATCGAGTTTGATTTCACCGACACGATATTCATCAAGCCGAAAAAGAAAGAAACCGAGGACTACATCACCGGCCGCTTCGGCTGATCACCAGGAATCGACATGCTCAATAGTGAACATTTATCCAAGCAATTCGACGCCGACCTCGAAGACATTCGTTCCAGCGTGCTGCAAATGGGCGGCGTGGTCGAGTCACAGATACTCGCGGCGATCGAGGCGTTTTCTTCGGGCAACAACGACGTTATCAGCCGCGTGATAGAAGTCGAACGCGACGTGGACATGCGTGAAAAGAAAATCGACGACGCGTGCGTGCATCTGGTCGCGCGGCGTCAGCCCGCCGCCAGCGATTTACGCATGATCATGGGCGTTTCCAAGATCGTGACGGACCTTGAACGCGTGGGCGACGAAGCGGAAAAAATCGCGCGCATGGCGCGCCAGATACACGGCCGCGGCGCATTGCAGATACCGCGCTTCGTGGATGTGCGTCAATCCGGGCAGATGGCGGTGGCGATCCTGCGGCGCGCACTCGACGCCATGGCGCGGCTCGATCCGTCCGAGTCGGCGAAAATCAACGCCGAAGACCGCCTCATCGATACCGAGTTTCGCGGCATCGTGCGCCATCTCATCACCTACATGATGGAAGACCCGCGCACCATTTCCACCGCGCTTGAAATCATGTGGGTGGCCAAGGCCATCGAGCGCATCGGCGACCACGCCAAAAATATCGCCGAGCAGGTGGTCTACATTGTCAGCGGCTCGGACGTGCGTCATATTCCCGACGCGGGCGCGGAGATAAGCCCGATCGCGGATTCAATCGAGACCAAATGACCGCGCACATATTATTCGTTGAAGATGAACCGCCGATTCAGGAACTGATCCGCTACACGCTTGAGCAGGCCGGCATGCGCGCGGTGGCTGCGTCCGATGCCGCCGGGGCACTGGCGGCGCTGCGCGACGAATTGCCCGACGTGGTATTGGTGGACTGGATGTTGCCGGATAAATCCGGTTTGGCGCTCGCGCGCGAATTGCGCGATACCGCGAGAACCGCCGACTTGCCCATCATCATGCTCACCGCGCGTGGCGAGGAGGCCGACCGCGTGAAGGGCCTGGAGCAGGGCGCGGATGACTACATCGTCAAGCCTTTCAGCCCGCGCGAACTGATCGCGCGCATACAGGCGGTGCTGCGGCGGCGCGCGCCGCATGCGTCTGACTCGGAGTTAAGCATGGGCGCGCTCACGCTGAATCCGGTGAGTCATGAAGTTAGGCTGGAGGGCCGTGCCGTCGAAATGGGGCCGACGGAATTCCGGCTGCTGCATTTCATGATGGCGCATCCGGAGCGTGTCTACTCGCGCACACAGTTGCTCGACCAGGTGTGGGGGGACCACGTGTTCATCGAAGAGCGCACCGTCGATGTGCATATACGACGGCTGCGCGTTGCACTTGGGGACGAGGCCGAAAGTCTTGTGAAAACCGTGCGGGGCGCGGGCTACAAGTTCGCGGCGAAGTAAACGGGCGGCTTCGCATGGCGCGCATGACGATATAATTTTAAGTAGCAGCCGACCGTAAACATTCACTCGGTTTGAACATGAATTCAACCTGGACATCGTTACTGCTGCGCATGCTGGCCGTGGCGATCGTCGCGTTGTCAATGGCGGCATGGGCGGGTGCTGCTGTCGGCTGGGCGGCGGCATGTCTGCTCTTCGCGGCGATGCTGGTGATCAACACGGTGAATTTCGCGCATCTGCGCGAATGGCTGAAATCTCCGGGCAGCAAGGAAATACCCGAGGCGCCGGGCGCATGGGGCGGTATATTCATCGATCTGTATCGTTCGCAGCGCGACCAGAAACGCGCGCACGAGGCATTGCGCCGGGAAATCGACCTGCTGGTGCAGGCGGTCGAGGCCTTGCCCAATGGCGTTGTGCTGCTCGATCACGGCGATAATCTGCTGTGGTGCAACCATGCCGCGCGCGAACAGTTGGGCCTTGCGCAAGCCGACTATGGCTTGCGCGTAACCAATCTTGTGCGCGCCCCCGGTCTTGCGGAATTCATCGCGCGCGGACAGCGGGAAGCGTCGTTTCGCCATGTGCCCGCGCACAATCCGGAGCAGGTGCTGGCGATAGATACGTTTCCCTATGCCGATGATCGCAAGCTTCTGGTGAGTGTCGATATTACAAAAATCGAGCGTGCCGATACCACGCGCCGTGATTTCATCGCCAACGTGTCGCACGAACTGCGCACGCCACTCACGGTAGTGCATGGTTTTCTTGAGCACGTCATCGACGATCCGCAGATTACGTCCGCCGCCACGCGCCGGCACCTCGCGCTGATATCGCAGCAGTCTGACCGCATGCTGCAGTTGGTGGACGATCTGCTGATGCTTTCCAGGCTTGAAGGCAGCGATCACACGTCGAGCGAAGAAACGCTCGACATGCCGGCGATGATGGAGGCTGTTGCCAATGACGCACGGGGTCTGAGCGCGGAGCGGCACACGATAGAAGTGCATGCGACCGCGTTGCCGTTGAAGGGCGCGCGTGACGAGTTACGCAGCGCATTCAGCAACCTGGTCAGCAATGCCGTGCGTTACACCCCTGCCGGCGGCAATATTGCGTTGCACTGGGAGGCCGATACGCTGGGACGTGGCGTATTTCGCGTCGTCGACTCGGGCATCGGCATTGCCGCCGAGCACATACCGCGGCTCACCGAGCGCTTTTATCGCGTCGATCGCAGTCGCTCGCGCGAATCAGGCGGCACCGGGCTGGGGCTTGCCATCGTCAAACATGTGCTGATACGTCATCAGGCCACGCTTGAAATCGAATCGGAGCCGGGCCGCGGCAGCGAATTTCGCGTGCTCATGCCCTCGTGGCGCTGTGTCGCGCGGCCCGCGCTGCGTGCGGTGGTTAATGGCTAACAGACAGTAACGACATGACTTCAAATATTCTGTTTTTATGCACCGGCAACAGCGCTCGCTCGATACTCGGCGAGGCGCTGGCCACCACGCGCTCGAATGGGCGGCTGCGCGGCTATTCCGCCGGCTCGCACCCGGGCGGAACCGTAAATCCGTTCGCGGCAGAGTTGTGCGCGCAAATGAATTACCCGGCGGCAAACCTGCGCTCGAAATCGTGGGATGAATTTGCCGAACCCGGCGCGCCCGTGATGCAATTGATCGTCACCGTATGCGACAACGCAGCGGGCGAAGCGTGCCCGCTGTGGCAGGGGCATCCCGCAACCGCGCACTGGGGCTTGCCCGATCCGGCGGCGGTGACGGGCACGATTGAGGCCAAACGCATGGCGTTCAACGTGATACGCGATGCCATGGCAAAACGCATCGACATGCTGATCGCATTGCCGTTTGAAACCATGACCGACATCGCCTTGCGCAATGCAATGCGGCGCATCGGCGACACCGAAGTGCTGGCGCCGCCGGATGCGCTGCTGCTCCCGTCGCGCTAAACCGTGCGTCAAGTCTCGAACGGGCAGCGCATAGCCGCTGAATTCGCCGGTACGGCGCTGCTGCTCGCCATCGTGGTCGGCTCCGGCATCATGGGCGAGTCGCTCGCCGGCGGCAACGCCGCGATTGCATTACTCGGCAATTCGATTGCCACCGGCGCGGGCCTTTATGTGTTGATCACCGTGCTCGGCCCCATCTCCGGTGCGCATTTCAATCCGGCGGTATCGATCACCTTCTGGCATGCGGGCGAACTCTCGCTGGGCCTGCTCGCCGCCTATGTGTGCGCGCAAATCGCCGGCGGCATTATCGGCGTGTGGCTGACGCACGCGATGTTCGATCTGCCGCTGCTGCAATTCTCGGCAAAGGCGCGCGCTGGCGCGGGGCAATGGCTGTCAGAGTGCCTTGCCACCGGCGTATTGCTGGCGGTGATCCACCTCGGGCTGCGCAATGCCGCCGAGCGCGTGCCGCTGCTGGTGGCGCTGATCGTCACCGCCGGTTACTGGTTTACCGCGAGCACGTTCTTCGCTAACCCGGCGGTGACCATTGCGCGCGCACTCAGCAACACCTTCGCGGGTATTCAGCCCGCCGATGTCGCGGGCTTTATCGCGGCGCAGATGGCCGCATGCGTCGTAGTATGCCTGCTGCTGCGTGGACGGAACCGCGTTACGCGCTGATTTAAGGTGCGTTTATCAGCTTTTTGCGGGAAGTTCCGATCGTAACGGTCAGCTTGCGCATCGGCAGGAAATAGCCGGGAATGTTCAGCGAAAATTGCCACGACAATTACAGTATCGCTGGGGCTGTTCCGGCTGCGGCGGCCAAGTTTCGCCGTTCAACAAAGCAGGCGCTGCCCTCGATCCGTTTCGCCTGTTTCGCGATGTCCTGAACCGAGCGCAGGAAATTGTATTTCATCGAATCGCGATATACGCCCTGCACAAAGTGCATGTCGATTTTTACAATCTCCGGCAGCAGATCCAGCCACAGCTTCAAGCTGGAGAACCCCGCGCCGAGATCGTCGATGGCGATGCCAAAACCGGTTTCGCGAAAATGCCGCAACGCATCCATGATGCCCTCGATGTCAAAGAACGGCTGGTTTTCCGTCAACTCGATCATGACGCGCGCCGGCGTCAATCCCACGCTGCGGATGAGTGTTGCCGTCTTGCCGTTGCGCAGGTCCGGATGCGTCAGACTGGCCGGGCTTACGTGCAGAAACAGCTTGCCGGGAAGTGCTAGTTCCGCGAAGCGCCGGATAACAACCTGCCGGGATGCCACCTCCGCCTCGGCGGATAATCCGAGGCGCTCGGCTTCGGCAAAAAAGTGCGCCGGTGAATGATGCAGTCCGCCGGCGGGGCCGCGAATCAGCCCCTCGTGACCGACGATGGTTCCATTGCGCAGATCCAATCCCGGCTGGAACGACGCCGTGAGTTCCTGCGCATGGAGCAGTTGCCGCAGGCCTTTTTGCGACAGCGCATCCGCCGTGGAATTGGCGAACATTTCCGCCGCGGACCGCGGCTCGATGAAGGTATTCAACATGACTCTTTCCGGAGACCGGTGGCTCCGCGATGCAATTCGCATTCGCCGCGACGGGGGAGGTCGATGCTAGAAGTACAGTGTTACGGTTTGAAGACACGCGGGCGAGTGTCGCTGATCATCGTGCCGGCGTAGCGGCGCGGTAAGCGGCAATCGCGCGCGCCAGGTCGTGATACTCCTCGCAGTGCGTGGGCGCGCGGCATAAGCGTTCGAGAATGGCAAGGTGCTCCACGGCTTGCACCAGATTTCCAGCCATGAGGTAGGCCTCGCCTATGTATTCGTGCGTGCCGCGATGCGAGGGGTCAAGCGCCAGCGCGCGGTGATAATTCGCAAACGCGTGTTCGAGATTGCGTTGCTTGCGATAGGCATAGCCGAGCAAATTGAAGACATCGGCGCTGTCGCGGTGTTTGGCTGCCGTGCGTTCCAGCGCGGCGACGGCCACCACCCAATCTTCGGACTTAATCGCCGCAACGCCTTGATCGAAATCTTCATCGCCTATCGGCGCGGTGGCAGCCGGTTCGCCGTAGATGGCCCGCGCGGGCGCGGCAATAAGCGCCGTGGCGGTCAGCAAGACCAGCAGCGCCGAGACATAACGGCGGATACCGGGGAATATAATAAGTATTTGTTTTTATTGATATTTTTGTGTTCCTGCCGACTACGTGCCGATCACGCCGCCATCGTTTCTGCGAATGACGAGGGTGGCCGAGCGCGGGCGCCCGCCGCTCACGCCATCGGGCCACG
>CAMDLH010000243.1 GCA_945901405.1 Bordetella parapertussis | reverse complement strand
AGCGGCGCTGATGTTGTTGCTGGATGCCGCGCACTCGGGCATGCTGGTCGTCATCGTGCTTCCCGCGCGATCACCAGTGGCCGCGATCGAGTATCTCAGGGACCGCATTCCGGCGAGCGAGAGGGCTAAGCTGTACTATGAATATAAGCTGGATATGTTGCGGGCAGCCTTCGCGCAGCGCCTCGTGCCGCAGGTAGGCGGCGGTCGTGTGGCGGTCTACGAGATTCTGGTCGGGACACCGGCAGTACGAAATATTATTAGGGAGCGACGCTTCGATCAATTGCAATCATGCATGATGGGGGGACAGCCCTACGGCCAGACGTTTGCTAAGCACCTTGCGAGGCTGGTGGAAGCCGGAACAGTCAGTGCGAACGACGCGAGACTCGACGAGATCTAAGTCGACAATTCACGCGTCCGATCTTTCATTGAAGGAGTTGAATCGTGGAAAAATATACTACCTCCCAACAATATCGCATGGACTTCGCCAACATTATTGGCCAGGAGCTGTGGCAGGTGCTCGCGCAGCGAGGACATGAGCACCTGGGTCCACCTTCCGATATGGATATTGAGCGCTTTACCGCGTACCTTTCGGCAGCGTTGATCCCGGTAGGCGAGATCCTCCGCGACCCGATTGCCAGAAGTCGTGATCGTGCAGCTATGGCCGACAAACTGGTGTCTCTCGCAAGCGAGCGGTTGCGAGCATTGGTTCAAACGCTCGTCGAGGCCTCCGCATGACTCCATGCACTCAAATTGACCGCTCGGTGGGGCCGCGATACAGTGAGGTTTATGCAAAAAAAAGGGGTGGCGCACTTGAAAACCCTATACCCCCGCGAGGTGCAATTGCCAACACGGAAGGGCCCCAGGCCAAGGATTTTGGACGTCAAGCGCTGACTACTGCTTTCTTTGCCGCCTGCATCGCCGCCACCTCCATCGCCGGTGCCCAGGTCGGAAGCTTCGCGGACATCGCCGGCACGTGGCTGGTGGCTGCGGATCACTACGATGCGTGGTCGGAACGCGGCATCGAGATCACGGCCTATCCGATGTTGCGCATTGAGCCCGACGGCCGGTTCACACTCTATCGCCTGCGCGGCATGTGCGCGCCCGACGGCCCCGGCGGCAAGCCGCTGCACCCTGGCAATCTGGAGCACGACCTCGCCTGCGCCGCGGCGCGCGAGCGCAGCGCGAAGGACGGCTTGCGCGCCGTATATGCGCGGGTGAGCGCCGCGGGCCAGGTCAAGCGCGACGGCAAGTCCGCCTTGCGCTTTGTCAGCGAGGAGCGCAGTCCCATGCCGAGTGAATGGGCGCAACTTCTCCCCCAGTTACGTGCGGCGGGGGCCTTCCGCGATGAGGCGGACGCCAAGCGCCACGAGACATTTCACTCCACATTCTATGTCCTCGACGGGCTCCCGGCCACTTACCAACGCAAGGGTGTCAGCCTGGTTCTCGACGATCCCAAGTCGCGAAGGCGTCTGGAATATCGCCTGGCGCGGGCCGAAGTGCTCGACTCGGCGATGGCCATGTCGCGGGCGTTTGAGTTCCTGTCCGGCGACTACTTTCGCTGCCTGGTGCCCAAGCTCGACGCGGCGATACCGATGACTGGTACGCCCAGCGCGCCCCTTGGCAAGTTAGCGCTAATGGCACGCGAGCTCAGCGTTCGATCGGACGCCACGATGTTGGTGGCCGCCCTCGCCCAGGCAGGCCGCGCGACAACCGAGCAGAGCGCCGGGCTCAAGCAGGCGATGACACAGTTGCGCAAGAGCGAAGACGAGCTCAACGCACACCCGCTCGCCAAGGCCATCAACAAGGACGGCCCGGCCGAGGCGTTTGGCTGCCCGAAGCCGCAGCGCAGGTAGCGGCAGCCACCGAAGTGGCGGCGCGGTTTCCTGGTTGAATAAAACCGCAGACGAATTATTCTGGCTTTAGCCCCGCCGCGCGTATCACATAGCTCCAACGCACGGTTTCATCCTTGACGAACTGGCGCGTGGCCGCGAGGCCGCCGATGCCCGATGTCATGTAGAGCGCACGATAGCGCGCTTTTACTTCCGGCGAGTTGAGCGCTTCGTTAAATGCCGCGTTTAGTTTCGCGATGACGGCGGCGGGCGTTTTTGGCGGCACGCTGATGACGTTCCAGGTATCTGACTCCGCGCCGCGCACGCCGGCTTCGGCCAGCGTCGGTATGTCGGGCAGAAACTCGATGCGCTCGCTGGTTGCGCTCGCCAGCACTTTCAAGCGGTTGTCTTTATACAGCGGATAAATCGCGGCGATTTGCGCGAAGGTGAGATCGACGTGGCCGCCAACGAGATCGATCAGCGACGGCGCGGTACCCTTGTACGGGATGTGCGTGAGCGTCGTCTTGGTGATCTGCATGAAGAGTTGCGAGCTCAAGTAAGCTGCCGTGCCCGCGCCGGGTGATGCGTAATTCGCCTTGCCGGTGTTGGCGTTGATGTAGGCGAGCAACTCCTTCACCGAGTTGACGGGCAGATTTTGCCGCGTCACCAGCACGTTGGGGATGCGCGACATCACGATGATGGGCTCGAATGCCGCTGGGTCAAAATTCAGATTCCTGGTGAGCAGCCCGGTGATGGTGATGGGCGAAAGCGACGACGCCAGTATGGTGTAGCCGTCAGGGTTGGCGTGATACACCAGCGCGGCGCCGACGTTGCCCGCCGCGCCGCCGCGGTTGTCAATGACAAAAGGCTGGCCAAGTTTTTGCCGCACGTTGTCCACCAGCACGCGCGCGGCGGTGTCCACGCCGCCACCCGCCGCGACAGCGACCACGACGCGTACTGGCCGGTTTGGATAATCGGCGGCGGTGTTTGTTTGCGCGAATGCACCCGTGCTCGACAGCACGCTTATGGCGGCAATCGCGATGGGTGAAGTTTTCATGTTCGTGTGCATGGTGCTGTTGCTTTACAGGGGCGTGAGCCGACAGTATATTCAAAAACATCCCTGCAAGAATGAATCTTGCGTTCACTGGCAAGTAAATCCCGTTGAAGGCCATAGTCGTACGCAAACACGGTGGGCCCGAGGTTCTGGAGTGCGCCGAGCTTCCAATGCCCGCGCCGGGCAATGGCGAGGTGCGTGTGCGCATCAAGGCCATCGGCATCAACCGCCGCGATGCTTTTATTCGCGCTGGGATTTACAAACGTGATTTGCCGCTGACGCCCGGCATCGAGGCCGCGGGCGTGATCGATGCACTCGGCGCAGGGGTGAGTGGCTGGGCCGAGGGGGAACGCGTGGTTTACTACGTGCCCGATCGGCTCGGCGCATATGCGGAGTACCAAGCCGTGCAGGCGACGCGACTTGTGCGCCTGCCCGCGCAATTGTCGTTTCACGATGCCGCCGCGATTTTCGATCATGGCTTGACCGCGCACTATCTCACGACGAGTACGTTTGCCTTGCGCAAGGGCCATCGCGTGTTGATACACGCGGCGGCGGGAGGGGTGGGCAGCTTATTGGTGCAGCTTGCAAAACGCGCCGGCGCCACTGTTTACGGCACAGCATCGACGCCAGAAAAGTGGTTATTTATCAATAACTTAGGTATTGACTCCGCAATCAGCTATCGCGACGCGGATTTTGTCGAAGCCATCAACACAATCACGCGCGGTGCAGGCGTCGATGTCGTTTACGATTCGGTGGGCGCGGACACATTTGAACGCAGCATGCGTTGCCTCAAGCAGCGCGGCACGCTGGTGCTGTATGGGCAATCGAGCGGCGAAGTGACGTCGATCAACCCCGCCGCGCTGGCCGACGCGGGGTCGCTGTTTTTCACGCGCCCGCATCTTGCGCATCACATCGCCACACCAGAAGAACTGTCGCGCCGGAGTCAGGATATCTTTTCGTGGTATTTAAAAGGTGAGATATCGTTAAACATCGGCCAAACATACGCGCTGGCCGATGCAGCCCAAGCGCATCGCCGGCTGGAAGATCGCTCAAGCTTCGGAAAAATACTTTTGATTCCCTGATCGTCACGGGCACACCCAATGAATAACGAACGGAACAACAATCTCACTTCTACGTTCGCGCAGTTCGCGGCCACGCTAACCTACGACGATATTCCCCAGCACGTGCGCGAGCGCTGCAAGGATTTGCTGCTCGATGCCTTGGCTTGCGCATTGGCGGGCTACGAAGGAGAGGACCTGCCAAAGGTGGCGCGCTTCGCCCTGGCGCTGGGCGGCCTCGGCGAGAGCAGCGTCATCGGAGGCGCGCGATTTTCACTTACCGGCGCCACGGCATTGAACGGGTTTCTCATCACTTCGGTGTCGATGTGTGATGTGTATCGGCCCACGGCCACGCACTTGCAGCCGGTGATTGTTCCGCCAGCACTCGCGATCGCCGAGCGCGATGGCGCCAGCGGCCGCGATTTGCTGGCGGCATTGGCGGCGGGGTTTGAAGTCACCACGCGCATCGGCGCAGGGCTTGATTACCCGTCGTTTCGTAAACGCGGCTGGCACGGGCCGGGCGTGATCGGGCCGTTCGGCGCGGCCGCCGCTGCGGGCAATCTGCTCGGATTCAAAGCCGACAAGATGGCGATGGCGTTCGGGCTGGCGGGCAGCCAGGCCGCGGGCACGTTCGCCGCGTGGGGCACCTCATCGGTCAAGTTTCATCAGTTTCGCGGCGCGGTGTCGGGGTTGATGGCGGCGTTGCTGGCGAAGGAAGATTTCGCCGCCACGCGCGAGTTTCTCGATGCGCCCGATGGCGGCTTCTACGCCACTTACAGCGGCAGTTATGCATCGCACGCGGCAACCGAAGGCCTGCGCGAGCGCTGGGAGCTCGAACAAATCGCGTTGCGCCCATGGCCGACTTCGGCGGCGAATCAGGCTTTCGTCAGTGCGTTGTTTGAATTGATACAACAACACGATCTCAAACCGGGCGAGGTGAGCCGCATGCGCATCCATCTGAGTCCGGCATCGCATGCGGCGTATGTGAACCGCCGCACCATCAGCGGCAAGTGGGAGGCGTCCGGTTCCGTCTACTACACCGCGGCGATCGTGCTGTTTGACCGCGAGTTGTGGATGGACCAGTTCGAGCCCGCGCGTCACAACGACCCGGCGGTGCGCGGCTTCGCGCTGGAGCGGATTGAACTCATCAGCGATGCGGGCTTGAGCGGCGTGCAAGCCATCGTCGAAGTGGAAATGCAATCCGGCGCGATCCACACCGCGCGTTGCGACGAGCCGAAGGGCACGCCGGAGAATCGCATGACGCGCGCGGAGATCGAAGCCAAGTTCCGCAAGGGTGCGAAGGGGCGATTGCAGGATGCAGCGATTGATTCCGTGTTGGAAACCATACTCCACCTCGACAAGTTGAAATCCGTTAAATCGCTGATGGCCATGCTGAGATTGCAGGATAAGCAATGAAACGATTCATCGCCGCATCACTGGCGCTGATGCCCGCGCTCGCCGGCAACCTGTTCGCGCAACCTTATCCAGTCAAGCCCGTGCGTTACCTCATGCCGCAACCCGCCGGCAGCGGCGCGGATACCGTCGGGCGCATCACCGCGCAGGGACTGACGCAGGTGCTGGGGCAGCAAGTAATCGTGGACAATCGCACCGGTGCGGCGGGCAATATCGGCGCGGAAATCGCGGCGCGCGCGCCGGCCGATGGCTATACGCTGTTGCAGATCAGCCTTACGCACGCGGTCAATGCCAGTCTGTATCGCAACCTGGCGTATGACCTCACGCGTGATTTCACGCCGGTGACGCAGCTTGCCTCGTCGCCGTCGATCGTGGTGGTGCATCCGTCGCTGCCGGTTAAATCGCTTGCCGAACTGGTGAAGCTCGCAATTGCAAAACCCGGCGCGATTAATTACGCATCGGCGGGCAGCGGCAGCGCCACGTTTTTGTCGACCGAGATTTTCAAGGGTCGTGCCGGCGTTAATCTGCTGCACGTGCCGTACCGCGGCGGCGGTGAAGCCATCACCTCGGTCATCGCGGGGGAGACCAGCGTTTATTTCGCTCCGGTTGCGACGTCACTTGAACATGCGCGCAGCGGCAGATTGCGCGCACTCGCGGTCACCACCACGCAGCGGCTGGCGTTGCTGCCCGATTTGCCCACGCTTGCCGAGGCGGGTTACCCCGGCGCCGAAAGCGGCAGTTGGTATGGCATCGTGTTGCCGGTCAAGGCACCGCAATCGATGGTCTCCATCTTGCATGCGGCAACACTCAAGGCATTGAATCAGGCCGACGTGCGCAAGCGTTTCATGGATTTGGGTTATGTGATTATCGGCGACAGCCCGGATCAATTTCGCGCGCACATACGATCCGAGATCGACAGTCTGGGCAAGGTCGTCAAACGCAGCGGCGCGGCGGTGAATTAATCATGCCGTTACTCTCAAGACACGGTAAACCAACGTTGCATTACCAGTTCGACGATTACACCGATCCGTGGACCAACGCCGGCGTGATCGTGCTGCAGCACGGCTATGCGCGCTCATCGCGCCTCTGGTATGGATGGATTCCGCATCTCGCGCGGCGCTACAGGATTCTGCGCATGGATCTGCGCGGACATGGTCAGTCGCCGGTCGATTTTGACCGGGCTACGCCGCATACGCTTGAGTCTTACGTCGAAGACATCGTGGCCTTGCTGGATCATCTGAACCTCGCCGAGGTGCATTATTGCGGCGAGTCGTTCGGCGGCATCGTCGGCATGGCGCTGGCGGCCAGCCATGCACGGCGCGTGCGCACGCTGACGTTGGTTGCATCACCGGTGTTTCAGAACAAGAACGCCGCGTACGCCGCCGGCTTTGCCACGCGCGAAGAAGCGCTGCGCACGTTGGGTGTCGCCGCATGGGCGAAGGCGATTTATGGCGCGCCCGGTTTCTTTCCGCCCGGGACGCCGCAGGCGCTGCGCGATTGGTACGTGAACGAAATCGCGAAGTCGGATGCCGAGGTGCTGTGCGGTCTGTATGGCTTGCTCAGGCACGCAAATGCGACTGAACTGCTGCCGCGCATCGAGGCGCCGGTGCTGGGGCTTTATCCCACGGCCGGCCCGTTGACGAGTTCGGAGCAGGAGGACTTGCTCACCGCGCGCATCAAGAACTTGCGCATGATTCATTTGCCCACGGCGTATCATTCGGTGCTGACGATAGCGCCGGACGCGTGCGCGCGGCACTTGTGTGATTTTGTCACGGCGCACGACGCCAGGTAATACATTGGGAGAATCAACGATGGAAATTCGCCGCATCGGTACCATAGGCGCAGAGATCACCAAGGTCGATGTGAAGACCATGAGTGATGAGGCATTCGACAGGATTTATCAAACCTGGCTCGATTGCAATGTCATCGTGGTGCGTGATCAGGAGTTGGCTATCAATGACTATCTGAAATACAGTAAGCGCTTCGGCGTGGTGTCGCCGCATCCGGCGAAGAGCACGCGCCACCCGGAGGTGCCGGAAGTCACGTTGCTCGGCGTCAACAAATTTCGCACGGACGGCACGCTCGACAATGAGATTTACCGCCGCGGCGCGGAGGGGTTTCACACCGATGGGTCTTACGAGGAAATGCCGTACAAGGCCACGCAGCTCTACGCGCTGGCGATTCCCAGCCGGGGCGGCGACACTTTTTTCTCCAGCGGCTACGCGGCGTACGAAATGCTGCCGCAACGCCTGAAGGACAAGCTCGAAGGCCGGGTCGGCACGTTCATTTATGGCGGACGCAAGAAATTGAACTTGTTGCTCAATGAGGAAGACCGCAACGCCAAACCCGTGCGCCACGCGTTGGTGCAGGCGCACCCGGAGACCGGGCGCAAGTTGCTGTACTTCGATCAGGGCAAGATACTCACCATCGAAGGCTACGAAAAACCGGAGAGCGACGCGATTATCGAGGAGATGATCGGCTACATGGCCGAGCCACCGTGCCAGTATCGCCATGTCTGGCGCAAGGGCGACGTGGTGATCTGGGACAACCGCTGCTCGTATCACAAGGCGGCAGGCGATTATCCGCCCGGGGAAGATCGCATCCACTGGCGTGTGTCGATCAAGAGTGCTTAGCGATGGAGGTAATTTTGTCTGATTTAATTGACCAACTCGTACTGTCGTTCCCGCGCAGGCGGGAACCCATAACACATCGCCATATGGCACATCGTAGGGGTTCCCGCCTGCGCGGGAACGACAGAT
>CAMDLH010000242.1 GCA_945901405.1 Bordetella parapertussis | reverse complement strand
TCCTTGGCCTTGAGCTGCGCATCGCTGTCGGCTAAGCGCGCCTTCACGCCGGAGTCGTCGAGCTGCAAGCCTACCGTGGTAATGCCGCCCTTCTTGAGCAATTCCTCGACCTTCGCCATCAGCGTGGTGTCGGCCTTGATCGTCGGCTTTAACGGCGCGACCTGCACCGCGGGCGACATGCCGAAGAAGTTCGGCACCGTGTACAGAAATCCGGCCACCAGCACGGCGCCGATGAGGATGTACTTCCACAGGGGATAGCGGTTCATTTTCTACCCGTGAACGAGTGCACGCGAGTGGCGGAACAGCGCGTCTGCGCGTTCACTCCTTCACCGAGTTCTTGATTGTCCCCTTGGGCAGTACCAACTGCACCGCGCCGCGCTGTATCTGAATCTCGACATCGGACGCGACTTCAAGGAACACATAGTTTTCGTTGAGCTTGGTGATGCGCCCAAGCATGCCGCCGCCGGCGATGACTTCATCGCCTTTTTGCAGCGCATCGATCAGCGCGCGCTGCTCTTTTGCACGCTTCATCTGCGGGCGGATCATCAGGAAATACAGCACGCCGAACATCAGCACGATGAGCAGCATGCTTTCGATGCCGCCGCCTTGCGCGCCGCCGGCGCTTTGCGCCCAGGCTTGGCTAATCAGCATTGGTGAAATTCTCCCCGGTGGGTATTTTGAGTTGTGATTGGACTTCGCGGATACGTTGAGGCGCGGCTGGCGATTTCAAGCCGGGCAAGGAAAAAAGTACCGTCAAAGTATCGTCGAACATGTCGAAAACCCTTGTATTTTAACCTATTTTTTCGTTTGATTCGCTGTCTTCAAGGGCGCTTTCGGGCGTCTGGCGCCGCGCAAAATCCGCCAGCGACCCGGCCGCTATGGCCTCGCGCAGTCCGCGCATCAGCCGCTGATAGAAATGCAGATTGTGCAGCGTATTCAACCGCGCGCCGAGGATTTCGTTCACTTTCTGCAAATGATGCAGATAGGCGCGCGTGAAATTCTTGCAGGTATAACAGTCGCAGCGCGGGTCCAGCGGGCCGAGGTCGTCGCGAAAGCGCGCGTTGCGCACCTTGATCACCCCCTCGCTGGTGTAGAGCCAGCCATTGCGCGCGTTGCGCGTGGGCAGCACGCAATCGAACATGTCGATGCCCGCGCTCACCGCCGCGATGAGGTCCGCCGGCGTGCCCACGCCCATCAGGTAACGCGGCTTGTCCTCGGGTAGTTTCGGCGCGGTGTACTTGAGCACGCGCAGCATCTGATCCTTCGGTTCGCCTACCGACAACCCGCCTATCGCGTAGCCGTCGAAACCGATCTGTTTCAGCCCCGCCAGCGATACATCACGCAAATGTTCGAACATGCCGCCCTGCACGATGCCGAACAGCGCATTGGCGTTGCCGCCATTGTTATCATGCGCGGCCTTCGAGCGCGCGGCCCAGCGCAAAGACAACTCCATCGACTCACGCGCTTCAACTTCGGTGGCCGGAAACGGCGTGCATTCGTCGAACACCATCACGATGTCGGAGTTCAGCACACGCTGGATGCGCATTGATTCCTCCGGCGACAAAAAGCAGGCGTCCCCATTCACCGGCGACTGAAAACGTACGCCATCCTCGCTGATTTTGCGCAGCGCGCCCAGGCTGAACACCTGAAAACCGCCGGAGTCGGTGAGTATCGGCCCATCCCAGCCCATGAAGCGATGCAGCCCGCCGTGCGCGGCGATCACTTCCAGCCCCGGCCGCAGCCACAGATGAAACGTATTGCCGAGCACGATTTGCGCGCCGAGATCGCGCAACTCAAGCGGATTCATCGCCTTCACCGTGCCATAGGTGCCCACCGGCATGAATGCCGGCGTGTCGATGCGGCCGTGCGCGGTTTCGAGCACGCCGCGCCGCGCCGCGCCGTCGCGTTTGGTTACGGTAAATTCCATGGGGGCGGATTCTACGCGGTATCCGCGCGGTAGAGCGCCGCGTTGTCCCGCATATCAGGCGCGCGTCTCGCTCGTGCGATCAAGCGTTACCGGCTTTGACAGGTAATCACCCATGCCCAACTCGAAGCAACAGGCGATTCCCCAGGCGCCGCCACTCGTTTTAAACGCGCAACGCCTCCAGCGCGCGCCGCATATCTTCCGGCATGGCAAGCGGGCGGTGCGTCGCGGCATCGCACGCCACATGCACGAAATGCCCCTGCGCGCACGCCGCGGTTTCGTCATTGCGGAAGACGCCGATTTCGTAGCGCACGCTTGAACGCCCGACATGCGCCGTTCTCAATCCGCAATGCACGACATCCGGAAACGAAATCGGGCTGAAGAACTGACAGCCGGTATCCACCACCAGGCACACAACCTTCGCGTCATCGAGACTCAGCACGCCGCTGCGCAGCATGTACTCGTTTACCGCAGTGTCGAAGAACGAGTAATAGACAACATTGTTAACGTGCCGGTATACATCGTTATCCATCCAGCGCGTGGTGATGGTGAGAAAGTGGCGGTATTTATCGCGGGTATCAGGCTGGTTTTTGGTCATGGATCACTGGCGCCGTTCAATCAGCATCGCATCACCGTAGCTGAAAAACCGGTAGCGTTGCGCCACGGCATGTTGGTAGGCACGGCGGATATTATCCATGCCGCCGAAGGCCGACACCAGCATCAGCAATGTTGATTTAGGCAAATGAAAATTCGTCAGCAGCCGGTCAACTACGCGGAAAGTGAACCCCGGCAGAATAAATAGATTGGTGTCTCCACGCCCGGCGCGCAGCGCGCCGCCCGCGCCCGCCGACTCCAGCGCACGCATGCTCGTGGTGCCCACCGCCAGCACACGCGAGCCGCGTGCCTGCGCGGCGTGTATCTCATCCACCGTCGCCTGCGGCACGTGATACCACTCGCTATGCATGCGGTGCTCGGACAAATCCGACACGCGCACCGGCTGAAAAGTCCCCGCGCCCACGTGCAGCGTGACATGCGCAATCACCGCGCCGTGCCGCTTTAACGCCTCCAGCAGCGCGTCGTCAAAATGCAACCCGGCGGTGGGTGCGGCCACAGCACCAGGCTCGCGTGCGTAAACCGTCTGATAACGTGTCTCGTCGAACACATCAGGTGCATGCGTGATGTACGGCGGCAACGGCACCGCGCCGTAACGATCAAGAAGCGCGAACACATCATGGCAATCGGAAAAGCGCAGCGTGTAAAACCCAGCACCTCCCTCGACAACGGTGGCGCGCACTACATCGGCAAGCACCAACTCGCTGCCCGCGCGCGGCGGGTGGCTCGCTCGCACCTGCGCGTGCGCCTGATCGCCCGACAGCACGCGCTCGATCAACACCTCAACCCTGCCGCCAGTCGCTTTCTGCCCGGTGAGCCGCGCCTTGATCACGCGCGTGTCGTTAAACACCATCACGTCACCCGGCGCCGCAAGCCCGGAAATGTCACGAAAAGCACGGTCGTTCAACACACCGCTGGCGCCATCAAGATGCAGCAAGCGGCTGGCGCCGCGCTCGGCCGGCGGTGTCTGCGCAATTAGCTCAGGCGGCAATTCAAAATCAAAATCATTCAGACGCATGGCGCGGATTATACGGCTCTGCACAGTACCGATTGGCCCAATCGCGCGACCAGCGCTATAATCGCGCCCTCCAGTTGGCCCCTCCTTGCCGGGATGGCGGACTTGGTAGACGCACGGGACTCAAAATCCCGCGCTGGCAACAGCGTGCCGGTTCGATTCCGGCTCCCGGCACCAAGAACACTTCCAAGAACGTCCAAACAAGTCCGGAACTTTCACGTTTTCATATGGGACAACTGAGAAAATTGTCCGAGACCGTCCAAGTGCAATCTTGAATCTCGCACCACGTCAATGCATTTTACGAAATTGCAATCTCGACTGGAAAGTGAGAGTATATATCATTGCTATATCTTACAAGGATTCCCTACCATGATTTCTGGGAAGGTTTTCATGAGCGGTCGTAGCCAGGCCGTTCGTTTGCCTAAGGCCTATCGCTTCGATGTCGATGAGGTGTTGCTTGAGCCGCAGCCCGATGGTTCGTTATTGCTCCGTCCGAGGAGCAAGCGTCCTCTTGGTGAGCGTCTGCGCGCTATCTTGCAGGCGCTTCCAGAGAATTCGGCGTTTGAGCGGCCGCAGCAGCCTCCTGTGGAGCGTGACGCGGCCTGGTGGAACGAGAATGGGTTTAACGCTCCCAAAAGCGAGGGACGACGGAGTAAGAGCAGGGCGAAGCGCTGATGTACCTGCTCGACACCAATATCTGCGTCTATGTGATACGCAAAAGGCCTGAATCGGTGTATCGCCAGTTGTCGAGTGTCGGCGGGCGCGGTGTTGCGATATCCGTGGTCACGGCGTTCGAGTTGGAAGTAGGCGCGCTACGCTCCCAAGGCAAACAATACAGCGAAGCCGTTAGGTTGTTTATTGCCGAACTTCCGGTGCTACCGCTTGAGGATTCTGCGCGCGCGGCTTACGGGCAATTGCGCACGGCTCTGGAGCGTCGTGGAGAGGTAATAGGTGCATATGACATGCTTATTGCCGCGCACGCCCTTGCGTTAGATGCCACGCTGGTTACGAACAATGAAAGAGAGTTCAAGCGAGTAAAGGGCCTGAAGGTCGAGAATTGGGTTTCCTGATCATGTGAAACCGGACACGCGCGAAGTTCCAGGGGTAATTGTGGCTTTTCGGTAAGCGGTCGCCCGGACTCGTCGGCCCAGGGTTTTCAACAGTCCATGATCGAACGGCGGCAATGCGAAGCACGGCCGACCCTAAGGACACCTACGCCCAACGTCGGCTACGGCCGAAATGCCGCCGCACAGGTGAGCCGCCGCGGCCGTCCAATTCTCGGCGTTGCAAAGCTTTCCATATGCCGAATACCGGATGCTGATGGTATTCGCAGTGATACGCGAATTCGGCGTCTAATGAATATCGCGCACCTGCGTGGCGCAACGTACATACGGGAACTTTTATTTCCCTCTCACGTCACAGGCCCACTCGCGGACGGCGCTTTGGAATCGTCGTTTCGCACTTCCAATGATCGTCAATGCATGTCGTTGGCGTTCGTTGGACCACACCGGATTACCCGCTGGCTGAGACAGCCCGAGTGATGCGCGTTAAGCATCTCCCTTTACTCGCAAGAGCCTAGAGCCGGTATGTCCTTCTGCAATCCGGCCGGACCGCAAGGTCTGAAGATCGTAGCTGCAGCACCTGCAATACTGCCAGCATACGTTCTGTGCCGGCAGCGCAGTAAACCGCTTCGCAACTTTGTAGCGGTAGTTTTGAAGTGGCGCACTGTGCTAACACCAGATTCCCCCAAAAATTCGGTAACATCGTCACAAACACCGAAAACATCAGCAAATACAGATACCTGCAGCGTTACAAACCCACAAAAACCGGCTGACCACAAAAGTGCATTTGTAACGCATAAGGTATTGAATAATAACGATTGTTACGAAGTTACGCAAAAAACAGGGGGAGACGGCGTAAAGATAGTGGAGATTGAGATATGAACCCCCGCAAGATCATCGAAGACGCCCACGCCGACGGCGTAGAACTGGCGTTATCACCCGCTGGCAACATCAAGGCGGTGGGCGATGACGTAGCCGTTCACCGCTGGTTGCCGATCATCCGTGCAAACAAGATCGATTTGATCAGCGCGCTGCGCGCGGCCAACGATGGCACCTACAAGGAATTACCGGACCCGGCATCAGAGTCGCGGCGCCGCAAGGTGCTGGCTATGCTGCGGGAAAGCACCACCATTATCCCAAGGCCAGTGAAGTAGCGCGATTTGTTACGCTGATACCCGAATGCTTCATACAATTACCCCATTATGCAGATCAACGCTGAAGCCGTGCGCGCTATGAGAGCTTTCGGCGTGCCGAAGCAAATGAACAACTTTAATCTGAAGTTCCCCCAAGCAAAACCGCGGTTTTTATCAAGTTCTCAGAGGGAAAATAGGGCAAACGGGGTGTGAATCCGGCTACAACTTGTAGCCATGTACAGGGCTTGTACTTCGCAATCGGGTGCGGTACGATTCACGTCCATGCACATCGACATCGTTCCGAATCGCGGCGCGCGTCCCACGTTCCTGCTCCGCGAATCCTACCGTGAAGGCGCCCGAGTCAAGAAGCGCACCGTCCGGATCGCTCAGTTCTCCACCCTTGCCAATAAACACCGATGCGCCGCCGATCGTCAGCCACATCGCCTCCGCACGCGTGAATTCGATATTGTCCGCACTGTTCGCCGTCTCGGTCGTCACCTGCCCCAGATCAACACTGAACCCCGGCGCGCCACTGGCCACCGCCACCAACAGCCCATCCAGCACGTTCAGCGCTGCGTTGCCTTCTATGTGCAGGTCAAGTCCCTCTACTATTCCGGTGATGGAATCCGCGACACTATTACCAGCAAGTTCGATTCCCGACGTAATGTCGAGATGCCTCCAGTCGATCTTATCGATCTTCTCCCCGGCTGCATCACTAGCCGAGTTATACTGAATTGAACCGTTCCACATACGTGCAATCAGAATGTCTTCGGCCCCTACAAACTCGGCTCCTAAACCATCAGCCTTGAGTCCGACGTAGTTTTTGTCGTCTGTGGTATTGATATCCGTATCAATTCCCACGTCTGTCAGCAACAAAAGATCCATGGACGTGAGTTCGCCATAAAAACCAATGGCATCCACTCCAACGGTCACCTCATCGTCGCTGTGTACGGTGGGCGTGGCATTAGGTGTTCCATTAGTGGTATCGCTCAAAAGGCCGCCGGAACCGATGAATATCTGGAGTGTATTTAAGAGCAGACTGATAGCTTCTGCATCGACAAACGATACATCGGGATCCCCACCCGAGCTATCGTTACCCGTAACCTTTCCAGACGTGAAAACAAAACCAGGTGAGGAGCCGTCTCCAGCGGCAACCCCGACCACGATGCCGTTACCAATATCAAAAGCAGCGCTGCCCTCGACGTGAAGGTCAAGCGCCTCGCTGACTCCGTCAGACGCGTCTATGACGTTGTTAGCAGACAGGTCGATTCCGTCCGTAACGCTCAGACTGCTCCAGTCAACTTTGTCAATCTTTCCACCTGCGTCATTTCGCGCCCAGTTCAGGTTCACCACACCATCCCAGATGTGAAGGTCGATGATGACTGCGCCTAGCAGGTCTGTCGTCAGTCCCGACGCCGTCAGCCCCAAGTAGTGCAGATCGTCGCTTGTCGCCGAGGGCGTCGCGTCAGCGCCCAAGTCGGTGATCGACACCATATCCAGGCGCGTAATTGTCTGCCTGAAGCCCGTCGTGCCGTTGACTACTGTGTCATCATCATATTCGTCGGGGCCGCTCGTACCCTGATTGTCCAAGCTACCGCCATCGCCGATCCACAAGTCAACGTTGTTCAGAATGAACGATGCTGCATCGGCATCCACGAAGGCAGCATCAAAGCCATCAGCCCCACCGTCCGTGGCGTCAATTTTGCCCAACGTCAGCGCAAATCCCGATACGCTGCCGACGTCGACCGCCCGGCCAATCACTGCCCCATCCGCAACGCTGAAAACTACGTTGCCCGCGATCTGTAGTCCCAACGTCTCGTCTACGCCGTTAGTCGGGCCAACAACGCCATTTGCGGAAAGATCCGTGCCGGTAACGCTTAGTGTGTTCCAGTCGAGCTTGTCATTAGCACCCGGCGAGACTTTATTCAGCTCCAGCACGCCGCCCCAGATATGGAAATCAACTGCGTCTACTCCGACCAAGTCCGCCTCCAGACCTGAGGCCCTCAGGCCTGTATAGGTGATGTCGTCGCCTGTATCGTCCGTGCCCTTAGTGTCCTTGATGGAAAGCCAGTCTAGGCTAGCCACCCCAACGCGGAAGCCCTTCGTTCCGTTGTCGACTGAATCGTTGCCGTAAACGTCCGGCGTCCCGTTATCGTTCAGGTTTCCGCCGGGGCCGACCCAAAGGTCGACGTTGGTGAGAGTGATCGAAGTCGAGGCCGCATTAGTGAAAGTGATTGGGGTACCTAGCCCTACTTTCGCAAATTGGAGTGGGTGCTGGAAGCTGTTGGAGGCGGTAAGCCCGGTAAATTACTGATATTGCTTGATTTCTGGCCTTCGATATGCTACATGAAATAATATGCATGTATTCGAGAGAGAAGTCAACGGTCATCG
>CAMDLH010000241.1 GCA_945901405.1 Bordetella parapertussis | reverse complement strand
TATTGTTTTTATTGAATTTTTTTACACAACTATCCGGGCAATTTCCACCCCAGCCATTCACAAACACCGCGCCCCATCACCCATTCCTTGTCTTCGTTTTTGAGCCACGGCGCATCGTTCAGCCACATGTCGATGTGTTGCCGGTACGGGCACGGCGAGCGCGACAGGTCGCTGCCCCAGAACGTGCGCTGCGGGCCGAACGCTTCGTAGACGCGCTTCGCGTGGCCCTGCATTTTGGCGAACGGGTATTGCTCCGCCAGATAACACGGCAGCGCGCTCGCTTTCACCGCGACATTGGGCCGTTTGGCGATCGGCAGCAGCTTGTCGAAGTCGCGAAAGGTTTCGTCTTCGGGCTTGCCGCTGGTGATCGCCATGTGATCCATGATGATTTTCAATTCCGGATAACGCTCGGCGACGTTATCAATCGCCTGCACCATGTGCTGCGGCACCAGGATCATCAGGCGTATGCCCTGCTTCTCGGCCTCGCTCCACACCCAATCGTATTTGCCGTCGATCAACGGCTGTTGCAACACGGGAATGTGAAACGAAAAGCGCATGCCGAACATATTGGGCTGGTCGCGCCAGTTCTTGATCGTCTCGCGTGCATTGGGCGATTCAGGATTAAAGCGGCCCATGATGCCAAGGCGCATGGGGTGGGCTTTCACGGCGGCGAGCGCGAGGTCATTGCGGTCGCCCTCCCACGACGGCGGCACGATCACCACGCGATCCACGCCCGCGGCGTCCATCTCGCGCAGCAGTTCTTCGTGGCCCAGCGGAATTTCGCGCTGCGCATGCGCGCGGCCCGGCCAGGGGCGCTCGGGTGTGTTCGCGCCCCATACGTGTACCTGCGAATCGACGATCAGCATTGCAAATGACTCCTTCGGTAAATTGGGTTTACAGCGGCGGGGCTATTGCGCTTGCACGCCCGCGTCCTTGATGAGCTTGCCGAGCTTGGCCATTTCGGCACGCACGAATTTGTCGAATTGCTCGGGCGTTGAGGGCCGCGGCACGGCGCCGCGCACTGCAAAGCGCTCGCGCACATCGGTGAGCGAGAGCGCGCGCGCGACTTCTTTCGACAACTGCGCCAACATCGGCGCGGGCGTTTTCGCGGGCGCAAACAAGCCGTACCAGGTATCAAATTCAAAACCCGCGAGCGCGGCCTCGGCCACCGTGGGTACGTCCGGCAACGCGGGTGCGCGGCTTGCGGTACTCACCGCAAGCGCCAGCAGCTTCTTGTCGCGAATCAGCGGCAAGCTCAAACCCATTGGTGAAAACAAGTAGTGTATGCGCCCGGCCAGCGTGTCGGTCAGCGCCTCCGGCCCGCCCTTGTACGGCACGTGGGTCACCTTGATGTCGGCGGCAAAGCGAAATTGCTCTCCATTGATGTGCATGCCGCTGCCCACGCCCGCCGAGCCGAAAGTGAGCGGCTTTTGTCTGGCAAGCGCGATCAGTTCCTTCACCGATTTAACACCTATTGAAGGCGACACCACCAGCACATTGGGCACACCTGCCACCTGCGAGATGGCGGCGAAATCGCGCAGCGTGTCATACGGTAGCTTGGTATAGAGCGCGGGCGTGATCGCATGCGCCATCGCGTTCATGAACAGAGTGTAACCATCGTTGGGCGCGCCGGCGACGATGGCGCCGGCGATGGTGCCGCCCGCACCGGGGCGGTTGTCCACCACGACTTGCTGATTCCAGTGTTCCGCCATTTTCAGGCCGACCACGCGCGCGAGAAAATCCGTCTCGCTGCCGGCGGTGAAAGCGACGACCATGCGCAGAGGCCGGTGCGGAAAATCGCGCGGCTGCTCCGCGGCAAATACGGCGCTGCCGCCGGCTGCCGCGAGCATCGCCGCTAGGCAATGCCTGTCTATTTTTCCCGTGCGCATGAATCCGCCTTCCCCGAAATCCAGATTGTTCCGGTTTTTTGTGACTGCTATGATGCCACAAACACCCGCGGTTTCGACCCGCCGCCGCAAGCCATTCCAAGGAGATTTTTTCGCATGCTGAACATACGCCCGCTGTCCGCCGGATGCGGTGCCGAAGTGTCGGGCATCGACATTACGCGGCCACTAGCCGCCGCCACTATCGCCGAGCTGCACCAGGCGCACGCACGTCACTGCATATTGCTGTTTCGCGATTGCAAGCTCACGCCGGAGCAACATATCGCGTTCAGCGCGCAGTTCGGCGCGCTTGAATCGCACGTGGTCGGCGACTTCAATCTGCCGGGACACCCGGAGATTTTTGTGGTCTCGAACGTAAAGGAAGACGGCAAGTTGAAAGGCGCGGTCTACGCCGGGCAATACTGGCACTCCGATCTTTCGTATATGAAGCAGCCGTCGATGGGCTCGCTGCTGCTGTGCCATGAAATGCCGGAAATCGGCGGCGACACCATGTTCGCCAATATGTATCAGGCCTACGACACGCTGTCGGAGCCGATGCAGCGTTTTCTGGGTGGCGTGGAGGCCGTGCACGACTACAGCAATGCCTACGACAAGTATTTCGCGCACCTGAAGGAACGCCCTCCGCTGACCTCCGAGCAACGCGCGAAGACGCCGCCCGTCACGCACCCTGCCGTGCGCACGCATCCGGTATCAGGCAAGAAGGCGCTCTACGTGAACACTGGATTCACCAAGGGTTTTGCCGGCATGCCGCGCGAGGAAAGCGAGCCGATACTGAATTTTCTGTTTCAGCATTCGACGCGGCCGGAATTCATCTATCGCCACAAGTGGCGCGTGAACGACATGATTTTCTGGGATAACCGCTGCGCGATTCATTACGCTCTGGCGGATTACGATTTCTCGGTGCGCCGGCATATACATCGCACCACCGTCGCGGGTGATGTGCCCAAGTAACCGCCGTTACTTGATGACTTGCAGCTTGGGCCGGCCCGGCGTGGGCGGCGTCGGAGATTCGGGATTGGTGGGCGTGTCAGATTGAGCGGCAGTGGCGCCATTGCTTGCGGCAGTGGTTTCCTCGGGCTGAAAAAACATGCCCTGCCCGTTCTCCTTGGCGAAGATGCCGGCTACCGCGCCCATCGGGATCGAGCACTCGCGCGACTGGCCGCCAAAGCGCGCGGCAAACTGCACGCAATCATCCTCGATGGTCAGCCTGTGCGTTGCGTCGTAACCGAGGTTGAGCACGATCTCGCCGTTCTTGACGAACTCGCGCGGCACGCGCGTGTTGGCATCCACCTTCACCGACAGATACGGCGTCAGGCCGCTATCCGTGCACCATGCGTGTATGGCGCGGATCAAATACGGTTTGGAGGATTTTTCAGCCATCGCAACGACGCCGGGCGCGTGTCAGCGCTACTTGCGCATCACCTTTTCGGATGCCGTGAGCGCGTCGATGTACGCCGGGCGGCTGAACAGCCGCTCGGCGTATTTCATCACCGGCGCCGCCGGTTTGGGCAACTGGATGCCATAGTGATCGAGCCGCCACAGGAGCGGCGCGATCGCCACGTCGAGCATGGAAAACTCGTCACCCAGCATGAATTTCTGCTTGGCGAACACCGGCGCGATCTGCGTCAGCGAATCGCGAATCACCGAGCGCCCCTTGTCGGCCTGCTTTTGCGTGCCCTTCTCGATCGCGTTGATGTGGCAGAACATTTCGTTTTCGAAGCGGTACAGAAAAAGCCGCGCGCGCGCGCGCATCACGGGGTCGGCCGGCATCAATTGCGGGTGCGGAAAACGGTCATCGATGTATTCGTTGATGATGTTTGATTCGTAGAGAATCAGATCGCGCTCGACCAGCACCGGCACCTGATTGTACGGATTCATCACCGACAGATCCTCGGGCTTGTTAAACAGATCGACATCGACGATCTGAAAATCCATGCCTTTTTCGTAAAGTACGATGCGGCAACGCTGGCTGAACGGGCACGTGGTGCCTGAGTAGAGAGTCATCATATATGAATACCTGCGTAAGGAGTGAGGCGCGAGGCGCAAGGTGCACTGCCATGAGGTTGTCGCACCTCACGCTTCACGCCTGACGCCTCACGAAGTTAATGCACGTCTTTCCAGAACTCTTTCTTGATCGCGTAGGCGAGCACGGTCAGCACCGATAGAACCAGCAACACGATCAGGCCGATCAACTTGCGGTTATGCGCCGCGGGCTCGGCCATGTAGACCATGTAGTTCACCAGATCGGCGGCCGCCGAATCGTACTTAACCTGCGTCATCTTGCCGGGCTTGTCCATCGCCGGCATCTGCACCGATTTGTCAAAGCCGTCGGCGCGCATTTTTTGCTCCTTCATCACCTGCTCGCCCTGCAGCTCCCACAACACGTGCGGCATGCCGACGTTGGGGTAGGTGGTGTTGTTCCAGCCGCTCGGGCGCGACGGATCGCGGTAGAACGTGCGCAGATAGGTGTAGAGCCAATCCGCGCCCGAGCCCGCATGCGAGGCGCGCGAGCGCGCGATCACGGTCAGGTCCGGCGGCGGCGCGCCAAACCACTCCTTGGCGTCCTTCGGGTCCATCGAGATTTTCATCAGGTCGCCGACTTTCACGCCGGTGAACACGAGGTTGTCGAGTATCTGTTTTTCGTTCAACCCCAAATCCTGCAAGCGGTTGTAGCGCATGTAATTCGCGCTGTGGCAATTCAGGCAATAGTTGACGAAGAGAGCCGCGCCGCGCTGCAGCGACGGCATGTTGTTCGGCTCGATCGGCGCGCGGTCGAGCTTGACGTTATCGCTGGCCGCCAGCGCCAGCGTGGGAAGCAGCAATGTGACAACCAGCAACGCGAGAATTTTTTTAAGTGTATTCATGATTGTATTCTCACGGTTACATCGTCACGCGCGCGGGTTCGGGCAGGGTCTTTTCCATCTGCGTATACCAGGGCATCAGCAAAAAGAACGCGAAATAAATCAGCGTGCCGATCTGCGAAATGAGCGTGCCCGCGTACGTCACGGGCTGCGTGCCGTAGAAGCCCAGCGTGAGAAACACCACCACGAATATACCCATCGCCCAGCGCGACAACCGGCCTTTGTAGCGGATCGACTTCACCGGGCTTTTATCCAGCCACGGCATGAGGAAGAAAATCAGCGTCGCCACGCCCATCAACACCACGCCCCACACCTTGGCCTCGATCAGCACAAACCCGATCATCACCACGCCGCCGGCCAGCACCGCGAGTATCTTGACCAGACAGCCGCGCGCGGTGAACAAAATCAAGAACACGTAGGCAATCACCGCCATGCGCAGCACATCGACAAAATTCTCGGTGACCGCGCGCAGTATCGAGTAATACGGCGTGAAGTACCACACCGGCGCGATATGCGGCGGCGTCTTCAATGGATCGGCGGGAATGAAGTTGTTGTATTCCAGAAAGTAGCCGCCCATCTCCGGGGCAAAAAACAGGATCAGGCAGAAAATCAGCGAAAACACCGCGACGCCAAGCGCGTCCTTCACGGTGTAATACGGATGAAACGGGATGCCATCAAGCGGGCGGCCTTTGTCATCCTTGGTTTTCTTGATCTCCACGCCGTCGGGGTTGTTGGAGCCGACTTCGTGCAGCGCCATGATGTGCGCGGCCACCAGGCCCAGAATCGCCAATGGAATCGCAATCACGTGAAACGCAAAGAAGCGATTCAGCGTGGCGTCGGACACCACGAAATCGCCGCGTATCCAGGTCGAAAGATCCGGCCCGATGATGGGCAGCGCGTCGAAGAGATTCACGATCACCTGCGCGCCCCAGTACGACATCTGACCCCACGGCAACAGGTAGCCGAAGAACGCTTCGGCCATCAGCGCGAGGTAAATCGCCATGCCGAATATCCAGATCAGTTCGCGCGGCGCGCGGTACGAGCCATACAACAGCCCGCGGAACATGTGCAGATAAATAACCACGAAAAACGCCGACGCGCCGGTGGAGTGCAGATAGCGTATCAGCCAGCCGCCGGGCACGTCGCGCATGATGTATTCGACCGAAGCGAAGGCTTCGGCCGCCGACGGCTTGTAATGCATGGTCAAGAAAATGCCGGTGACGATTTGCAGCACCAGCACCACCATCGCCAGCGAGCCGAAGTAGTACCAGAAATTAAAATTCTTCGGCGCGTAGTATTCGGAAAGATGGTCTTTCCACAGCGACATCATCGGAAAGCGCTGATCCACCCACGTCAGCAGACCACTCGCGGCGCCATTGAGCGGGCCGGCGAATGTAACTTTGACTGGTTCTTTTTGTGTTGCTGCCATTTTTATCAGGCTCCCTTGCTATCGTCGCCGATCAGAATCTTGCCGTCGGCCAAAAACTTGTGCGGCGGCACGATCAGATTATCCGGCGCGGGTACGTTCTTGTAGACTCGACCGGCTAGATCGAACATTGAACCGTGGCACGGACAGAAAAACCCGCCCTTCCAGTCGGCCGCAAATTGCTCGGCCTGGACCTTGAATTTCTCCACTGGCGAGCAGCCCAAGTGCGTGCAGATGCCCACCAGCACCAGATACTCGGGCTTGATCGAACGCAGCTCGTTTTTTGCATACTGCGGCTGCATGACTTTTTTCGATTCCGGGTCGGAGACTTTGTCTACGCCTTTTCTTACGGCATCAAGCATCTCGGGCGTGCGCCGCACGATCCATACCGGCTTGCCGCGCCACTCGACGGTCATCCGTTCGCCGGGCGCTAACTGGCTGATATCAGCCTCCACCGGCGCTCCGGCCGCCTTTGCGCGCTCGGACGGCAACATGCTCGCCGCAAACGGAAACAACCCCGCAGCCCCCGCAACCGCGCCGCCCGCAACCGTGCCCGCAGTGGCTAAAAGACAGCGTTTACCCTTGTCTACCTGATCGTCAGCCATTGAAAATTCTCTGAGTAGGTTCTGGAAAAGTCGTTATTTTACACAAGGTTATTGGTAAAAGTGAAACAAAACGATTAAAATATCAATAAAAACAAATACTTACGATACGTTAGCGCGTGGGTTGATTGTCAAAATCGCGGCTGTTGGGGCGTGAAGTGCCCATATTCCTCTCAGCAAGGCCAATTGCCGCGCCACAACGCTTCCCCCAGTAAGCTGTTTGGGCAATAATCGTCTGATAATCAATACATCAGGGAAGCGGCTCGCGCAGGCATCGAGGTAGTTGCGATGCTCCGCTGGCCGTGATCACACAAGAAACCTCACCCATGCTGCGCAAATTCTGGCTCGTATTCTGCCAAGCCGCGACGATTTTTCTCGCGCTGCTGTTCGTGGTTTCCACGCTGCGGCCCGATTTGCTGGATTTGGCGCCGCGCGCCGCACCGGCCGTCAAGCTCGCCGCCGTACCCGCCGCGGCGCCGCAGCCTGCCGCCGCGGCCGGCGCCAGGGCGGGGTCGTACAGCGACGCCGCCAAGCGCGCCAGCCCCGCCGTGGTTAATATCTACACCACCAAGGAAATCAAACGCCAGCGCCAGCCGATGATGGATGATCCGGTGTTTCGCTACTTCTTCGGTGAACCATCCGAAGGCCCGGCGCAAAAGAGCAACAACCTCGGCTCCGGCGTAATTGTCAGCGGCCAGGGCTACATACTCACCAACAGCCACGTGGTCGAGGCCGCCGACGAAATCGAGGTGGCACTCGCCGACAACCGCAAGGCGCGCGCCAAGGTCATCGGCACCGATCCGGACACCGATCTGGCGGTAATCAAAATCGATCTGCCGAACCTGCCATCGATCACCTTCGGCCAATCCGACAAGGCGCAGGTCGGTGACGTGGTGCTGGCGATCGGCAATCCGTTCGGCGTGGGCCAGACCGTGACACTGGGCATCGTCAGCGCGCTGTCGCGCAGCCAGTTGGGCATCAACACGTTTGAAAATTTCATCCAGACCGATGCGGCGATCAATCCGGGCAACTCCGGGGGCGCGCTGGTGGACGCCAGCGGCAACCTGATCGGCATCAACACCGCGATTTATTCACGCACGCCAGGCGGAGCGTCGCTGGGCATCGGCTTCGCGATCCCCGTGACCACGGCGAAGCAGGTGCTCGATCAACTGGTGCAAACGGGTACCGTGACGCGCGGTTGGATCGTGTCCTTGCAGCAAGCGTGAATGAAATTGATTGACGCCTCTGTTAACTTCATCAGCGGGTTCAATCTGATGAGGAGCAGAGGCGATGGGCAAGATGACGGACATTACGCCAGTGATGGCGCAAGGCGGGAGCCTGCAAGAAATC
>CAMDLH010000240.1 GCA_945901405.1 Bordetella parapertussis | reverse complement strand
GGCGGTGATCACCCGCAGAAGATGTTGATAGGCAGCACCCAAAAACTTTTATAGGCTTCGCTCCCAGTTGCGGCACTGCCGGTGCCGCCTCACCGGGAGAGCTCATTGAGTGATTTGACTGATCCGCCTAAACGTGATCGATGGGCGCGTTTGCGCTTCTCGATCATCGGTCCACTGTTTGCCGCGCCACCCGCGGTCGGCGAACTGCATACTTCGTTAGCCGCTCTGGCCGCCAAATCATGGCGTCATCCGATCAACGGCACCGAGATCCGCTTCAGCGTTTCGACACTGGAGCGATGGTATTACGCGGCG
Source organism: Bordetella parapertussis (assembly GCA_945901405.1). GTDB lineage: Bacteria > Pseudomonadota > Gammaproteobacteria > Burkholderiales > SG8-41 > CAMDLH01. The sequence goes on along the minus strand of CAMDLH010000240.1, from coordinate 7,850 downwards.
AAGGCTGCGCGCGATCCCGTGCCTTCGGGCATGGCGCCATTGTTGCGCCAACTGCTCGCCGAATATGCGGCAACCGGTTTGCCGCCAGCCTACCTTCCAACGACTGAACAGGAGCCGACGTGAACCAGAAATTACTGGCCCTTTACGGGCTGAAATGGAATCCCTTCTCGCCAGAATTACCGACCGAGGCGCTGTATATCCCAGCCCGGATCGAGAACTTCTGCTGGCGCATCGAGCAGGCGCTGATCCGCGAGGGCGGCTTTGCCATGATTCATGGCGATCCGGGCACCGGCAAGAGCGTGGCCTTGCGCGTGCTGGCGCAGCGCTTGGCTCGTCTGCCGGATATTACGGTCGGCGTTGTCAGTCATCCCCAGAGCAGTCTGGTGGATTTCTATCGCGAGTTGGGCGATATCTTCGCCGTGCCACTCAAGCCGCACAACCGCTGGGGAGGATTCAAAACGCTGCGCGAGGTGTGGTTCTCGCACATGGAGACCACGCGTCGCCGCCCAGTGCTGTTGATCGACGAAGCACAGGAGATGAGTCCAGCGGCGCTCTCGGAATTGCGCCTGTTGGCCAGCTCGCGCTTCGATTCGCAGCCGCTGTTGTGCGTAGTGCTCTGTGGTGATGCGCGCTTGATTGACAAGCTACGTAGTGAGGAACTGGTGCCTTTGGGCAGTCGTATCCGCACCCGGCTGGCTACCGAACATGCTGCTCGGGAGGAATTACTGGCTTGCCTCGAACATGTGTTGGCCCAGGCCGGCAATGCGAACTTGATGACGCCCCCGCTGCGCCATACGTTGTGCGATCACGCCGCCGGCAATTACCGCATCCTGACGACGATGGCCGCTGAACTCCTGGCGGTAGCGGCACAACGCGAATTAGCGCAGCTCGACGAGAAGTTGTATCTGGAAGTGTTCTCGCCACCTGAGCGGACTACGACTCGCCGTGCGGCCTCAAGCCGTTAATCAAAGGCACAAACCTATGCGCCCCGATTCCCGCCCGGTCATGATGACGATTCAACTACCCACGCTGCCCGATGAGGCTGTCGTCGAAATCCACGACTTCCTCTTCGAAATCCTTGAGCTATTCGAGACCCACTACGGCGTTCAGATCCATCGCTTCTACGAGTATTACTCACAAAAAAACATGGATCAGCCTAAACCTCGTTTACCACCAGACGATCCACCGTTCTAATCCACCCTGTCGCTTTAGCCCAGCGCCGTCGACTTCATGGTCGGCGGCGTTTTCTATTTCCAATTCCGCACTGAACGACCATCAAGATACATGAAAGTCCGAACATCAAATTCGCTGACCACACTCAACTTTGTCCGAGTTTAGCGTGCCCAACCAGGGGAACCTTCATCGCCCTGCTTAAGCAAACTGTAGTTCAATCTTGCCGGCGCGGCGGCGTACAGGTCCCACGACAATCTTCACGTCGTGACCCAACTTGGCCACCAGTTCCAACAACTTGGCTTCGCTGACGCCGCGAAACTGACCCCGGGTAATGCGCGATATCTTTGACTGATCGATACCGAGCAGTGCGGCGGCCCCGGCTTGCGTCAAGCGGCGCGCTTTGATCGCGCGCGCAATTTCGCCGGCAAGCTGTGACTTTCGTTGCATTTCTGCCGCGTCGGCATACCCCAAGTCGGCATATACGTTGGTGCTGCCTTCTTCGATGGTCACTTCGTTACGCTGGCTCATCATCGTTCTCCTTGCTGTGCTTGCCAAACCTCGTAATCCAGCTTTGCAGCTTTCAGCCGCACGTTGATCAATGCCAGATCTTCCTTGGGTGTCTTGATACCGCTCTTGGATTTCTTCTGGAAGCAATGCAGAACGTAAACCCATCCAGCAAATTTGACCGTGTAGACTGCACGATAGGTATCGCTGCGATAGTCTTCGACCACTTCCAACACGCCAGCCGAGCCAAATCCGCTCATTGCCTTGGAATCCTGGTGCTTTCCCCCCGCTTGCGCCAGGTCGATTGCGTGCCCGAACACGTCTTTGACGTCCTCTGGCATGGCGTCAAGATCGCGCTTGGCAGAGCCAATCCATTTGAGGGGCTTGCGAGGCTGCTTCGACATTCTTCGTATTATGCCCATTCAGGCATAATCTTGTCAACGCCCACTTTTGCAAGACCAGTTCCAATGCAGCAACTGCCGCGGCAAAATGCAATGAGATTAGTACAAACCGTACCATATGCTGTGAATGGATAATCATCCCAATACCGCCATGCCCTCACTTCTGCCGGATCAAAGGACGCTTGTCACTTCCAGATTGTTCGAGGCATACGCTAACGACGGGTTACTGCCACGAACCAGCCGCACGGTAGCTCAATTTCACCCGCATTTGAGGGACCGCTGATGGCCGGTTGCCGAAGTAGTTAGTAATTCCGGATAGCGGACTGTGGCGAAAATCGACAAAATCGCATCCGACCGCTTTCTGGCATCGTACGGACTGGCTCTTACCGGCCATCAGCTGACCGTGGCGGTTACATCTGAATTGCTTGGGGCACGCGGAATCGAATGGCTGGTTTTCGGCGATCAAATTGATCGTGGGAATTTCAGGACCCGGCCATAAGCGGCTCTCTGCAGTTACATTTGAATTTACGAGCCATGCCTATCAAATGGCTTGATTAAACTTCTGTTGTAATGCACCTTCAATCGGCCTAGACTGGAATCTAGATGACTGCCGGTGCGCGCATTGCGCGCTCTCCCAGCCCCGCTACTTTGGCGTAACCCGGTGCGCCGTTCTCTAAAGGTGGTGAGTATGGATATTCTTCAACGCAATTTCTCGTGCTTACCCCCAAATGCTTTTCTTGCTAGAGTCCAAGCATTTCTAGGTGCTGTTTTTCTCGCTGGCATTGGGACGGTGTCACTTGCTCAAAGCACCGTGGAACCTCCACCGGCGTGGGCATATCCGGTGAATCCCCCTGGGTTCAAGCCCCCCCCCTGATGATGGCACGATAAGACGCGTACCCGGCAGTACCGTGGGTTACACACTGACTCAGGTAAGTGATCGTTTTGTGTCGCCGGATTGGCACCCTGCGGACAATCCCACAAGGCCTGAAATCGTAGCGCGCGGCAGAAAGCCTGAAGTATTTGCGTGCGGTTTCTGCCATCGCGCGGACGGGCCTGGTGGCCCAGAGAACGCAAACTTAACAGGACTGCCGGCGGCTTACATTGTCCAGCAGATGATGGATTTCAAGAGCGGTGCGCGCAGGGGCTCAGTCCTTGAGAGGGGCCCCATGCAGACCAAGGCCTTGGTTATCAAATCCGTAAACGAGTCCGAACTTCAGGCCGCCGCAGAATACTTTTCCTCAATAAAGCCCAGATCGATAGTAAGGGTTGTGGAGGTAAGTATTGTTCCAAAAACATATATTACTGGCTCCCACTTTGCAAAAGTAAATACTGGAGAAACGGAGCCCATCGGGCAACGAATCATCGAAGTGCCGGATGACTTGGAGCAATTTATCAGTAGGGACTCGCATGCCCGATTCACCGTGTATGTTCCGCCGGGCAGCATTAAGAAGGGTCAAGCCCTTGCCGCTGATGGCGGTAACGGCAAGACGGTGCAGTGTGGTATTTGCCACGGACCGGCCTTGAAAGGTCTGGGGCCGATTCCAGGCATCGCAGGCCGCTCGCCGAGCTATATTGTGCGACAGCTCTACGACTTCAAACATGGTACACGGGCAGGAACTGGAAGCGTGCTGATGAAGCCTGCAGTGGAAAAACTTACTGTGGAGGATATGCTTAATCTGGCTGCCTATGCAGCGTCGCTGGAGCCGTAGACGTCCCAACGGGCCGCGCCCGGTCGACTCCAGTATAAAGCCGCCGTGTGACCAATTAACGGCGTCATTAGCGCGTGATCGCATTTGCGGGTAGCCCATGGGCGTGAACGGCAGCTATGGAGAAACTTGAATGGCCGGAGTGGGTCGGGTACTGAAATAGCCTGAGGTAGCAAGCGGCCGTTCGATCCGACTTTTTCATCTACGTCGGCTGACCCGCGCATTGCAGCCCTTCGTGGCTCTGATCGCCAACGGCAGCTCAGGCCGACAAGTCGTCGTTGAGTGACTTGGGCGGTCACCAGGGATGCACTGCGCCCTTCCAAGTCAGAAAACTGCCGCTTTTCTCGGGGCTGAGTTGCTCGATTTCGCGCCGCATCCCGGCGACGCTGTCGCGCACGCTGATCGCGGCGCTGCTGCCCCCCATGTCGGTCTTTACCCAGCCAGGGTGGAACACGACCGCGACCACGCCTTTGGCGCGCCATTCGGGCTCAATCTCGCGGAAACGGTCGTTGAGCGCGCATTTCGACGCACCATAGATCCCGGAAGGCGGGCTGCCGCCCTGGCGCGCTCCCATCTGGCTGGTCAGTATGGCGATCTTCTTCATGCCGCCGCGTTCGACGGCCGGCAGCAGGGCGCTGATCACTTCAAAGGGCGCCTCGGCGTTGACGCGCATGACCTCGGCGCGGCGCATGCCGTTTCCATTGACGCCGGCGTTGTGGATGAGCACATCGAGCCCGCGATTAGAGAATGCTTGCGCGAGCGCGCCAATCTGCACGCCATTGACCACGTCGAGTTCGTAGAGGGTCACATCGCCGGGGACTCCGCCAAGTTCCCCCGGCTTGGCGATGTTGCGCGTCGTGGCGTGGACCTTCCAGCCGTCGGCGGCGTAGGCACGGGCAAATCCCAGTCCGATGCCCCGGCTGGCGCCGACGATGAGGACGGAAGGCTTCATTCAGGCGCGGTGTTCCGCAGTCGTGGGCTTTCTTCGCCTCATGCCCGGAGAGGCGGAACCACCAGCGTGATCGTCGGAAACGCGATTATCAGCATGGATAGTCATTTTAAATGCGCGACGAAGTTGCTTGTGGAAGTTGTTCTCAATTTACAGGAGGGAACCGCCCGTGTCACCGGGTGCATCTAAAGTCTGAAAAAAGTGAGACTATGACGTTGTAACGAAGCACCGCAAGGTGCGGGGTATCAATCGTGAGAGGCGTACCCTTATGGTAGCCACACATGATATCAAACGCTGGATGGCCCCTTCGGGGTCGGGTGCTGCCCGTCAAGCCGTTCGGCAGCAGTCGGCCATGAGCTGCCATTCCTTGTTACGTTTCGCTCTGCCGGCAATATTCGTTAAAAGGGGTATTTAACGCGTGTTGTGCCGAGCCCAATATCGGCCTACCATGAGTTCTGGATGACTGCTGGTGCGCGCATCGTGCGTGCTCTCGATCCCCGTCACTTTGGCGTAACCCGGTGCGCCTTTTCAGAAAGGCGGCGGATATGGGCGCGACAATCCAAGCAACAATTGCATTTTTCGTTCTGGCGTACAACGTCGTTATAACCGGTCCGGCCACTGCGCAGAATTACCCGACCAAACCAATCCGCTTAATCGTGCCACAGCCGCCTGGCGGCGGCACCGATATTATGGCGCGCGTATTGGCGCCGAAACTCACCGAGACCTTCAAGCAAGCGGTGGTGGTGGACAACCGGCCCGGAGGTGGCGGCACTATCGGCACCGAAATGGCAGTAAGGGCGACCCAACATTGCATCGGCCGGGATAGGCGGACTCGATCACTTGGCGAGCGAACTCTTCAAGCTGCAAACCGGCGCAACCTACACCATGATCCCGTACAAAGGCAGCGGCCCGGCCATGACCGCCCTGTTGGGCGGTGAAGTCGGCGGCAGCATGACCAGCCTGGTGAGCAGCATTCCGCACGTGAAGGCCGGACGGCTACGCGCAATCGGCGTAACCACACCCACGCGTTCACGTGCTTTGCCGGACGTGCCCACTATCGGCGAAACAGTGCCTTCGTTCGAGGTGGTTCATTGGTACGGCCTGTGGGGTCCGAAGGGCCTGCCCGCGGAAATCGTGATGCGGTGGAACCGTGAAGTCGCCAAGGCGTTGCGCACGCCTGCGATTGAACGGTGGCTGGAGGACCAAGGGCTGGAGCCGGCAGGCGGACCGCCGCAGGAGTATGTGAACCGGCTCAGGATCGACGTGGACAAATGGAAGAAAGTGGTCAAAGAGGCTCGAATCGTCACCAGCAAGTGAATTCGGACTTTCGTTTGCACGCCGTAATTGTTTGCTTGTCATGAAATATGAAGCTCTTGACCCTGACCGGCGCAGCCGTTAGATTCATCGCTTGCGATTCCAGGTGCAAGGTGTGCAAATTTCCTCCCGCAGAATGATTGAAAGCTCTCGTTTCGCCTTTGATGTAGCGCGATTTGCCGCGCCTTCACATGGCTAACGCCAGCAACGCCGCGCAGGCTGAATTTTTTGCGCGCGAAGCGCCGGTTTTCGCGGCGTTTGCGAAGCAGTTTTCGCTGGACCCCAAGGTGGTCTATCTGATGGCCGGGCAAAAAGGCTCGATGCCCGACAGCGTGCGCGCTCGTTATCACGAGGGCCTCGATCAGATCGCGCGTGATCCGTTTCCGGTGCACCTGGAGCCGTCAGCCAGCATCCGCGAGCGCATCGCGCGCGGCTATGGCGCCAGCGTTGACGAGATCGCGATTTCGCGCAATACCACCGATGCGCTGTCGCAGATCATGATGGGCATCGAATGGCAACGCGGCGATGAAATCCTGGTGTCGCCGATGGAGCACCCCGCGGGGCTTGCGACGGTGCTGCGCATGTCGGCGCGCTTTGGCGTCAAGATCGTGCAGTGGGGCGTGCCGGTGCATCGCGCCGCCACGCCCGACGAGGTGGTCGAGGCGATACGCAAACGCATCCGGCCCGGCGTCACGCGCGCGCTGTTTTTTTCAAGCCCTTTGTGGCCCAACGGCCAGCGCCTGCCCGAGCGGCGCATCGCCGCGCTGGCGCAGGAGGCCGGGGCGATCACGGTGGCCGATGGCGCGCATTACGGCGGCATGATCGATCCGCGGTTGGATGAAAGCGGCATTGATTTCTGGGCGATCGCGGGGCACAAATGGCAGTGTGGGCCGGGCGGCACCGGCATACTTTACGTGCGCAACCGCCAGCACTCGGCCAATGCCACGCCGCTGCCGCGCTTTCACCTCATCCGCAGTTCGGCGCGCGATATTCCGTTCGACGGCAGCCGCCCCGCTGATTTCGACATCGGCGCCGCACTGAGCAAATATGGATTTCCGGAATCCGCCGACTGGCGCGCGCTGGGCGATGTATGCACGTTGTGGGATGAAATCGGCCGCGCGCGCATACAGGCGTGGACGCATAACCTGGCGGATTACCTGCGTCAGCGCATCGTGGTCGCGTTTGGCGATGATGCGTTGCTGCAACCGGCGGTTGATCCGGCGCTGAAATCCGCGATTGTCTGCTTTAATCCTTTTGCGGATGCCGCGCGGCGCAGCGACCCCGCGTTCAACAAGCTGTTTCGCGAACGGCTGCTGCGTGAATACGGGTTTCGTATTTCAGGCGGCGGCGTCGGCCCCGATGGATTCACCCGTGCGCCCGATGCGCAGGCGGCGGCGTTCCCTGAGGGTATGGTGCCCAATCGCGACCCTGATACGCTGGCGCCCAAGCCCTTCGGCTATGCGATGCGTGCGAACGCCTGCGTGTGGAATTCGGTCGCGCAGATGGATCAATTTGCCGCCGCCGCAGGGGAGCTTTCGCGCAAGATGATGGCGTAGGCAGGCGCGGGTGCAACGACACCTAAATTTCGAGATATGTCGGGCGTACTGCGGATTGGCCCCTTCCTCCGCTTGCGGGGGAAGGTTGGGATGGGGGCGAGCAGCGGCAGCGAGTGCCCCCCACCCTATCTGCCACCTGGTGAAGCTCGGGCGCGAAGTGCCTCAACTTCCGGCCAGCGTTTATTTCCAGGAAGCGGAATGGAAAGCGTTGCTGATTTATCACACCAATGAGCCGCTTCCAGCCCAA
>CAMDLH010000239.1 GCA_945901405.1 Bordetella parapertussis | reverse complement strand
ATTTGATCGCGCAGGGCCGCATCAATCCGGAGCCGTATATCAGTCACCGCATGCCGCTCACGCAGGCGGAGCAAGCGTTGGAGTTGATGCACGCGAAAGGGCAGGAAGTGCATAAGGTTGTGCTGCATCCATAAATCATGCTGCAGGTGTAGTTGTAGATTTTCCCGGCATGAAACGGCTTATCGCCGCCCGCCGTGATATTCCATCCAAGATAGGTGCCGAGCGGCGCATCGTGCAACACCACCGGCACGCCGCCAAGCTCGTTGCCGTCGGCGTTCACGCGCGGTACCAGCATGCGCACCATTCGCTTGATTTTCGGCGGCGCGATGGTTGGCACGCCGGAGGCATCGCTGTAATTAAAATCCGGCCCGAAGTCGTAATCGAGCACGGGGTTGATGAACCCGCTGGGGATCGCCGCCGGCAATCCCGGCAGCGTGGGGAAACCCATCGCCACTTTCGTGGCATCGACCAGATGCCTGCCCGCAAGCGTGGGGTAGCGGCTCGGCGGCGGCGCGGTATTGTTCATCACCCAATTGCGAAAATGATGACGGATCGCGCTGTAGGTTTCGCCGTGCGGCAGCGGATTCGCGGCGAGCACGCCGGTGCCGTAATTGTTGCCCGTGCAACTGGGCGGCGGCAGCGTTGAACCCGCAAGATATATCGAGCCACGGCGCCCACCACTGCGGGCCTTCGCTGCCGGCTTGGTAAAGTTCGAGCACGCCGTCGGGCTGCGCCCAGCGGAAATTCATGCCGATGCGCCGCCCGGCGATGATGGGCCACGAGCCATCGTGCACGCTGCGTCCGGCTTCGTCCTGGCTGAAACCCAGATCGATGGGTTTCACCAGAAAGAAACTCGCGACGTATTCAACGCGGCCGTTGGCGTTGCGAGGCGCAAGCTCGATATCCTGAATACGATGTTTCGTAAGTATTTGTTTTTATTTATCTTTTTAAGCGCGTAATGAGGCGAGAAATTGCCCGAACAACACCAGCCCCTGCGGCCAAACGCCCAGCTTCGCCGCCGACCCGATATGCCCCAGCGCGCCCACGTTGACGAAATCCGCGCGCCATGCCGATGCAAAAAATTGCGAACGATCCAGCGTAACGCGCTCGTCATTGCTGCTGCACACAACCAGCGCGGGGAACGGCAGCGGTTTTAATACCATGGGATCAAAACCTTTCGCGGTCGACAGCGGCGTGCCCACGAAGCGTTCGATGTCGCTGGTGGCAACCATGAACGCGCCCGCGATTTTTTGCGTATTGGCATCTTGCGACCAGCGCGCGATGAGCGCGTTCGACAAACTGTGCGGCACGAGTATCACGGGTTTCCTGCACGCGGCCACCGTCTCGCCGAGCCGCGTTGCCCACTTGTCATAAACAGGAAACTCCCAGTCGTCCTGCCGCACGCGGCGCAGCGAGGGAAACGCCGCCTCCCAATGCGTCTGCCAGTGATCCGGCCCGGAGCCTTGCCAGCCAGGCAGCGTCAGCACGTCAAAGTCTTCGATGGTGTGCATGAATGTTTACTCCGCTTTCGCTCCCGAAGCCTTGATCACATTGCTCCACTTGGCGATTTCAGACTTGATGAAGGCCGCGAATTGCTCCGGGGTGTTCTTGTCGAATTCGCTGCCGTCGCCGGCAAGGCGCTCCGTCACATCGGGCAACGGCAGTATGCGCACGATCTCGGCGTTGAGCTTGTTGATAATGCCGCGCGGCGTGCCGGCGGGCGCGAGCAGACCCGTCCATCCCACCGCGGCGTAACCCGGCACACCAGCTTCGGCGACGGTGGGCAACTCTGGCGCGATCTTCGCGCGCGACGCACTCGATATCGCCAGCGCGCGCAACTTGCCGGCCTTGATGTGCGGATATGCCGCGATCACGTCGCTGAACATAAGGCTGACCTGTCCGCCCATCAAATCGGTGAGCGCGGGCCCCGTGCCCTTGTACGGCACGTGCGTCATGTCTGCCCCCGTCATCGATTTGAGCAACTCGCCCGAAAGATGCGGCGGGCTGCCGATGCCGGTCGATGCGAAGGTGAGCCGTTTCGGATTCGCTTTCGAATACGCGATGAGTTCCTTCACCGATTTTGCCGGCACGCCCGGATGCACCGCCAGCGCATACAGCGTGGAAGCAGCGAGCGCCACCGGCGCAAAGTCCCGCACCGGATCGAACGGCACCTTGGCATAAAGCGAAACCGTGATCGCCACCGGTCCCGCGGCGCCCATGATCAGCGTGTAGCCATCGGGCGCGGCCTTGGCTGCGATGTCCATGGCGATCACGCCGCCCGCGCCGCCGCGATTGTCGACGATGACCTGCTGGCCCCACGACTCGATGAACTTTTGCGCCGTGACGCGCGCCGCGATATCGACGCCGCCGCCCGGCGGGAACGGCACCACCATTCTTATCGGGCGGGCGGGGTAGTCCTGCGCGGCGGCCGCGGCGCAGAACAACATTGCGGTTGCAAGCAGTGATGGCAATTTGGCGTGCTTCATCTTCGATTCCCTAGAAGTGGGTGGCGCGGATTGAATTTCACCCGCGGCTGTGTTGTGCGGGCAATTATTGGATTTTTAGTGGGCGCGCCGCCGATTGTCAATAATACGTGGACTGCTTTCGACAAGATATGCATTGATACAAATCACGCTGCGGGTTTTTGCGATATTCTCCAATGTCACAGTATCAAACGCCGCCGGGCCGGCTGACTTGAGGTATATGAAAGCCATTGCCACGGCGGTCACTTGATCTTATTCACTCGTATCCACCAGACTCACACTCAGGAGAGAACCACCATGCCATCCATCAGCCGCCAACTCGCCCACTGGGCCGCGGGCCTGCGTTACGAAGATCTTCCCGCCGCCGTTGTCGACCGCGCCAAGGGCGTCACCTTGCAGGCGCTCGCCTCGGTGCTGATCGGCGCCAAGACCGGTGCGGGCAAACAAGCGGCGGCGATGGTGGCCGACGAGGAAGCCGGAGTTAAGAAGGGTGCGACCATCATGGTCGATGGCACGCTGGTGACCAAGGCGGGTGCCGCGTACGCCAATTCCGAACTCGCGCTCGCCGGCGGCAAGTACGACACGTTTCGCATGCTCACGCATCCGAACACCGCGATCATTCCCGCCGCGCTGGTGGCGGCGGAGTCTTCCGGCGCGTCGGGCAAGGCTTATCTCACCGGAGTCGCCGCCGGTTATGAAGTGATGGAGCGCATGGCGGCTGAGGTTATTCCGACGCTGATGGCGCACGGTTTTCATCCGGGGCCGGTGTTCGGCATTTTCGGTGCGGCGGTGGCGGCGGCGAAGACCATGGGTTACAACGAAGATCGCATCAACAGCGTGATCGCGCTCTGTGCGAGTCTTGCGGGCGGCAATCTCGAGGCCGCGCGCGGTGGTGCTACGCCGCTGCGCGAGGGTGCGGCCACGCGCAACGCCATGCTCGCTGTGGCGCTGGCGCAGCCGGGCCACGTCGGCGGCGAGACCGTGCTCGAGGGCGACGCAGGTTTTTATCACGCCTACACCGGCAGCAATGGCGGCAAGCTCAAATACAGCTTCACCGGCGACACCCAGGCGAGCCTCGACAAAATTACCGCCAATCTCGGCCGTGATTGGATGTTCCTTGAAACGCTGTACCGTATTTATTTCACGGCGGGCTACAACATCGCGCACATCGATGTCACCGGCGACATCTGCCGTGACAACAATATCCAGTACAAGGATATCGACCGCATCGAGGCGGTGGTGAACTGGCTCGAGACGCAGTATCCCACCCCGCTGTATCCGAGCCGGCGCGAAGACGGCGAGGCGCGTCAGGGTGGCACGGCGTATTTCACCGCCTATGGCGCGGTGAAGCACCGCTACCCCGTGCTGCGCGGGCGCAAGCTCGAAGCGGCGGATGATCCGGCCGAAGTGCTTGAACTCATGCATCGCGTGAAAATCATTCCCTCGCACCAGATGACGCTGTTCGGCCCGCGCATCACGATTTTCACCAAGGACGGCAAGAGCCATACGCGCCAATCCACCGGCCGCGAATTCATCTGGGATTACGACGGGCTTGCCAGCCGTATCGACGGCGTGAAACCGGGCTTGCCGATACCGGCGGCGCAGTACGACAAAATCGTCGCAACCTGCCGCGGCCTTGAGCAACAAGACCGCGCCGACGCGCTGGTGAAGTTGACGGTGAAGCAGGCGTAAGCGCGTATGTTGCGCCGCTGGTTTGGCGTTTTTGTTGTGCTGTGCGCGGCGCTATGCGGCGTCGTGCACGCGCAGACGTGGAAGCCCAACAAGCACGTCGAACTGGTGATCCCCTTCGCCGCCGCCAGCGGCAATGATGCGGTCGCGCGCCTGCTGCAGAACATCTGGACCACGCACAAACTGGTTGGCGCATCCAATAGCGTGGTCAACAAGCCGGGCGCGGGCGGCAGCCTGGGGCTGAACTACACCGCGCAACATGCGGCTGACCCGCATTACCTCGTGTTTGCGTCATCGACCATGCTGACCAATCACATTGTCGGCATCGGCAAACTCAACTACACGGATTTCACGCCAGTGGCGATGATGTTGGCGGAGTATCTGATTTTCAGCGTGCGCGCGGATTCGGCGCTGAAGACGGGCGCTGACCTGGTTGCGCGCCTGAAGAAAGACCCGGCCAGTGTCAGCATCTCGGTTGGCAGCGCCGCGGGCAACGTCAATCACATCGCCATCGCGATGGTGGCGAAGGCGGCGGGCGCGGACCCCAAGCGCCTGAAGGTCGTGGTGTTCGGCTCGGCGGGCGAGGGCATGACCGCATTGCTGGGCGGGCATGTCGATGTGGCGGTGTCCAGCCTCGGTGTGATCGTGCCGCAACTCGAGGCGGGTAAGTTGCGCGCGCTGGCGTTGAGCGCGCCGCGCCGCATGCCCGATGCGCTGGCGGCGATACCGACCTGGGGCGAGCAGGGCATCAATGTGCAATTAAGCCTGTGGCGCGGCATATTTGCGCCGAAGGGTGTTAGTGCCGATGCAGTGGCCTATTGGGAGGACGTGCTCGCGCGCACGGCGGGCAGCGCCGAATGGCAGGCGCAGGCGAAGAAAAGTTTATGGGACGCCACGTTCAAGGGCGTGAAGGAAATGCGCACGCAGCTCGATGCCGATCAGGCTGCGTTGCAGTCCGTGCTGGGCGATCTGGGTATGGCGAAGGCGCAGTGATGGAGGCGGTAAGTGTTCGGTGTGCTTAGACGCGGCGGCTGGGCGCTGGAGTTGCAGGGATTTTAACTACGGAGACAATCATGGCGGAAAACATTCAATATAAAGTAGTCGAAGGCTGGGAGCAGTTACCAAAAGGATTCGCGCATCGCGACGTGGCGGGTGTGGCCGTCGATCAGGAAGATCGTGTGTATCTGATCTGCCGCGGCGAAAACCCGATCATCATTTACGACCGCGACGGCAACTACAAACGCACCTGGGGCAAGGGCGACTTCACCATGCGCACGCACGGCATTTACGTCGCGCCCAACGGCACCATCTTCGCCACCGACGACGGCAACCACACCGTGCGCCAGTTCACGCCCGAAGGCAAATTGTTGATGACCATGGGTACGCTCAATACGCCCTCGGACACCGGCTACGACGGCAAGACCACCGCCTCGGTGGCGCACGCGGGGCCGCCGTTCAATCGCCCGACCAATGTTGCCATCGGCCCCAGGGGCGACATCTACATCTCGGATGGCTACGGCAACGCGCGCGTGCATGTCTTCTCGCCCACGGGGCAATTGAAACGCTCGTGGGGCGCGCCCGGCGACGGCCCCGGCCAGTTTCGTTTGCCGCACGGCATTGCCTGCGCCGCCGACGGACGCGTGTTCGTGTGCGACCGCGAGATCGACCGCATTCAGATCTTCAGTCCCGACGGCGAGTTTCTGGAGCAATGGACCGACACGCAGCGCCCGACGCATCTCGCGTTCGATGCCAAGGGCAATGTGTATGTCACCGAACTCGCATGGCACGAAGGCGACTATTCATTCAGCCTCGGCGCGCCGGTTACCAAAATGCGCCACGCGCGTTTTTCGGTGTTCGATCCCAAGGGGAAACTGCTCGCGCGCTGGGGTACGCCCGACAGCGCCGCGCCCGGCAGCTTCGCCGCGCCGCATGGCCTGGCGCTCGATTCAAAGAACGATATTTACGTGAGCGAGGTTACCTGGACGTTCGCGGTAAGCCGCGGCCGCGCGCCGGCGGATTGCCATACGTTTCAGAAGTTTGCGTTGGCAGGTTAACCGCCGCGCGCACTTATTGTCGTTCCCGCCTGCGCGGGAACGACAGCGCTGTTTGTTCGGTACACAACCTGCCTGCCAAGACTTCTTCAATAGTGCGATTTGAAATTGATCGCATCCATGCGCCCGAGTTCGTGCATGTCGATCACGGATTCTCCCGTGTTGCGGTTCACCGTGAATTGCATGCGGCGATGCCCGTCGTTGGTGCCGCGGATCGATAGCAGTTCAAGCCCGTCGGCGCCGATGTGCCATTCATGCGAACCGGCGATTCCCGCCGGCGCGTAGAGTGAGTCGCCCGCCGCCACCTTGTAGGCCTTGCCTTGCAGGTCGTGCACGACCGCGCTGCCCTTCAGCACGTAGTAGAACACTTCGATCGGATGCCAGTGCAGATGCTCGTGCAGGTTGGGCGCGAATTGCGCCAGCCCCACGCGTACACGCTCGCTTGGATGCTGCTTGCTGCCGCACAGCGGGCGCACGGTCTGGCCCTTGATGATGCCGGGCGTATCCTTCACCTTGTGCCTGCTCCCGATGCGCATGGTGGGTTTTATTTTTTTCAAGTCTTTGTGCATTGCCGCTTCTCCTGATGGGTGGTTGTTTGCTGGTAATTGTTGAATGTCAATTTGCCTTGAGTCCCAGCTCACGCACGATTTTGCCCCATTTCTCGACTTCCGCCTTGAGGAATGTTGCAAATTCCTCAGGCGTATCGCCGACGATCGTGAATGACATATCGTTAAGCCGCTTCGCCACATCGGGCGTTCTCAGCGTCTTCTGTGTTGCCGCGTGAATGGCGTTGACGATCTCGCGCGGCGTTTTTGCGGGTACGACGAAGCCATACCAGAACCCGGCTATGTAGTCGGGATAGCCGGCTTCCGCCGAGGTGGGTACCTGCGGCATGGTGTTCGCGCGGGACTTGGCGGCGACCGCCAGCGCGCGCAGCCGCCCCGATTCGATGTGAGGCTTCGCCACCGGCAGCGGAGCAAAGTACACCGGCGTCTCTCCCGTGATGACCGCGGTGATGGCTTCGCCCCCGCCGCGATAGGGCACGTGCAGCAGGTTCGCCCCCGCATATTTCTTGAAAAGCTCGCCCGCGAGAAATGTCGGCGCGCCGGTGCCGGCGGAGGCGAACGTGAGCATGCCCGGCTGCGCTTTTGCAAGCTTTGCCAGTTCGGTGAGCGACTTCACCGGCAAGGAAGGATGCACGACGGCGATGGCCGGCGCGCTGCCGGTCTGCATGATCGGCAGGAAATCGCGGAAGATGTCGTATTGCAGATTGGTGTAGAGCGTGGCGTTCACCGACAGCGTCTGCGGAATTTGGTAGATAAGATAGCCGTCGGGCGGCGACTTCGCCGCGACCACCGCGCCGATATTGCTCGCGGCGCCCGTGCGGTTCTCGATAATGATGCGCTGCCCGACAACTTCGCCCAAGCCGTTGCCGATGACGCGCGCCACCGTGTCGGCGAGCCCGCCCGCGGAGTCGGACACCAGCAGGCGGATGGGTTTGGAGGGGTAGGGCTGCGCGCCCGCGGCGCAAGGCCATATGAAAATTGCGAGCAGGACAGCGGCAAAACATTGCATGTTGGTGCTCCTCCCAAAAGTTGGCGATTCTCGAACCGTCATTCCAGCTTGCGCTGAAACGGCGATGCTGCTTCCCTGTAACGGATATTTTCAGCACAGTCTACTGCGCTTGCACCTGTCAGCCAAGCACACAGCGGCGGGAGTTATCCAGCCTTGCGTGGTGCGCCACCATGGCTGCGTCCAACGAGCGGATACCGCCGCACCAGCATGAATCGCGTTGTCGGTAGGGTGCGATTCAAAGTGATGTCCCAGAAAGGGATTTTATGCAAACAGAGAAACACCTTCCCTTTCAGGGGGAAGGCGGGGATGGGGGTGGTTGCAGCGCTAGAACCCACCCCCATCCTAGCCTTCCCCCTGAAGGGGAAGGGACTGTCTGCC
>CAMDLH010000238.1 GCA_945901405.1 Bordetella parapertussis | reverse complement strand
AACGGGATTCTCTGCGTAGCCTCTGCGTCTCCGCGTCTCCGCGCCTCCGCGCCTCCGCGGTAAGATTTTGATTTTCATATTCATGGAGAACCACATGCCTCAAATCCAGATACGCGGCGCACACATCAACTACGAAATCCTCGGTGACAAAGGCCCATGGGTCGCGCTCTCACCCGGCGGACGCCGCCCGCTCGAAGGCGTCAAGCATCTCGCCGAGCGCGTCGCCGCGCATGGCTATCGCGTGCTGATACATGACCGGCGCAACTGCGGCGCATCCGACGTGGTGTTCGACGGCACACCCGATGCGCCGACCGAATACGAAATCTGGGCCGAGGATTTGTACGCGATGCTCAAACACTTCGGCGCAACGCCCGCCTTTGTCGGCGGCGGCTCATCGGGCTGCCGCATGTCGCTGTTGCTGGCGCTACGCCACCCCGAAGTGGTGCGCGGCCTGCTGTTGTGGCGCGTCACCGGCGGCGAGTTTGCCGCGCGGCGATTGGCAAATCAGTACTATCTGCAATACATCCCGATGGCGAAACAAGGCGGCATGGCCGCGGTGTGTACATCGGAACATTTCGCCGACCGCATCAAGCAGCGCCCCGCCAATCGCGACGCCATCATGAAAATGGATGCAAACCGCTTCTGCGCGTCATTCGAGAATTGGGCGCAGGGCTTTTTGCAGGATGCAACAAAGCCCGTGATCGGCGCCACCGCCGAACAACTGCAATCGGTGAAGGCGCCGGTGATCATCGTACCCGGCAACGACAAGACGCACGACATCGGCGTCGGCGAGCGCGCGCACAAGATCATGAAAGGCAGCGAACTCTACCTGCTGTTCACGCAAAACCAGGACATCGATATCGTGCCGCCGCAGGACTGGGAGTACAAGGACGATGAACTCGCCGGCGTGTTCGCCGATTTCATGAAGCGCGCGATGACAAAAGCGGTGCCCGTGTCAACGCCTACTATCACCCGGTAACATTGGCGCTGGTGCCCAACACGCTGTCGGTGCGCAAGCCCTGATGGATGGCGGCAAGCCGCCAGTAAAAGTCTGGGACGCACTGGTTCGCATCGGCCACTGGACATTCGTCTTCGGCGTCGTTGCCGCTTGGTTCACGCGCGGCATATGGCATGAGTGGCTGGGTTACATTGTGCTTGCGGTGGTTACGTGCGCATCGTGCGGGGATTTGCGGGGCCGCGCCATGCACGCTTCGCGCAATTCGTGCGCCCGCCCGCGGCGACGCCGAATTACGGAAAACAAATTCTCACGCACACGGAGCCGCGCCACATCGGCCACAACCCGCTTGGCGGCTGGATGATCGTGTTATTGCTCGTCACCATCACCGCTGTATGCGCCAGCGGCTGGCTCTACACCAGCGACAGATTCTGGGGGGTAACGTGGGTGGAGGAACTGCACGAAGCGCTGACCCATGTGCTGATCGGATTGGTGACGCTACACGTCAGCGGCGTGATTTTTCTTCGCTGCGCAAAGGAGAAAATCTGGCGGCGGCGATGATACATGGACGCAAAAATGCGCCGGGTGAGAAAGATGTCGTGTGAGCAGCCGCGAAGATTTGTGATGGGTTTCACCCATCCTACATTTCATGCGTAGGATGGGTGGAGCGTAGCGCAACCCATCACAAACACTCGTCACACCGATAAATCAACCCAACTCGCGATGCACGAACTCAATGATCTTCTCGATGCAGTCACGTGCCTGCTGCGATGTCGGGTCATTGGTGACGAACGCTTCACCCACGCCGTCGAATAAATGCAAATCCACCTTGCCGCCGGCCTTGCGATAACTCGCGATGAAGCGCTCGCGGTTGGGCACCGGGTGCGCGAGATCAGCCGTGCCTTGCAGATAAACCACCGGCGGCATCAGCGCTTTTTCGCCGCGCTCAAGCAACCGCGTCGGGTTCGCCTGCGCCATCGTTTCGGTGCTGCCCCAATACTTGTCGTGGGCGCCGATCCAGGTCGTCGCCTGCTTGTCGTGCTTGCCGCCTTTCAAGGTCTGCGCATATTCATAGCGCCCCAGCGGATCGATCACCGGCCAGCACATCACCGCGCACTGCACTGATGGATCCACGTCCGCCGGGCCGGGAATCGCGGAGTAAACAGAATCGTTCGGACGCATCGCGGTTAACATCGCCTGATGGCCGCCGCTTGATACGCCAAGTATGGCCACGCGCTTCGGGTCGATGTTGAATTCAGCCGCGCGCGATTTAAACCAGCGCACCGCGTAATTGATGTCCTGCATCGACGCCGGGTACGCACAATTGGCGCCATCACCCGGCATGCGAAAGTCCAGCGCCGCCACCACCACGCCGGTTTGCGCGACCGGCGTATCCGTGCCTTCGTCGGCAAGACGATCCTTGTTCACCCACGCACCGCCGTGGATGTCGATCATCAGCGGAAACGGGCCTTTGCCTTTCGGCTTGTAGACGCGCGCGAGATACGGCCTGCCGTTGTGGCGGATGTACTCGACATCGGTGACATCGATTTCGTAGCGGGTGAGTTCTGCGGTGGTCATGGAATTCTCCTGGAGTGAATTGAAATGGAATCCAGCATTGTAGCGCCGCGCACCGCGCTTACGCCGCGAATGGGGCCGTCTTTGTACATCTTAAAATATCATTTAAAAACAATAAGTTACGATAATATCATTATCTTGGCGGAGTGCGCTTCTACTCCGCCCGTATCCCCGCCCCTCGAATAATCTTGCTCCAGCGCGCGGCCTCGTTGCCGATAAATTTCTGCGCTTCATCGGGCGAGGTGGGCCACGGGTCGGAGCCTAGCGAAACCAAACGCCCCTTCACCGCCGCCTCGCCAAGTATGCGTGTGATTTCGCGATTGAGCTTGGCGACTATCGGCTTTGGCGTCGCGGCGGGCACGAGAAATCCGTACCAGCCGGTCACGTCGTAACCAGGCAGCGCGGCTTCTGCGATGGTGGGCAAATCCGGCGCGAAGCCGCCGCGCTTCGCACTTGTCACGCCCAGCGCACGTATCCTGCCGCCGCGGGCGTGCGGCCAGGTTTCGAGCACGGTGCCGAACATCGACGGTATCTGTCCGCCGATCAAATCATTCAACGCCGGCCCGCCGCCTTTGTACGGAATGTGCGTGATATCGACACCCGCGGTGACCTTGAATAATTCACCCGCGAGGTGATTGGTGGAGCCGATGCCGCTGGAGGCATAGGCAATCTTGCCTGGCTGTGCCTTGGCAAGGGCGATGTAGTCCTTCACTGTTTGTGCTTGCACGGCCGGATGTACCACCAGCAAAAACGGAAACGCCACCGCCAGCGTGATCGCGGCAAAATCACGCAACGGATCGTAATTGACCTTGCCGTAGAGCGAGGGATTTAACGCATGCGAGGCCGAGCAGATCATCAGGGTGTAGCCGTCCGCCGGTGCGCGCATCACAAGCTCGGTCGCGAGCATGGTGCCCGCGCCCGGACGATTGTCGACGATAATCGATTGGCCGAGCGACTCGGACAGGCGTTGCGCCACCAGCCGCGCCACCAGATCAGTGCCGCCGCCCGGCGGAAACGGCACGACCAGACGAACGGGTCTTGCCGGATACCTGTCGGCGGCAGCCGCCGCAGTCGCGCCACCCGCTGCGATAGCGGTCCAAATCATAGCTGCGGGGACGTGGTGCATTTTCAACGCGCTAGCCGAGAAACGGAACATTTACCACGAGATAAAACCCGTTGAGCATCAACAAGCCCCCGATCATCCCCAGCCCGCCGCCGGCAAGCGCGAGCCAGTGTTGACGCGCCAGCATGGCCACGGAAATCAGCACGATGGCGATTTGCAGCAACGCCATGGCGTAATCGAAATACGGGTCTTGTTTGAGCGCGCGATCACGCTTATGTTCGTGCTCCCTGGCCTTGGCCGCCAATTCTTTCTTGCCTTCGCCGGTCGAGGGCTCGGATTCGTAGCGCGCGATGGTCTTGCGATAATCCTCGATCTTTTTTTGCAGCGCGGCCTTGGCGTCATCCGTCATCGCGGGATTCTTGATCCACGCCAGTTCAATCTCGTCGATGGCCAGATTGAGGTTTGCCTGCCGCAAATTCTTGGCCTGAAAAAAGCTCCAGTAATTCGACGCGAGCACGTTGTTATTGAACGTCTCCTTGGTGGCGTTGCTGCCGCCCAAGCCGGTTATCGCCAGCAGCATCGCCAACGCCGCGATGGCCACCGAGGCACGTTTGTTGAACTGATCGTCTTCTTTTTCCTTGCCAATCAACTCAACCGCTTCATCTGCTTTCATGCTGTTTCTCCCGGATGCCGCGATCAGTGCCCGCCGCCAAACCACCCCTTCATTTCGTCATCGAACTCGCCGTCGATCAGCACGTAAAGCATCTTGGCGACCTTGCCCGAGCGATTGCTCCACGCGTGATTGGTGCCCAGTTGTATCAGCACGTCGCCCGCCTTCAGCGTGACCTCGCCTTCGTCAAGCAGCATGGTGATTTCGCCTTCGATGCAAATCGCGTAGTCGATGGTTTGCATGCGATGCATCATCGGGTGGCGGCCGCCGCGCCCATGCGTGGAGGCCGCTTCGTTGCCCATGGCCTTGAACACTTCACGCGCCTTCTCCGGCGTCATGTTGCGAATCTCCTCCGATTCCGGACCGATCTCGGCGATGCGGATAATCGTGCCGCCCTTGGGCGGATGTATCTGGCGCGGCCCCAGCGTGGGGTCTTCGTGCACCGCGTGCAGCGGATATGGCAGCGCGCCGGTTTTCCAGATGTCGTTCGACACATGGCCCGGCCGCAGCGGGTTGGTGCGCATCGCGGGCGCCTGGCCATCCGAGATGAGAATCGATTTGCCTTCCTTGTTGTGACCGACTACCACGCGTCTTACTGGCATGTTGTTCTCCCTGTGCAGGTTTGGTTGAATTTATTCCGGTTGTATGCCGGCGATTTTTACGATTTCGGCGAATTTTCTGATGGCATCCGCGAGCAAGGCTCTGAATTCGGACGAACTGCTGCCCACCGGTTTCAATTCGATTTTCGCAAACTGCTCGCGTGTCTGCGGCGCGTTCACCGCCTTGCGCGCTTCTTGCTCGATGCGCGCCAGTATCGCGGCGGGTGTCTTCGCCGGCGCGAGAAGCCCGTGCCAGCTTGCGTCCATCTGCATGTTGGCGACGCCGGCTTCGGTCATCGTCGGCACCTCGGGCAAAAACGGCGCGCGTGTAGTGTAGTTGTAAGCCAACGCCTTGAGGCGGCCCGAGCGGATGTGCGCTATCACCAGCGGCGGCGTGGTCATCATCACCTGCACCTCGCCCGCCATGAGCGCCGCGATGGCCGCGCCCGCGCCCTTGTATGGCACATGCACCATGTTCGTTCCCGCGCGCTGGTTGAACAATGCCGCCGCGAGATGCAAGGCGTTGCCGACGCCAGGTGAACCATAAGCGAGTTTTGCGCCGGGCTTTTTGGCGTAATCGACAAGATCGCGCACCGAGCCCACGCCCAGCGCGCCGTTGACCACCAGAATATGCCCATCGGAACCAGCGACTTGCGTAATCGGCGCAAAATCGCGAAGCGTGTCGAACGGCAGCTTGCGGTAGATGCCGGGGTTAACCGCGAACGCGCCTGACGTCACCATCAGCGTGTAGCCGTCGGGCGTGGATTTCGCAACGATTTCCGAAGCGATAATGCTGTTGGCACCGGGCCGGTTATCCACCACGTGTTGCTGGCCTGTTTGCACGGAAAGCTGCGCCGCCAGTATGCGCGCGGTGGTGTCGGGGCCGCCCGCGCCAAAACCGACGATCACGCGCACCGGGCGCGTTGGGTAGTCTTGCGCTTGTACGCTTGCGATTGCCGCTGTCGCCAGCAACAATGAGAAAATAAACTTTCCTTGCACATCTCTCTCCGTTATTGGAGAGAAGTATAGCGCCAACTCAGGAGATCGCTTCCGAATCGGCAATGAATTGCAGCCGCGCCAGATGCGCATATAACGGACTGTCGCGCAGCAGTGCCTGATGCGTGCCGGTCGCGTGTATGCGTCCGCCATCGAGCACGATGATGCGGCCGGCGGTGCGCACGGTAGCGAGGCGGTGCGCGATCACCAGTGTCGTGCGTCCGCGCTCCAGCAACTCCAGCGCGGCGGCGACCTGGCGCTCGCTTTCGGCATCCAGTGAACTGGTGGCTTCATCGAGCAGCAATATCGGCCTGTCGGCGAGCAGCGCACGTGCTATCGACACACGCTGGCGCTGCCCGCCCGAGAGTTTCACGCCGCGCTCACCCAGATCAGTCGCAAAACCCTGCGGCAGACGCTCGATGAATTCCAGCGCGTGCGCCGCCGCGCAGGCTTCGCGAATTTCGGCCTCACTTGCTTCGGGGCGGCCAAAGCGCACGTTGTCGGTGACGCTGCCGGCGAAGATCACCGGGTCTTGCGGCACGATGGCGACCGCGCGGCGCAATGCCAGCGGATCGCAATGGCGGATGTCGGCGCCGTCGATCAGGATGCGTCCGGAACCGGGATCATAAAACCGCAGGATCAACGCGAAGATCGTTGACTTGCCCGCGCCCGACGGCCCGACGAGCGCGATTCGTTCGCCCGCGCCCGCCGTGAACGACACCGGCCCCAGCACCTGCGTTTGCGGGCGCGCGGGATAGGCGAATTTCACTTCATCAAAGCGTATCGTGCCGCTGATTTTCATTGGCAAGGTGATCACCGGCGGCGCGGCCGCGAGCGCGGGCCGCGTATCGAGCAGTTCCATCAAGCGTTCGGTGGCCCCCGCCGCGCGCTGAATCTCGCCCCACACCTCCGACACCGTGCCCGCGCCACTGGCGACGACGCCGGCGTAGAACACAAACGCGGTCAGCTCGCCCGGCGTGATCTTCCCCGCGAACACGTCGTGCCCGCCCACCCATAAAATTCCCGCCACCGCGCTGAATGCAATAAAAATCACCAGCCCGATCAGCCACGCCTTCACCCGCACGCGATGCACACCGGAGCTGCTCGCCGCGTTCGTCGCGGCATCGAACCTCGCGCGCGTCTCGCTCTCGTGGCCATACGCCTGCACGGTGCGCACCTCGTGCAGCGATTCGTCGATGTGCGCCGACACATCGGCGACGCGATCCTGATTGTCGCGCGACAATCGTTTCACGCGCCGGCCCACGAACAATATCGGAATCAGCGTCGCCGGCACGCCCAGCACGATCAGCGCCGCGAGCTTGGGGCTGGTGACGAACAGCAGCACCAGTGCGCCCAGCATCATCAAGCCGTTGCGCAAAAACATCGAGAAGCCGAAGCCGATCACCTGGCGTATCTGCTCGCTGTCGTTGGTCAGCCGCGACGACAGCTCGCCGGTGCGCGACGCGTCATAAAATTCCGGCGATAACTTAAGCAGGTGCGCGAACACCTGTTTGCGCACATCCCCGATCACCAGCTCGGCCGTGCTCATCATCAGGAAAAAACGCGCCCACGTCGCAATCGCCATCACCGCCGCCACGGCCAGCGCGGCCGCGAGCACGAAATTCAGACTTTGCGGATCGCTAAAGCCCAGGCCCGCGTCGATGAGGTAACGCAGCCCCTGCCCCAGCAGCAGCACGCAACCCGCGGCTATCACCAGCGCGATCAGCGCACCAGCAATGCGGCGGCGATACGGCAGCAAGAAACGACCGAGGCGCGCGAGTTGCGAGATTTCGCCTTTAGGTAAGAGTGGCTGCGGCGTCATGAGCGAGGGCGTTGGAAAGATGCATCGTAGCACTCATCGCGGGCGCGGCAAGTGTGGCAAAATTGCGCCTGAAACAGATTTGCCACAACCTTACATAGTGTGCGCCGCAGCCGGCGCGCCACGAGGAATCGCCCATGCCAGAAACCGTTGAACTCGCCATCGAAGCAGATGATTACTTTCGCACCCTGCCGGGGCTAATTTACCCGCAGGCGCTGGTGAACCGCTATGCACGTATCGCCAACCACATGGTCGAGCTGCGATTCAGCCCCGATCCGCTACGCGAGTACTTTCGCGGCCTGCTTGAAAACATGCGTGGCGACCGCCGCGGTTTTCCGCCCGACGTGCTGGCGGATATTCAGCACTTGCAGGACATGATGGTCGGCAAATGAAGCTCTGCGAACTTTATGTAAGTTATTGTTTTTATTGAATAATTTTTGATACGCTCAAACTCTGCCCGCCTGCGGTAGGCAGAAACATCGACTTGCCGCCGGCGCCGCCGCCGACGATGAGTATTAAATCGCTGGCCTCGTTCATGATTGGCACCATCGACTTGTCGTCACTCTGATCGACGAACTGCGGAAAGCGCGGGCCTTTCGACTTGCCGTGATTTTTGGTTCGTCAGCAGAAACAATGGGTGAGTTTTGCTAGGGTATTTTCCCAAGTAACTGATTAAGAACATGTTTTTACATTTTTTGCGTCTCTAAGCAACAGATTTTTCCGATGGTGACTTCGGTCTTGTGGTTTAACCTTTCGCTA
>CAMDLH010000237.1 GCA_945901405.1 Bordetella parapertussis | reverse complement strand
TGAGTTGGGCCTCTTCACGATGACCGAGACCCATGCGCTGGCAAGCCAATCCCGATGAGGAAACCACCGACTGGAGAGCCGTGTGCGGGAGAACCGCACGCACGGTTCGGAGGGAGGGGAGGACGAGCGTCCTTTCCTACCCCTATCATGGCGACGGCGATTTCCTCGTTGAGTGACGGCTACGACACCAACAACCGCCACAAGGTCCTGATGCAGCAGGACCATCACATCAAGTTCTACAACCGCCAGCGCGGCTACGCAACGGCGCTGGAAGGCGGATTCTCAGGTGCTCGACAAGGTGCGCGCGCCGGATGGTACCGTGAGCACGCGCCGGAGTTTCGTGGTCGAGAACGGCAACAGCAGGCTGCTCGATGCCTGAACATCGAAACGCAAACCGCGGTTGCCGCGAAACAGCCGCTAACGCGAAGGCCCAACCATCGACGCGCCGCCGTCAAGACAGATGCTCTGCGCGGTCATGAACTTCGATTGATCGGACAGCAAGAAGCGCGCGAGCTGGCCGGTATCCCAGCCGGTGCCTTCGCGCTTCATGAGCGAGGCTTGGGCGCGCAACTGGCGCCGCTCGGGTGTGAGATTGCGGTTGATGTTGGGGGTGAACACCGGCCCCAGGATGATGCAGTTGGCGCGGATGCCCTTGGGGCCATGGTCGACGGCCAGCGTCGAAGTGAGCGCGATCACAGCACCCTTGGTCACCGAGTACACGGTTGAATGCAGCGGGCGGATGCTGCGCAGCGAGCCGATGTTGACGATGGTGCCGCCACCGCCGGCGATCATTGCGGGGATCGCGTACTTGCACATCAGCATCATGCTATCGACGTTGAGCGCGAACATGCTGCGCCATTGCTCAAGACTCATCTCGGTGACATCGCCGGGCGCGCTGCGGCCGACGTTGTTGTCGAGACAATCGAGACGGCCATACCGTTGCAGGGTGGCGTCAACCACGCCGCGGCAGGCGGCTTCCTGCGTGACATCGGTCACATGGGCGAAGGCTTCGCCGCCCTCGCTCTTGATGATGTCCACGGTGTGCTGCGCGAGTTCGAGCGTGCGCCCGACGACGCAGACCTTTGCCCCCGCGCGCGCGAGCAGAATCGCGGTGGCGCGGCCGTTGGTCACGCCCTCCGACAGACCCTGCCCGATGGGGCCGCCCGCACCCGAGACGATGGCAACCTTGCCGATGAGACCGTAGTCGTTTGCGATGTTTTCAAAAGCCATTTATTGCTCCTTGTCGGTGATGGGTGCGGGATGCCGCGGGTGGGAATGCGAATGCCGCAAGTGTAGCTGGAAGTGCGCACATGCACTCATTGTGATGCGTGTGTGCGGATCGATGCCGTAGTACGAAATACCGTTCGGCCCCAGCTTGCCGCCAGCGTCAACATAAACGCTTCACGTCCCGCGGCAAGGGGACTTCATCGTGAAAATTTGCAGAAAGGTTGTCCACCGATTGTGATGCTTGCTTTCACTTTACCCTTGGCTGCATAATCCACATATAGCACATACATGTGGATAATTCTATATGCCCCAACTCCATTTCTACGTTCCCGATGCGGTCGCGGAACAAATCAAGCGGCGCGCGGCGAAAGCGAGGCAGCCCGTTTCGCGATACATCGCTGATTTGGTCATGCGCGACGCCGGGCAGGGCTGGCCGGAGGGCTACTTCGAAAGCCTGACCGGCAGCGCCAAGGACAAAATTCGCTACGAACCTTCCGGGCGGCCTGAAGAACGGTTGCTGCTAAAGTGAGGTATCTGCTCGATTCGAACACCTGCATCCGCTTGCTCAATCAGGACAACGCAGGCGTGGCAGAACGTTTCAAGGCATGCCAACCGGTTGACATCGCGCTATGCAGCGTGGTTAAAGCCGAGTTGCTGTATGGCGCGAGACGCAGTGCGCGCGTCGATATCAACTTGCGGCGATTGGAAATTTTCTCGGCGCCGCTACAAAGCGTGCCGTTCGATGATCGCTGCGCGCAAGACTACGGGCTGATACGCGCCGACCTCGCGGCGCAAGGCAAGCCCATCGGCGCAAACGATTTGATGATCGCTGCGATCGCGCGGGCTTACGACTTGGTGCTTGTGACCCACAACACTGGCGAATTCAACAGGGTGGTGGGGCTGCGGGTGGAGGATTGGGAATGTCTGTAAATCGGACGGCAACATAGAAGTCTCGCGAATTGCGGCAACACGGCTTCGTTTCAAAATCTGGAGAAAACGTGGCCTGTCACAATTATTCGTGCGGTTTTTGCCAAATTATGCGAAAGGGAATTCGATCATGGACAGATTATTAGGTATCGGATTCGTGATTGTTTTGGCCATGTTTGCCCCTTTGATACCCCTGTTCGGTGGTGGTATTTCGTTTTTTCCAACCTTTGGTGATGGTCCGAGTTCGGTTGCAGTAGCTGGATTGTTGTGTTTGTAATTGTTGCGACTTTCGTTATTGGATTGCGAAATCGCACTACGCTTTACGGCAAAGGTTTAGTCATTTTCAGTATAGTTACTTGGATGTTATGGGGCGTCGCATGCATCCCCCCAGCTTAACGAAGAGCAACCGTAGGGTGGGCACGTAATTTGTGCCCACGCGTTACGAGTATGCAAACGTGGTGCTGCGTGGGCAAAACAAAGAACGTTTTACCCACCCTACAATTTTCGATGAAAAACGAAGGGGTCTTAATTCGAGGCATTCGTCCGACGGTTGATTATTCCGTTGCTGCTGGATTGGTTGCTCAATAATCAAGTCCAGCCACCACCCCTGTTTCAGCGCTCAGGCACCACCGGCAGCAACAAAAACCCCTCCCGCCCCGCGCCAAAGTACAGCGTGGTCTTGCCGTTGAAAATCGCCGCTGGCCGGTCGCGCGGATCGTCATGCAAAAAAGGCCCGCAGCCGCGCAACTCGTTCTTGAAATTCGACAGCCGCGCGCCGGTGGATTTTGCGAATTCGTAGTCGCGCCCGCGTACGCTGAGCGCGATGCGGTGGCCGGCGGGTACGACGATGCTGGTGGGCCACAATTCGATGTCGAGTTGTACCACTTCATTGGGCTTTAACGGTTGCGCTTCATCATGCGTGTGATACGGGCGATACGGCAGCGAAAGTTTCGCTTCGAGCTTGCGGTGCGAGGCGCGCAGCCAGCCTTGCGCAATGGGCGTGTGCGGATCTATGGCGCCCATGAAAGTGACTTCACGCAGGTCAGGTGTGTAGACGCGGAAGATCAAAAAGAAATCCGCGTCACTGGTGGATGATGAGGCGTACAGGCGCGCCGCGATGGGGCCGGTGATTTCGGTTTCTGATTCGAGAGGCGCGGAGAGAAAGGTGACGCCTTCACCCATCGCGTCATAGGTGATGCTTGTATCGATGGCAGACGCATCAAGACGCAATGCGTGATCCGCCGCGTGCAGATGAAACTTGGTCCACTGCGTGCGAGCAATCGGCCATTCGTGCTCATGGCGCTCGACGAACTTATCAACGTGGCGCACCTGCAACTGCACCCTGGGCTGCTTGTCCCAGCCGTTTTGCTCGCCCTTCAGATAGAAATCGAAAAAGCGCTTTTGCAGCTCGCGCCCGTAGTCGGTGTAAAAATGCGTCCAGTGCTCGATGCCGTGCGCTTCGAGCCATTTGTCTTTCGACGCGGCGCGCAAAAAGCCCTCGAAATTGCCGCGCGGATGCAGACCCTGTCCGCCCCAGTTCGCGGCGGACAACAGCGGCACGGTGATGTTGTCCCACACGGGCGAACGTGCGCGGTGATAGTCGTCATCCAGTGGGTGCGCCAGCACTTCGTCGCCGAATTCGCAGCGCTGCGACTGCAATTCTTTATCCGACAACGTGACATCGCCGCACACCAGCGTGCCGTTGGCTCGGCTACGCGGCCCGCGTTCGCCGAGGCCGTATTGCACGGTCTTCACCTGCATGTCGTACCAATTGCCCCAGAATGTCGAGACGATACCGCCATGGTGCGTCATGTCGCGATACCAATCCGCGGCGCCTTCCCACACGCACATCGCGGCCAGATGCGGCGGCTTCAGCGACGCAACCTGCCATTGATTGATGCCGTAGTAGGAAATACCGTTCAGGCCCACCTTGCCATTCGACCACGGCTGCACGCCAGCCCATTCGATGCAATCGTAAAAATCCTTTGTCTCGCGCGGCGAAAACGGATCGATGAAGCCCGGCGAACGCCCCGCGCCGCGCGAATCCACGCGCACGCAGGCGTAGCCGTGTGACGCCCACTTTTCGGGATCGACCACTTCCCAGCTTTGATAAAGATTGCTCGAACCGTACGCAACATCGGGATGCTCGGCCACCATGCGATTCCACGCGGAGGGGTAACCATCCTGAAACGCGAGGCCCTTGGCGTAGGGGCCGTAACTGAGGATGACCGGGCAAGGTTTGTCACTAATGGGCCGAAACACATCGGCGCGCAGCACGAGGCCATCGTCCATGGTGATGGGCACATCCCAATCGATGTGCATGTTGTCGCGGACTTCGGAGGCGGGGAGTTTCATGGGCGTTTGGGAATCAGGAACCTTGGCGAATTGTAGCGGCGCTCGCGAGTTGTTGCGACCACTATCAAGATCGTCTACGATGCGTTCACCATGACGATACCCGACTACGAAATCTATTGCGTCAAATACGCCGAGCGCCCCGGCCAGCGCGCCGCGCACTTTGTTGGTGGCGATCCGCACGATGCGCCGATGCCCATGGACTACTACGTATGGCTGGTGCGCAACAGCGAGCGCATGGTGCTGGTCGATACCGGCTTCGATGCGAACATGGCGATCAATGGCCGCGTGCTGCTGCGCAAGCCCGTCGAGGGCCTCGGTCTCATCGGCGTGAAAGGCGAGGACATCAAGGATGTGGTGATCACGCATCTGCACAACGATCACGTCGGCACGTTCTACGATTTCCCCAACGCGCGTTTTCATTTGCAGGACAAGGAAATGCAGTACGTGACCGGGCATCATATGTGCGATCACATTTTCCGCCGTCCGTACGAGATTGATCACGTGGCGGGGATGATCCGGCTGGCGTATCAGAATCGCGTGGTGTTTCACGACGGTGCTGAAGAGATCGCGCCGGGCATCAGCGTGCACCATATCGGCGGCCACACCATGGGCCTGCAATCGGTGCGCGTGCACACGAAGCGCGGCTGGGTGATGCTGGCCTCCGACGCGAGCCACTACTACGAACATTTCGAGCAGGATCGATGCTTTCCGCTGGTGTATCACCTGGGCGAAATGCTCGAAGGGTTTGCCACGCTGCGTAAACTCGCCGATTCGATGCAGCACATCGTGCCGGGGCATGATCCGCTGGTGTTGCAGCGTTATCCGGCGGTATCACCCGAGCTTGCGGGCATTGTGGCGCGGCTTGATCTGCAACCACGACAATAAAGATTCACGAGGAGCGAGCCATGAATGTGAGCCGAAGATGGGGCATGGTAATAGCGGCATCGATAATTATGGCTCATGCGGGTGCCGTGTGGGCGCAGACGGGCAAACCGGTGCGCATGATCGTCGGATTTCCACCCGGCGGCTCGAACGATATTGTTGCGCGCATTGTCGGGCCGAAACTTGGCGAACTCATCAACGCGCAAGTGGTTATTGAAAATCGCGCGGGAGCGAATGCCACCATTGCCACGGATTTCGTGGCGAAGTCAGCGCCGGATGGAACCACGTTGTTACTCGGCAGCACCAGCGCGCTCGTCATCAGTCCACATACCTACTCCAAATTGTCGTACGACACGATGCGCGACTTCGCGCCCGTGACTACCATCGCGATGACGCCGGAGGCGATAGCCGTGCACCCCGCGCTGCCGGTGAAAGATCTGAAATCGTTGATCGCGCTGGCGAAGCTGCATCCGGGCAAACTCGATTTTGCTTCGTCCGGCAGCGGCGGTTTGCCGCATCTGGCGATCGAGCTATTCAAGACCATGGCGAACATCAATCTGCAACACGTGCCGTTCAAGGGCGCGGGGCCGGCGGTCACCGATCTCATGGGCGGGCATGTGCAGGGTATCATCATGGATTTCCCGGCGGTGTATGCGCAGATGAAAAGCGGCAAGCTCAAAGGCATCGCGCTTGCCGCCGAACGGCGCATTTCACTGATGCCCGATCTGCCGACCACTGGCGAGCAAGGCATGCCCGGCTTGCTGGCGGTGAACTGGTTCGCGATCATGACGCCCGCGAGAACGCCAGCACCCGTGGTGTCGCGGCTGCACGCATCGTTGATGAAAGCGGTGAGCGCACCAGAAGTCAAAGAGCGGCTTGCGGCGGTGGGTGTTGAGCAATTTACGCAAGCGTCCCCTGAAGTGTTTGCGGGGTTCCTCAAGGAAGAATTGGTGCGCTGGGGCAAGGTGGCCAAGGCTTCTGGCGCGCGCGCGGACTGAGTTAAAAATCCTTGACGCGGATTTACGCAGATAACTTCAAATCCTTTGACGCGGATGAACGCGGATTTCATGGTTGTGGTTTTTAATCTGTGTTCATCTGTGTAAATCTGTGTCGAAAAGCCTTTGACCTTGACGTTACTTTCCCAACCCGGCCACATAGGCCCGCTCAAGCTGCGCAATCGCGTGGTGATGGCGCCAATGGGCACCAACTACAGCACCACCGACGGGCTATCTACCGAGCGTGACCGCATGTATTACGCCGAGCGCGCGCGCGGCGGCGTGGGCATGATCATGACCGAGGCGATGGTGGTGACCGAGTTCGCGCGGCCGCATCACAATTCGCTGTGCGTGTATCACGACCGTTTTATTCCCGGATTGGCGAGCCTCGTCGATGCGATACATGCGCATGGCGCGCTGGTGTGCGCGCAACTGAATCATCGCGGTGCGTTGCTGCGCCGCCACGTGCTCAACATGGAGCCGGTGGGGCCGTCGCTGTGGAAAAACCCGAACACGGGCGACGATGTGCGGCCGCTGGCCGTGCCGGAAATCATCGAGATTCAAAAACAGTTTGTCGCGGCTTCGCGGCGGCTGTATTACGCCGGCTATGATGGCGTCGAGATACACGCTGGCAACGGCTATTTGTTTCAGCAATTTGTTACTCCGCGCTTGAACCATCGTAACGATCAATACGGTGGCTCGTTCGAGAATCGCGCGCGCTTTTTATTCGAAACGCTGGACCGCGTAAAGCAGGCGCTGCCGGATTTTCCGTTGATCGTGCGCCTGTCGGCATCCGAGTTTGTAGATGGCGGCTACTCCGAGGCCGAGATTGTCGAATTGTCAAAATGCCTGGAAAAACAAGGAGTTGCGGCACTTGATCTGTCGGGCGGCAGCAACGAGAGTCCCCAATTGTCGAAATATTGCATACAGCCGCCGTCGTTCGCGCGCGGCTGTCTCGGGCCATACGCGAAGCCGATCAAACAGGCGGTGAATATTCCCGTGCTGGTGGCGGGGCGTGTGGTTGATCCCGAGGATGCGGAGCAGTTGCTGCGTGACGGCTGCACGGATTTTGTTTCCGTGGGGCGCGCGTTGTATGCCGATCCGCATTGGTGCTTGAAGGCGTTCGGTCAAGTGAAAGCGCCGATCCGAAAATGCATCGCCTGCAATGTATGTTTCGAGCGGCTCACGCTCGAAAAAGATGTGGCGTGCGTGCACAACCCGGTGATCGGCACCGAATTCGAAGCGCTGGAACACGCCGAGCCGCAGTTGTTTCCTGGGCGCAAGACGAAAACACCAAGGCGTGTGCTGGTGTTCGGCGCGGGTGTTACGGGGCTTGAGGCGGCGCGTGAGGCTGCCGCGCGCGGGCATCATGTTGAAGTGTGGGAAAAAGCCGCGCAAGCCGGCGGACAGATGCCGCTGGCGATGGCCGCGCCCGATAAGATCGAGGTCGAGCCGATACTGGGTTACCGCCTCGCAATGTTGCGCGAGTTGAAAGTGACGATACGCACTTCGATGAACGTAACCGCGGCGGCGATACGCGCCTATGCGCCGGAGTTTGCCATCGTCGCCACCGGCGTTGCGCCACGCGCGCATCCATTCGACGTGTCGCAACTCGCGGGCGCCGTGCGTGTAATGCATGCATGGGACGCGTTGCGCGAGCCGTCGTTGCTCGCGGCGGCGAAGCGCGTCACCATCATCGGCGGCGGCATGGTGGGCGCTGAAACCGCTGATCTGTTGAGCGTGCAAGGCAAGCAATGCACCATAGTAGAAATGCTCGGCACCATGGCCGCCGGCATGGCGCGCAACAACCGCATGGAGCTTGTCGAGCGCCTCGCCACGCGCGGCACGCAAATGTTGACGCGTGTGAAGGTAGAACGCGCCGCCGGCGCCACGCTTACGCTCATTGCGGATGACGGCAATAAAAGCGACATTGATGTGGGCGACGCGCTGATCTTCGCCACCGGCCCCGCGCCCGTGCGTGATGTAGTACCGCTGCTCGAAGAAGCCGGCGTGGATTACGAACTCGCGGGCGATTGCTATCGCCCCGGAGATTTTTTAAGCTGTCTGCGTGATGGGTGGTTGGCTGCGTTGAGTGTGGATCATCGCTTTCGTGGTGCGGTAACGAAGAACTACAAGAAAATTAAACATGGATGAACGGGACATGCTGGATAAAAACGCAAACACTGTCGTTCCCGCGCAGGC
>CAMDLH010000236.1 GCA_945901405.1 Bordetella parapertussis | reverse complement strand
TACTTTTTGGCCGCTGGCGCCATCAGTGGTTTGACGGGTGGCGGGCCGGTGCGCGTCACCGGCGTGGGCCGTGCAAGCATTCAGGGTGACGTGCGCTTCACCGAAATGCTCGAACGCATGGGCGCGGTGGTGAGCATGGGAGACAACTGGATTGAAGCGAGCGCTGGCGCAGATGCCAAACGTAACGGTAAGCTGCGCGCGCTCGATGCTGATTGCAATCACATCCCCGATGCGGCGATGACACTCGCGGTGATGGCGTTGTTCGCCGATGGTGCGAGCACGCTGCGCAATATCGCGAGCTGGCGCGTGAAGGAAACCGACCGCATCGCGGCGATGGCAACCGAGTTGCGCAAACTAGGCGCGAGCGTGGAAGAAGGTGCCGATTACCTCAAGATCACGCCCCCTAACGCCTCACGCCTGACGCCTCACGCATCAATAGATACCTACGACGACCACCGCATGGCGATGTGTTTTTCACTCGCCGCGTTGGGCGGCGTGCCAGTGCGTATCAACGATCCTCGCTGCGTTGCAAAAACTTTTCCTGAATACTTCGACGTGCTGGCGTCGATTTCCGAGAATTAGCATAAGTATATGTTTTTAAACGATATTTTGTGATTGCTGTCCCAGTCATTGCGATTGATGGCCCATCAGCATCGGGCAAGGGCACGGTGGCGCAGGCGGTGGCGCGCGCGCTGAATTTTCACTATCTCGATAGTGGCGCGTTGTATCGCATCGTTGGCGTGGCTGGCATGAATGCCGCAGCGAACCTCGACAGTGAGCCGGAAATACTTGCTATATTGTTGAAAATAAACATAAAATTCTCGGACAGGCAGGTGTTGCTGGATAACCGCGACGCGACCGATGCGATTCGCAGCGAGGCCGCGGGTGTGGCGGCGTCGAGGGTGGCGACACACGCTGCGGTGCGTGCGGGCTTGTTGCAGAGGCAACGCGCGTTTCGCGTGATGCCCGGTTTGGTGGCGGATGGACGTGATATGGGGTCGGTTGTTTTTCCCGACGCGGTACTAAAAATATACCTGACGGCAAGCGCCGAAGCGCGCGCCCAAAGACGCTATAAGCAGTTGATAGACAAAGGTTTCGATGCTAATATGACCGCCCTTTTGCAGGACATACGCAGCCGCGATGAGCGCGATAGCAATCGCGTGGCAGCACCCCTGAAAAAGTGCCCCAGCGCCGTTGAAATTGACACTACCGGCATGTCGGCGGACGAGGCTACGGCGCGAGTGCTGGCGCAGTATCAACAGGTTTTAAAGGCATGATGGGCGCACTACAGGCGTCATGAGTCCCTTGGCTCATGGCATTTATCAACTGACCCCGTCCCCAAGGCGGGTATTACCGAAAATTCAAACTCCCTGATGACAACAGCCATACAAACCGGCGCCGCCGAAAGTTTTGCCGCGCTATTCGAAGAGAGCCTGTCGCGCAAGGAAATGCGCATAGGCGAAGTGATTACCGCGGAAGTGGTGCGGGTGGACGACAATTTCGTGGTCGTCAATGCCGGACTCAAATCCGAGAGCTACATCCCCCTGGAAGAATTCCGCACCGACGGTGGCGTGGTTGACGCCAAGGTTGGCGACTTTATCAGTGTCGCCATCGAATCACTCGAAAACGGTTTCGGCGAAACGCGTTTGTCGCGCGACAAGGCCAAGCGCCTCGCGGCATGGCACGACCTCGAAGAGGCGCTCGAGAACGGGCGCATCGTGCAGGGCATGGTCAACGGCAAGGTGAAGGGCGGGCTGACCGTCATGGTGAACGGCATACGCGCGTTCCTGCCCGGTTCGCTGGTGGATACGCGGCCGGTGAAGGACACCACGCCGTACGAAAACAAACAGATGGATTTCAAGGTCATCAAGCTCGACCGCAAACGCAACAACGTCGTGTTGTCGCGCCGCGCGGTGCTTGAGGCGACGCAGGGCGAGGAGCGCCAGAAGCTGCTCGAAACGCTGCAAGAAGGCATGGTGGTCAAGGGCATCGTCAAGAACATCACCGACTACGGCGCGTTCGTCGATCTGGGCGGCATCGATGGCCTGCTGCACATCACCGATCTCGCATGGCGCCGCGTCAAGCACCCGACCGAAATTCTCAATGTTGGCGATGAAGTCACCGCCAAGGTGCTCAAGTTCGATCAGGAAAAAAATCGCGTCTCGCTCGGTCTCAAACAACTGGGCGAAGATCCGTGGGTGGGACTCGGCCGGCGTTATCCGACGGGCACGCGCTTGTTCGGCAAGGTCAGCAATCTCACCGACTACGGTGCGTTCGTGGAAATCGAAACCGGCATCGAAGGCCTGGTGCACGTGTCCGAGATGGACTGGACCAACAAGAACGTGCATCCGTCGAAAGTCGTGCAGCTTGGCGACGAAGTCGAAGTCATGGTGCTCGAGATCGACGAAGAACGCCGCCGTATTTCGCTCGGCATGAAGCAGTGCATGGCGAATCCGTGGGACGAGTTCTCGATGAACAACAAGAAGGGCGAGCGCGTCAAGGGCCAGATCAAGTCGATCACCGATTTCGGCATTTTCATCGGCCTACCCGGCGGCATCGACGGCCTTGTGCATTTGTCCGACCTGTCGTGGTCGCTGCCCGGCGAAGAAGCCGTGCGCAACTACAAGAAAGGCGACGATGTCGAGGCCGTGGTTCTCGCCATCGACGTGGAGCGCGAGCGTATATCGCTCGGCATAAAGCAGATTGACGGCGATCCTTTCAACAGTTTCATCGCCACCAACGATAAAAACTCGATTGTTTCGGGTACGGTAAAATCCATAGACCCCAAGGGCGCGGTAATTCTGCTTTCGGGGGATATAGAGGGTTATTTGCGGGCATCGGAAGTGGCGCGTGACCGGGTCGAGGACATCCGCACGCACCTGAAGGAAGGGGATGCGGTGACCGCGATGATTATTAATATTGACCGCAAGAACAGATCGATTAACCTGTCGATCAAGGCCAAAGATCAGGCTGAGGAGACCGATGCCATGCAGAAGATCGCGGCCTCGGACAAGTCGGCGAGCACCGGGACCACAAATCTCGGCGCGTTGCTGAAGGCTAAAATGGATACGGCGAACACTCAACAATAAGGGAGCATCATGACCAAGTCGGAGTTGATTGCGAAGCTCGCGGCGCGTTTTCCCCAACTGGTGGCGAAGGATGCCGAGTTGGCCGTGAAGATGATATTGGACGCCATGGGTAAGAGTCTTGCGCTGGGCCATCGGATTGAAATCCGCGGCTTTGGCAGTTTTAGCTTGAATTACCGTCCTCCGCGTACCGGTCGAAACCCAAAGTCCGGTGACAAGGTGCAGGTGCCTTCCAAGTACGTTCCGCACTTCAA
Organism: Bordetella parapertussis; assembly: GCA_945901405.1. GTDB lineage: Bacteria > Pseudomonadota > Gammaproteobacteria > Burkholderiales > SG8-41 > CAMDLH01. The sequence continues at coordinate 5,406 of CAMDLH010000236.1, read as the reverse complement.
GGCGGGCAAGGAACTGCGGGAACGCGTCGATTCCACCAAGAAATAAACCGTGCCCGCGCGCTTGTCGAGCGGGCGCTTAGTGTTCAAAACGGCATCATCCCGGGATCATGCCGTTTTTTTATTTTCGCCGCTCCCGCGTACCTTCTGGCGATGTGCGGCTGACAGCCTGAATTGCTAAAAATGCGCTTCATACTCTGGTTCATCGTTTTTCTGCTGGCGTTGTCGTTCGCGGTGAAAAACACCGACAGCGTCGTGGTGCGCTACTACCTCGGCATGGAGTGGAGCGCGCCGCTGGTGATCGTGCTGCTGGTGGTGTTTTGCGCCGGTGTCGCCGCGGGCGTGGCGGCGAACCTGCCGTATGTGTTTCGCCTGCGCCGTGAAGTGGGCCGTTTAAAACGCGCGCAACCCGCGGCGCCGCCTGCCGTCAGTTCGCCCGGCACTGAGCCGGGCTGAGCCCGACCGAGCGGCGCGCGGCGGAGCAATATGGATATCGAATACTGGTGGCTGCTGGCGCTGCCGATTTTTTTCGCGCTGGGCTGGATGGCCGCGCGCATCGACATCAAGCATCTGTTGTCCGAATCGCGCGTGCTGCCGAAGTCGTATTTTCGCGGCCTCAATTTCCTGATGAACGAGCAGCCAGACAAGGCGATCGAGGCGTTCATCGAAGTCGTCAAGGTCGATCCGCAGACTATCGAATTGCATTTCGCGCTGGGGAGTCTGTTTCGCCGTCGCGGCGAGGTCGAACGCGCGATACGCATGCATCAGAACCTCACCGAACGGCAGGATCTGCCGCAGGAGCAGAAGCTGCTGGCGCTGCATGAGCTTGCGCAGGACTATCTGAAGGCCGGCTTGCTCGACCGCGCCGAGGAGTTGTTCCTCAAGCTCGAACAAAGCGCGCATGCCGAGGCGGCGCTCAAGTTCCTGCTGGGCATTTACGAGCAGGAAAAAGACTGGCGTAAAGCCATTGGCATCGCGCAAAAGCTTGAAGCGGTGACCGGCCGTTCGCACCAGAAAGAGATCGCCAACTTCTATTGCGAAATGGCGGGCAACGACATCATGCATACGCAGCCGGAAACCGCGCGTCCGCACTTGGATGCGGCGTTGTCGCATCACCGGCTGTGCGTGCGCGCCAACATGCTGCTGGGCGACATCGAACAAAACGCCGGCAATATGGAGGCCGCGATAACGGCGTGGAAACGCATCGAATCGCAAAATCCCGCGTATCTCGCACTGGTCGCGGAGCGCATGTTTCGCGCTTTCCGGCAACAGGGCAAGTCGATCGAGGGCCTGAACCTGCTGCGCGGATTTCTCGCCAAGTACCCGTCGCTGGATTTACTCAACGTCGTGTTCCAGGGCACGCTCGAAGAACAGGGCGCGGAGCAGGCCTACGCCCTGGCGCGCGATGAATTGCGGCGCACACCCACACTGCTCGGCGTGGACAAGCTCCTTGAGGCGCAGTTGATCGACGCGCCGGCCGAGCGCCGGCATGATCTTGAGCTTATCAAGAACCTGGTGCATCAGCACACGCGCGGGCTTGCCATGTATAAATGCGACAATTGCGGTTTTCGCGCGCGCCAGTTTTACTGGCATTGTCCGGCGTGCGCGGCCTGGGAAACCTATTCGCCGCGCCGCACCGAAGAGAAGGCCCTGCCGGCATGAAGAAACAATATGAATGATCCCAAAGTTATCGTGGCGCTGGATTTTGCCGAGGCAAAACAGGCGCTCGCGCTGGTTGAGCGGCTCGACCCCGCGCTGTGCCGCGTCAAGGTCGGCAAGGAGTTGTTTACCGCCGCTGGGCCGGCGCTGGTTGAAACGCTGGCCGCGCGCGGCTTTGGCGTGTTTCTCGATTTGAAGTTTCACGACATACCCAACACGGTGGCGAGTGCGTGCAAGGCTGCCGCGCGTCTCGGTGTATGGGTGATAAATGTGCATGCCAGCGGCGGCCGCGCGATGATGGAAGCCGCGCGCGCGGCGGTGGCTGGGGAATCGAAGCGCCCCATGCTCATCGGCGTCACCGTGTTGACCAGCATGGGCGCTGGCGATCTGGTCGATATAGGCATGCAAGGCACGCCTGCCGATGCCGTGCTGCGGCTGGCGCGGTTGGCGCGCGAGTCGGGGCTTGATGGCGTGGTCAGTTCCGCTCAGGAAGCTGGCGCGCTGCGGGCCGCGTGCGGCAAGGATTTTTGCCTGGTAACCCCCGGCATACGCTTGGCGGATGCCGCGCAGGACGATCAAAAACGCGTCACCACGCCGCGCATGGCCATCGACAATGGCGCCGACTACCTGGTGATCGGCCGCCCGATTACTCAGGCAGCGGATCCAATCGCGGTGCTTCATCGCATCAATGCGGAGATTGCGGGATGAGCATGCGCGCCGCCGTGAAAGGTCCGCGCGTGCTGATCGTGGGCGACGTGATGCTCGACCGTTACTGGTTCGGCAGCGTCGCGCGCATCTCGCCCGAGGCGCCGGTGCCGGTGGTGAAGATCGAGCGAAGCGAGGAACGCCCCGGCGGCGCCGCCAACGTCGCGCGCAACGCGGCCGCACTCGGTGCGCGCGTGAATCTGCTGTCGGTGGTGGGCCGCGACGAGGCGGGGCTGCGCCTGGCAAAGTTACTCAAGGATGACGGCGTGAGTGCGCGCCTGCATCGCGACGGCAGCATCGATACCACGGTGAAGCTGCGGGTAATCGGCCGCCAGCAACAATTGTTGCGTGTCGATTTCGAGACCACGCCCAGCCACGAAGTGCTGGCCTCCAAGCTACGCGATTTTCGCGCCATGCTGCGCGGGTGCGACGTGGTCGTGTTGTCCGACTACGGCAAGGGCGGACTCACGCACATCGCCAACATGATCGCCGCGGCGCGCAAGGCAGGCAAGCCGGTGCTGGTGGATCCCAAGGGCGACGACTATGCACGGTATCGCGGCGCCACGCTGCTCACGCCAAATAGATCGGAGTTTCGTGAAGTCGCCGGAAGCTGGAAAAGCGAAGCCGAGTTGACGGTGAAAGCGCAAAAATTGCGCCGGCAGCTCGGTGTGGAAGCGTTGCTCATCACGCGCAGCGAGGAGGGCATGACGCTCTACCGGCGCAGCGGCCGCTTGCATGTCGCGGCACAGGCGCGTGAGGTGTTTGACGTGAGCGGCGCCGGCGACACCGTGATCGCAACGTTGGGCGTGATGCTTGCACGCGGCGGCGCGATGGATGAGGCGGTGCGCATGGCCAATCGCGCGGCGGGTATCGTGGTCGGCAAGTTCGGCACGGCGGTAGTACATCCGGAGGAATTACGAGCTTCGGATGAGTCTAAAAATAGTGTTAAAAAACAATGACTTACATAGTTACGGGCGCGGCGGGTTTTATCGGCGCCAATATCGTCAAGGCGCTGAATCAGCGCGGCATCAGCGACATCATCGCGGTCGATGCTTTAACGCAGGGCGATCGCTTCAAGAACCTCGTCGATTGCACAATCGCGGATTATCTGGACAAGGACGAATTTCTGGCGGCGGTCGAAAAAGGCTCGTTTAACGGCAAGGTGAAAGCCATGCTGCATCAGGGCGCGTGTTCGGACACTACCGAATCGAACGGCCGCTACATGATGCAAAACAATTATCGCTACTCGCGCACGCTACTTGAGTTTTGCACCGGCCAAGAAGTGCCGTACATCTATGCATCATCGGCGGCGATCTACGGCGACAAGACCGAATTTCGCGAGTCGCCCGAGTGCGAGAACCCGCTCAATGTTTACGGCTACTCCAAGTTTCTGTTCGATCAATGGGTGCGCCGTCACCGCGCCGGGTTGAAAACACAGGTGGTGGGGCTGCGCTACTTCAATGTCTACGGCCCGCGCGAGCAACACAAGGGGCGCATGGCCTCCGTCGCCTATCACTTCTATAACCAGTATCGCGCCGCTGGCCGCGTGCGCCTGTTCGAGGGTAGCGGCGGCTACGGCAATGGCGAACAGCGCCGTGATTTCGTGTCGGTCGAGGACGTGGTCAAGGTCAACCTCTATTTTCTCGACCACCCTGAAAAATCCGGCATTTACAACTGCGGCACTGGGGCCGCGCAAAGCTTCAACGACGTGGCGGTGGCGGCGGTGAATGCCTGCCGCAAGGCGCGCGGCGAGGCGGCGCTGACACTCTCTGCCTTGCAGGACGCCGGCGCTATCGAATACATCGCCTTTCCGGCTGACCTCAAGGGCAAGTATCAGAGCTATACCCAGGCTGACCTGGCGGCTTTGCGCGCGGCGGGCTACGGCGAGCCGTTCCTGACCGTGGAACAGGGTGTGGCCCGCTATTGTGGCGCGCTGGAAGCACGGTTATAGTTTGCCCCGATGTCCCGGGCGGGGCGGGTTGTCAACCCGCAAAACCCATGGACGTTACTTGCTGGAGCCGGGGAAGGGCGCCGGTGAGTTTCCGAAGCGTTGTATTTTAATTTCACCGAGGAGGATTCATGAAAAAACTGCTGATGGTAGTAATGCTGTGGATGGCTATGGTGGGTGCTGTGTTTGCGCAGACCGTGAACATCAATACCGCGACCAAAGACCAACTGGACGGTCTTAAAGGTATAGGCCCCGCCAAGGCCCAAGCAATTATCGACTATCGCACCAAGAACGGCCCGTTCAAGACCGTCGATGATCTTGAAAAAGTGGACGGTATCGGCCCGGCGACCATGAAGAACATCCGCACCAACCTTACGGTGTCGGGCGAATCCACGCCAGCCAAGGCCGATGCGAAGAAAGCCACGCCAGCCAAGGCCGATGCGAAGAAAGCCGAGCCAGCCAAGGCCGACACGAAGAAAGCAGAACCCGCGAAAGAAAAGTCGAAGGCGGACGAGAAGAAGGCCGACGCGAAGAAAGACGCCAAGGCTGACGACAAGAAAGCCGATGCCAAGAAAGACGGCAAGGCTGACGCGAAGAAAGCCGATGACAAGAAAGACGCAAAGGCTGACGCTAAGAAGGACGCAAAGACCGACGACAAGAAGGCCGATGCCAAGAAGGAAAAAGCCGACGCCAAGAAAGACGCGAAGGACGAGAAGAAGGCCGACGCCAAAGCCAAGAAAGATGACAAAAAAGCGGACGCCAAGAAAGGCGACGCCAAGGCCGATGGTAAGGACGCCAAGGCTGACGACAAGAAAGCCGATGACAAGAAGGCTGACGCGAAAGACAAGAAGTAATTCCGCGCGGCGTCAAGTATCACCAAACCCAACCCCGCTTCGGCGGGGTTGTTTTTTTGCCTGAACGAAACGACTCACCCCATGTCGGATATCATTATGCCCATGGAGGCATCACAGTCATGAAAACGCTGGAAGATTTCGTAGGAAGCACGCCGCTGGTACGTTTGCAGCGCCTGCCGGGCAACATCAGTCAGAGCGTGCTGGTCAAGCTCGAGGGCAACAACCCCGCAGGCTCTGTCAAGG
>CAMDLH010000235.1 GCA_945901405.1 Bordetella parapertussis | reverse complement strand
AAAGTTACCCACCGGCGCGCGCGCTCTGGCTCTATGGAGGGAGCCGCACGCGCGCCCGTGGATAACTTCGCTCATCAGATTGTTCAACCAGGTAAACACCCAGCTTCCTAAAATGGGTGAAACTCACCCACAGATTCTGCTGACGAAGCAAAAATATAAATAAAAACAAATACTTACGGTTTTCGTGTGTATTTTTACGATGTGTGTGACCCAAATCCTTTTCTCGTGCAATTCACCAATCCCAGCGGCAATTCCCAGGAGGATGTAATGCTGAACAAGAGTATTGAGGCAAAGTCCGAAGTTACAGTCGAAGTGAAGAGCGATACGTCGCGCCGCAAGTTTCTGACCGGCGCCGCTGCGTTATCCGCGGCCACGCTGGCGGCGTGCGGCAAGACAGAGCCGCCCAAGCCTGCCGCGCCAGCGGCACCGGCTGTCGCGGTCAAGCCTTCCGTCATCGTGCTCAAGATGCAGGGCGCGTGGGGCGCGAAAGATATTTTCAACGAGATGGCGCAAGAGTACGTCACCCGCGTCAATGACATGTCCGGCGGACGTTTGCGCATCGATTACCTGAATGCCGGCGCGGTGGTGAAACCGTTCGAGGTTACCGACGCGGTGAGCAACGGCGTGCTGGATGCCGGCCACACGGTGCCGGTGTACTGGTACGGCAAGAGCAAGGTCGCATCACTGTTCGGTTCCGGCCCCATCAACGGTTGTGACGCGCAGCAGACGCTGGCGTGGATTTACCGCGGTGGCGGCCTTGAGCTCTATCAGGAACTGCTGAAAAAGCTTAATCTCAATTACATCGGCTTCTTTGCGATGCCGATGCCGACGCAGCCGCTGGGCTGGTTCAAGAACCCGGTCAAGTCGGCCGCCGATATCAAGGGATTGAAGTACCGCACCGTGGGTCTGGCGGCCGATCTGTTCCAGGCGATGGGTGCCAAGGTGACTCAATTGCCGGGCGGCGAGATTATTCCCGCGCTGGAAAAAGGCGTGATCGATGCGTTTGAATTCAACAACCCGACCTCCGACATGCGTTTCGGCGCGCAGGACGTGATCAAGAATTACATGATGGGGAGCTTCCATCAGGCGATGGAATTCTTTGAAATTATTTTCAACCAGAAGAAATGGGATGCCATACCCAAGGACTTGCAGGCGATCCTGCGTTACGGCGTCGAAGCCGCGAGTTCGTCGAACTTCTGGACCGCGATGAAAAACTACTCCGACGATCTGCAGGTGCTGATTGAAAAGCACAAGGTCAACGTGCTGCGCACGCCGAAATCCGTGTTCCAGGATCAGTTGGTGGCGTGGGATGCACTGTCCAAGAAACTGTCCGACGAAGATCCTTTCTTCAAGAAGGTGGCGGACTCCCAGCTTGCTTGGGCGAAAAAAGTGGCGTATTACTGGAACGTGAACGACGCTGATTTCAAAATGGCCTACGAGCACGTTTTCAAGATCAAGTTCCCAGCCTGATCTGAATGAACCCATAGCATTATCGGCAGGAATAGCGGGACTATGGGGCGGCACCAGGCTGGCGCCGCCCTTTCTATTTGGAGCGTTCAAGAATGTTGAACCGCATCATTTACGCCATAGACCAACTGAGTAAATCTGTGGGCCATGCCTTTGCATGGTGCATCGTGACGCTGACGCTGGGTACCTGCTACGAGGTGTTCACGCGTTACCTGTTGAACAACCCCACAAGTTGGGCGTTCGACATGAGCTACCTGATGTATGGCGCGGTGTTTTACATGGCGGGCGCGTATACGCTGTCGCGCGGCGGGCACGTGCGCGCCGACATGTATTACCGCAAATGGAAGCCGCGCACCCAGGCACGGGTCGAGCTGGTGCTATTGATAATTTTTTTCTTTCCGGGGGTGCTGGCGCTTATTTATTCCGGCTGGGGTTATGGCATCCAGTCGATGCGTCTGCTCGAGGTCAGCGTCAATAGCCCCGCCGGCATGCCCATCTGGCCGCTGAAAATGATGATTCCCATTGGCGCGTCGTTGCTGGCGCTGCAGGGCGTGGCGGAGGTGCTGCGGTGCATCGTATGCCTTAAGCAGGGGCACTGGGAGCCGCGTCTGCACGACGTGCAGGAAATGGCCGACCAGATACTCGAAGATGAAGCCCGTAAAAAAGCCATGCAGGGAGCGTCCTGATGAGTGATCCCTTCATTGCCCTGGTGATGCTGGGCATACTGGTATTTGTTATTTGCGTCGGCTTTCCGGTGGCGTTCACGTTGATGGCGCTGGGCGTGATTTTTGGTTACTACGCGTATTTTCAGGTGGATCAGGCGTTTTTCGACAACCGCGTGTTCTACCTGCTCACGCAGAATACGTTCACGGTGATGAACAACGACGCGCTGGTGTCCATCCCGCTATTTTTGTTCATGGGTTATCTGATCGAGCGCTCCAACATCCTCGATAACCTGTTCCGCAGCCTGCAGATCGCCACGCGCCATGTGCCCGGTTCGCTGGCGGTGGCCACCCTTGCCACCTGCGCATTGTTTGCCACGGCCACCGGCATCGTCGGCGCCGTGGTAACGCTGATGGGTCTGCTGGCGCTGCCGCAGATGTTGAAGGCCGGTTACGACAACAAGCTTGCGGCGGGCGTGGTGTGCGCGGGTGGTTGTCTGGGCATCCTGATTCCGCCGTCGATCATGTTGATCGTGTATGCCGCGCAGGCGGGCGTGTCGGTGGTGAAGCTCTATGCCGCGGCGTTTTTGCCGGGGTTCTTGCTGGCGGGCATGTATATCGTTTACGTCATCGTGCTCGCCATCATTAAACCGCATCTGGCGCCGCCGCTGAAAGACGACACCAAGTATTCGCTGGTTGAAGTCTCCAAACTGCTGCTGATCTCGTTTTTTCCGCTGGCGCTGTTGATCCTCGCGGTGCTGGGCGCGATCATGTTCGGCCTGGCGACGCCGACCGAAGCCGCGGCGGTGGGCGCGATGGGCGGCGCGCTGCTGGCCACGGCGTACCGCTCGCTGACGTGGGCGCGGCTGAGAGAAGCCGTGTATCTGACCGCGCGCACCTCGGCGATGGTGTGCTGGCTGTTTGTCGGCTCGGCGACGTTTGCATCGATATTCGCCTACCTCGGCGGCGAGGGCCTTATCAAGGCGTTCGTGCTGGGTCTGGAACTAAGCCCGATCACCTTTCTGCTGGCCTCGCAGTTCATCATTTTCATCCTCGGCTGGCCGCTCGAATGGACCGAGATCATCATTATTTTCGTGCCGATATTCCTGCCCTTGCTGCCGCACTTTGGCATCGACCCGATCATGTTCGGCGTGCTGGTGGCGCTTAATCTGCAAACCGCGTTCCTGTCGCCGCCGATGGCGATGTCGGCGTACTACCTCAAGGGCGTGTCGCCACCGAGTGTGCTGCTGACGGATATATTCAAGGGCTGCATGCCGTTTCTGTACGTGGTGCTCGCCAGCATGCTGGTGGTGTACGTGTTCCCCGGCATCGCGACGTGGCTGCCAAGCATGCTCTACGGAAAATAGCCGGGCATGGATCTGGCGCAACTTAACTGGCTGTCTGCCGCCGATGCCGCGCGCGCGATCGGCGAAGGCGCCATCAGCGCCGGGCAGTTGATGCAGGCGTGCCTTGCGCGCGTGCGCGAGGTGGATGGCGAGGTTCAGGCGTGGGCGCACCTGGACGAGGCGCACGCACTGGCGCGCGCGCGAGCGCGCGACGAGATACGCCAGCAGGGCGGCGCCACCGGGCCGCTGCACGGCATCCCCATCGCCATCAAGGACATCATCGACACCGCCGATATGCCGACCGAGGACGGCACCGTGCTGCACGCCGGCCGCTTGCCGGTGGCCGACGCGGCGCTGGTGCGTGCATTGCGCGCGGCGGGCGCCGTCATCATGGGCAAGACGGTGACCACCGAGCTCGCGACTTATTTTCCGGGCAAGACGCGCAACCCGCACAACGCGGCGCACACGCCGGGCGGTTCGTCGAGCGGCTCGGCGGCGGCGGTGGCGGCGGGCATGGTTCCACTGGCGGTGGGCAGCCAGACCAACGGCTCGGTGATTCGCCCGGCGGCGTACTGCGGAGTATTTGGATTCAAGCCCACGTACGGGCTGATCCCGCGCAGCGGTGTGTTAAAGCAATCGCGCGCGCTCGATCAGATCGGCGTGTTCGCGCGCACGCTCGAGGATATCGCGCTGATTACCGAGCAAATTATTTTCGCCGACGAAGCCGACCCGGATACGCGTGCGCGCGCGCGTCCGCCGCTGCTGGCCACGCTGCGCGAAGCGCCACCGATGCCGCCCTCGATCGCGTTTATCAAGACGCCGCGGTGGGAGCGTACCGATCCCGGCACGCGAGACGCCTTCGCCGAGATCACCGCGCATCTGGGCGCGCATGTCACCGAGGTGGAGTTGCCGGCATCCGCAAGCCGCGCCTGGGACTGGCAGCGCACCGTGATGGAAGCCGAAATGGCCGCGAGCTACGACGCCGAGTGGGAGCGCGGGCGCGATCGCCTGTCGGAGTCGCTGCGCCAGCAACTTGAGCGCGGGCGCGCGATCAGCGCGCTTGAGTACCAGAAGGCGCTGGCGCGCATGCCGATGGTGAACGAGGCGTTGAGCGAAATATTTTCGCATCACGACGCGATCTTGACGCCCTCCGCGGCGGGCACGGCGCCAAGCGGACTGGATTCGACCGGCGACCCGGCGTTCTGCACGCTGTGGACATATTGCGGCATGCCCGCGCTCAATCTGCCGCTGATGAGCGGCGCCAATGGCTTGCCGCTGGGTGTGCAACTGGTGGGGCCGCGCATGGGCGACGCGCGCCTGCTGCGCACCGCGCGCTGGTTGACCGGCGCGGTGGCGCAATAACCAAGGGAGCGACACATGATCATGAAACTCGTGTCCGGCATACTGGCGATTGCGTTATTCGCCATTTTCAGCGGGGCGATCATCTTCAAAATGAAGGAGGTATCGCTTACCATCGTGATCCTCATCGGATTCGTGATGATGGCGGCGGACTTGTATCAATCCATCAGGCGCAAGGACGACTGACGCTATTGTTGTCCTCGCGGGTTAAAACTCAATGCCGACTGCAAAAAAGACAAATTCGCCAAACGGCGCACGGGGCGAATCCGGTTTGACGCGCCGCCGCTTTTTGCGCGGCGCAGGTGCGATTGGCGGCACGGCAGCCGCGTTGATTTCAACGGCCGCGATGGCGCAAGCGCAGCCATCAACCGTGCTGCGTCTGCAGGGCGCATGGTCGGCGAAGAATATTTTTCACGAGTACGCGCTTGATTTCGCGAAGAAGATAAACGACATGTCGGGCGGCAGGCTGCGCGTCGAGATGCTTCCCGCCGGCTCCGTGGTGAAGGCGCAGGATCTGCTCGACGCGGTGCATAAGGGCAGCCTCGATGGCTGCCACGCCGTGTCGTCGATGTGGCATGCGCGCGATACATCGTTTTCGCTGTTTGGCTCGGGCCCCGCGCTGGGCATGGACGCCAACGGCTTTTTGGCGTGGATGCGCCACGGCGGCGGCATGGAGATGTATCTCGAACTCGTTCATCGCCAGCTTAATCTGAATGTCGTGCCGTTTTTTTGCGGGCCGATGCCCACCCAGCCGCTGGGCTGGTTCAAAAAGCCGGTCAAATCGAGCCTCGAATTCAAGGGCATGAAAATCCACGCGGCGGGTCTAACCGCGGAGCTGTATCGCGAGCTGGGCGCCACCATCGAAGCCGTCGCCGATCAGGATATCGCGGCGGCGATGAAAAGCGGGCAGTTGGACGCCGCGGAATTTAACAATGCCAGTTCGGATTTGTCGCTGGGCCTGCCGGAGGCGGCAAAATTCTGCATGCTGCAAAGTTATCACCAGCCGTGCGAGGCGTTCGAGGTGTTGATAAACCGCAAGAAGTTCGAGGTGCTGCCGGCGGACTTGCAGGCGATCGTGCGTCACGCGGCGGAAGCCGCCAGCGCCGACATGTCATGGAAGGCGCTGCACCGCTACTCCAACGATCAGGCGCACATGCGCGAGAAGCAGGGCGTCACGTTCCTCAAAACGCCGGTGGAAGTGCTGCGTGCGCAAATGAAGGCCTGGGGCGCCGTGGCGGCCCGGCAATCCAAAAATAATCCGTTTTTCGAGAGAGTTTTTCAATCGCAGCAGGATTGGGCGCGGCGCACCGTGGGCTGGTCGCGCGACACGCTGGCCGATCCGGCGCTGGCCTACGATTTCTGGTTCGGCGCGCAGCCGCGCAAGTAATCTTAAAGCGTGAAGGGTGAAGGGTGAATGCGTGAAGGGGTACCAACGATGTGCTGGAGCAAGTAAGTGATGATTACGCACGGGTGGGTGGGGCGCCCCTTCACCCTTCACCCTTCGCCCTTCACGCGTTCACGCATTTACCCCATCCCCCTTCATTGCCCTTCGTGAACGAAGGGCAATCGCGCTGGATCGCCGTGTGTCTGAGCGCGGCGGCTTTCTGGATCGCGTTTTTTCACCGTGTCGCGCCCGGCGCCATCGCCGGTGATCTGCAAACTGAATTCGCGGTAAGTGGTGCTGCGCTGGGCGCGCTGGCGGCGGCCTACTTTTATGTTTACGCGCTGATGCAGTTGCCCACTGGTGTGCTGGCCGATACGCTTGGGCCCCGCAAGGTGCTCACCGCCGGCGGCATCGTCGCCGGCATCGGTTCGGTCATGTTCGGTGTTGCGGATAGCGCCGCGGCCGCGGGCGTTGGCCGCGCGCTGGCGGGGCTGGGCGTGTCGGTTGCGTTTATTTCAGCGCTCAAACTCAATGCCAACTGGTTCAGCGAGCGCCATTTCGCGACAAGTTCATCGCTCACCAATGTGATCGGACTCTCCGGCGCGCTCGCCGCGACCGTGCCGCTGGCGTGGCTGGTAACCCAAATCTCGTGGCGCATTGTTTTCATCGCCATTGGCATGGCTTCATTCGTGATCGCAATCGCCACCTGGCGGTTGATGCGAGACTCGCCCGCGGGCGAGCGTAGTTCACCCGCGCAGTCCAGCGTGCGCTGGCATCACGGCCTGGGCGAAGTCATGCGCAACCGCGCGACGTGGGCGGGCTTCTGGGTGAGCTTCGGCTTGTCCGGCAGCTACATGAGTTTCGTTGGCCTGTGGAGCGTGCCGATGTTGATACACACTCACGGCGCAACGCCAGTGGAGGCCACGCGCCACGTGGCGCTGATCGTGATCACGCTGGCGATTTCGTCGGTGGGCATCAGCATTGTTTCGGATCATTTGCGCCGCCGCCGCGCGGTGATGATCGCCGCGGCCTTGCTGTATTGCGGTTGCTGGGTGCTATGGCTCCATGGCGTGCCGCGCGAGTGGACGTACGCGATGTTCGCGTTGACGGGGTTGTGCGCGCCGGGCTTCGTGCTGTCATGGGCGTATTCAAAGGAAGTGAACCGGCCGCGTTACGCCGGCATGGCCACCAGCCTTGCCAACAGCGGCGGCTTTCTCGCCGCGGGCATCATGCAGCCGCTGGTGGGTTACGTGCTTGACCGCGCGGCGCAGGGTGCGGCGTACACGCAGGTGACGTTCCGTGCGGGGCTGTGGGTGATAGCGGCGTTCGCGCTGGCTGGATTCATCGGCACGCTATTTCTTCGCGAGACGCACTGTCGTAATATCTGGGCTGAAAAATTGGCAAGGGAAAAAACATGAAACCAAAAATACTGGTCACGCGCGAAGTGTTCGACGACACGCTGGAGTTCCTGTCGCAACATTGCGAGGTGGATGCGAATCAGGCCGATCAGGCGTACTCGCCTGGCGCGCTGGCTGCGAAGCTGGCATCGCGCGACGGCTTGATGTGCGCGCTGACCGACAAGGTGGATGCAGCGCTGCTGGCGCGTTGCCCGCAGCTCAAAGCCGTGGCCAATATCGCGGTGGGCTACAACAATGTCGATGTGCCCGCGTGTACCGCTCGCGGCATCATGGTCACCAACACCCCCGGCGTGCTGGACGACAGCACGGCCGATCTCGCGTGGGCGCTGATGCTCGCCACGGCGCGGCGCATCACCGAGATCGAGTCATACATCCGCAAGGGCGAGTGGACCGGCTGGAAATTAAAGCAGTGGCTGGGCACGGACGTGCATCACGCGACACTCGGCATCGTCGGCATGGGGCGCATCGGGCAGGCGATTGCGAAACGCGCGTTGGGCTTCGATATGAAGGTGATCTACAACAATCGCAAGCGTGTGACGCCTGAGATCGAAGCGCGCTTGAACGCATCGTATGCCTCGCTGGACGAGCTGCTCGGGCAAGCGGACTTCATCATTCTGCAAGTGCCGTATTCGCCCGAAACGCATCATCTCATTGGCGCCGCGCAACTGAAGAAAATGAAGCCCACCGCGACGCTCATCAACTCCACGCGCGGCGGCGTGGTCAATGACGCGGCGTTGATCGCGGCGTTGCGCGAAGGCACAATACGCGCGGCGGGTCTCGATGTATTCGAGAACGAACCGAAACTCAATGCCGGATTTCTTGATTTGAAAAACGTTGTGCTTGCGCCGCATATTGGCAGCTCCACCGAGGCCACGCGGCGCGCGATGGCGATGACCGCCGCGCTCAATCTCGTCGCGGCGCTGAGCGGCGGGAAGCCGCCGAATCTGGTGAACACGGAGGTTCGTGTAAAGTAGCCATGGTTTACGTAAGTATTGGTTTTAAAATAATAATTTATGAAATGAAAGCCATCGAAACTCGCGCTGTCGGGTGCGATTCAAACTGAGGTGGAGTAATCTAGCACCCTACCCACCACTTTATGAGGAGGATGTCATGGGAATGAGTGACGAAACCTTGTTGAACCGTTTGAACGGGCATCCTGAACTGCGGAGCCGGGTGGAATCGATGTTGCTGGTT
>CAMDLH010000234.1 GCA_945901405.1 Bordetella parapertussis | reverse complement strand
TCTGTCAAGGACAGGCCCGCACTGTCGATGATCAAGCGCGCGCAAGCGCGCGGCACGATCAAACCGGGCGACACGCTGATCGAACCCACCAGCGGCAACACCGGCATCGCACTCGCCATGTGCGCGGCGATGATGGGTTACCGCATGATCCTGATCATGCCCGAGAACCAATCCGTTGAACGCCGCCAGAGCATGACCGCCTATGGCGCCGAACTCGTGCTCACACCCAAGGAAGGCGGCATGGAAACCGCGCGCGACGTGGCCGAACGCATGGTGCGCGAGGGCAAGGGCATATTGCTCGATCAATTTTCCAATCCTGACAATCCAGTGGCGCACTATGAATCCACTGGCCCCGAAATCTGGCGCGACACAGGGGGCAAGGTGACTCACTTCGTCTCGAGCATGGGCACCACCGGCACCATCATGGGCGTGTCGCGCTACCTCAAGGAAAAAAATCCGGCGGTCAGGATCGTCGGCTGCCAGCCCAGTGATGGTTCGCAGATACCCGGCATACGCAAATGGCCGCAAGCCTATCTGCCGAAAATCTGCGACTGGAGCCGCGTCGATCAGGTGGTCGAGATCGCGCAGCGCGACGCCGAGGACATGTCCCGCCGGCTCGCGCGCGAGGAAGGCATCTTCGCGGGCATTTCATCCGGCGGCGCGGTGTGGGCCGCGCTGAAGGTGGCGCGCGATGCAAATACACCGCGCGACGCGGTGATCGTCGCCATCATCTGCGACCGCGGCGACCGCTATCTTTCAACCGGGGTATTTCCTGCGTGACGCAGTCATGCGGCGCTTATTGTGCCGAGGCGTTGCGATCCTGTTGCTGGCGGCGAGCCAAGTCTGGCCGCAGCAGATCACGCTCACGCTCGATGATCTGACCGGCCCCGGTTTTGCGGCGAGCGGCATCAAGCTGAATCTCGCCGGCGGTGCGGAGCGCGCGCTGGTGGTCGAGATCGCTTCGGTCAACTTTGCCTCGCGCTCGTGGAAGAACGTGCAACTACGTTGTGCGCGCTTGCGCATCGAATCGCGGCTGATCGATTGCCCCGCGGGCGAGTTGCTGGCGGACGAGAAAATCCCGGTTTCGTTCAATTATGCGACAGACACGCGTGCGCTCGACATCGCGTTGATGCCGGCTGCCGGCGAAGCGTGGCGGCTGGCGCTGCGCCAAGGCAAAAACGGCGTGGATACCGAGATTACGATCGACGGTGGAAAATTGCAGCGGCTGGCAACGTGGCTGCCCGCCGGCATGCCGGCTATTGGAGCGGGTACGGTCAAAGGGGTGATCAGTCACAACAGTGCGGGCGAGGTCACGGCAAAGCTTGCGATCGCCGGGCTCGCGTTCAGCGACAAGCAAGGACTGCACGCAGGTGAAAAAATTGCCCTGAACATCGACATACAAGCCGGGCGCCGCGGTGATCAATGGCAATGGAAAACGAACGTCGCGTGGACGGACGGCGAGGCGTTCTGGCAACCGCTGTATCTGAAGGCCGCGAATCAGAGTCTGGCGGTACAAGGCACTTACGATTCGAAGCAGTTGAGATTGGACGTCGGCGTGTTGCGTTATCCAGCGCTGGGAGAGGCGAATTTCACCGCGGCGTATGACCTTGCCGCCGGCAAAGTGACGCAAGCGACAGTGCGCACCAGTTCAATCAAGATGCAACCGCTCTACGAACTGGTGTTGAAGCCCTATCTTGCGCAATCTTCGTTCGCGGATTTGCGCACGGATGGCGAAATCGTGCTCGCGGCCGAGATAGGCGCACAGGGCGCGCGCTCGGTCGATGTAAAGCTCGATAATCTTTCGTTCGAGGACAAGGGCGGAAAATTCGCGCTGTTTCAGGTTAATGGCAATGTGCCGTGGCGCGCGGAAGAACAAACCGTCACGGATATCACGGTCAAGGGGGGCGAACTGCTGCGTATGCCACTGGGTGGATTCGCGCTGCCGCTCATCATGAACGGCATGCGGTTTGAATTAAAGTCACTGCGCGTGCCGTTTCTCGACGGCAACTTCGAGGTTCGTGATTTCATCGCGCGCGGCGGACGCGAAACCTGGTACTGGCAATTTGGCGGGGAACTTGCCGCGATCCCGATGGACAAATTCACTCGCGCGCTAAACCTGCCGGTGATGCATGGCACCTTGTCGGCGAGCATCCCGATGGTGCGCCACATCAAGTCAACGTTGCGGGTGGACGGGGCGTTGTTTTTAAAGGTGTTCGATGGCAGTGTCGAGGCGAAGAATCTGGTGCTGCTTGATATTTTCGGCAAGGCGCCGCGCGTACAGGTGGATGTGAACATGCGCAATCTTGATCTTGATCTGGTGACACGCGCGTTTTCGTTCGGCGGCATCACCGGCAGGCTCGATGTGCGCATCGCGGGTCTGGAGATGGTGAATTGGCAGCCGGTGGCGTTCGATGCGGTGCTGGAGAGCAGCGCGGGCGACTATCCGCGCCAGATCAGCCAGGCGGCGGTGCAGAATATTTCCGCGCTCGGCGGCGCGGGTGCGGCGGCGGCGATCCAGCGCAGTTTTTTGCGCTTCTTCGAGCAGTTTGGCTATAACAAGCTCGGACTGAAATGCAGGTTGCGCGGCAGCGTGTGCGAGATGAGCGGCGTCGAGGATGCGCCGCAGGGCTACATCATCGTCAAGGGCGGCGGCATACCGGCGATCACGGTGATGGGCTACAATCGACAAGTGAGCTGGCAGGAGTTGTTGCAACGCCTGAAACGGATTACGCAGGAAAACGTTAAGCCCATAGTGGAGTAATTGATGCAAATGAATAAACGAAATGCAATGATGGCGGCGGGCGCGGTGCTGGCACTGGCCGGCTGCGTGACCATCAACATCTATTTTCCGGCGGCGGCGGCCGAGAAAGCAGCTGACCGCATCATCGACGAAGTGTGGCAAATCAAGAAGGGCGAGGAAGCCGCCAAGCCGCCCGCCGCGACGAAGTGAAGCAAAACGATTAAAGGAGCGCACATGAAAATTGTTCAATGGTTAAGCGCGGTATTGATGATGGCGTTCGCCGGTATTGCGCAGGTGCACGCGCAGGCCAATCTCGAAATCAACACGCCGGGCATCACCGCGATCCAATCGAGCATGACGCAGCGTCACGGCCAGTTGGCCCCGCTGTACGCAAGCGGCGGCGTGGGCCTCACGCGCGACGGCAACGTCGCCTTGCGTGATCCGAATGCGGTGCCGCTCGCGCAACGTCAGCAGGCGAACGCGCTGATCGCGGCCGAGAATCAGGATCGCGCGGCGCTGTATCGCGAAATCGCGCGCGCCAATAACAAGCCCGAGTGGGAAGGCGACATCCGCAACACCTTCGCGCAACGCTGGATCGACAAGGCGCAGGCCGGTTGGCACTACCAGAATTCGTCTGGAGCGTGGGTACGTAAGTAATTGATAATAAACGATTTTTTGTAAATCTGATTTGTGAGTTCCACCCTCGTATTCGACATCGAAACGATTCCCGATGTGGCGGGGCTGCGCAGGATACACGGCCTCGGTGAAGATCTCTCCGATGCAGCGGTGGCCGACATGGCGTTTCAGTTGCGGCGCCAAGTCACCGGCAACGATTTTCTGCCCTTGCATCTGCACAAGGTGTTGGTGATTTCGTGCGCGCTGCGCGACCGCGATCATTTCCGCGTGTGGTCGCTCGGTGCCAATGGCGAGAGCGAAGCCGAAATCATTCAGCGCTTTTTCGACGGTATTGAAAAGTACACGCCGCAAATCGTGTCGTGGAACGGCGGTGGTTTTGATTTACCCGTTTTACATTACCGCGGCCTCATGCACGGCGTGCAGGCCGCGCGCTACTGGGACATGGGAGAAGGCGATTACAAGGACAGCCGCGATTTCAAGTGGAACAACTACATCAGCCGTTACCATTCGCGTCATCTCGATTTGATGGATCTGCTGGCGATGTATCAGCCACGCGCCAACGCGCCGCTGGATGATCTCGCGCAGTTGATGGGTTTGCCGGGCAAGCTCGGCATGTCGGGTGCCGGCGTGTGGGATACGTTCCGCGCGGGCAAGCTGGCCGACATCAGCAATTATTGTCAGACCGATGTCGTCAATACCTACCTCGTGTTCCTGCGTTTTCAATTGATGCGCGGCGTGCTGACGCCCGAGCAACACAAGGCGGAATGCCAACTCACGCGCACGACCTTGGCAAAATCACCAGAGCCGCACTGGAGGGAATTTCTCGGGCGCTGGGTTCATTAACACTGGAAACATATTGTTGGTGCGCGGCTCACTTCATACTCCGCCGCGTGCCTGGATGCCATGCACGAATACCAAATCGAATCGCTCGACCAGGAAGGCCGCGGCATCGCGCGCCGTGATGGCAAGACGATATTCATCGAGGGCGCGCTGCCTGGTGAAACCGTCACCGTGAACATCTATCGCAAAAAGCCCAACTACGAAATCGGCTTTGTAGAGCGGGTCATCACGCAAAGCTCGCAGCGCGTGACGCCGCAATGCGTGAACTTCGGCCGCTGCGGCGGATGCAGCATGCAGCATCTGGATGCGCGCGCGCAGGTTGCCGCCAAGCAGCGTGCGCTCGAAGACGCGCTGTGGCATATCGGCAAGGTGCGTGCCGGGCAGATGCTGCCGCCGATACACGGCCCGGCGTGGGGCTATCGCCATCGCGCGCGCCTCACTTCGCGCTACGTGGTGAAAAAGGGCGGCGCGCTGGTGGGATTTCACGAAAAACGTTCCAGTTTCGTCGCCGATATGACGAGCTGCGAAGTGCTGCCGCCGCGAGTTTCCGCATTGTTGCCGGAGTTGCGAACGCTGATCGGCGCGCTGTCGATACGGGAGCGTCTGCCGCAGATCGAAGTGGCTATTGGAGACGCCGCCGATGTCTATGTGTTGCGCGTGCTGGATCCGCCCACACCCGAGGACGGCGTTGTGCTGAAGACATTTGCCGAACAGCATGGCGTGCATATCTATCTGCAATCGCGCGGCCCCGAAACGGCGGTTCCGTTCTGGCCCGAAGCGCCCGCCGATCTTTACTACGCGCTGCCTGAGTTCGGCGTGAAGCTGCCGTTTTTCCCGACCGAGTTCACGCAGGTCAATCATCAGATCAATCGCGTGCTTGTGCGGCGCGCGCTCGGATTGTTAGAGCCGCGGCCAGGCGAACGCATTGCGGATATGTTTTGCGGCATGGGCAACTTCACGCTGGCGATAGCCGCCAGTGGCGCGTCGGTGCTCGGTGTTGAAGGCAGTGCGTCGTTGCTGAAACGTGCCGGTGAGAACGCGGCGGTCAATGGCCTTGCGGCGCGCATTGATTATCGCGCGATGGATTTGTTCAAGATCGACGCGGTGGTGCTGGCCTCGCTCGGAAAATTTGATCGCATGCTGATCGACCCGCCGCGCGATGGCGCGGTGGAACTGGTCAAATCGATCGGTTCGCTGGGGGCCGACATGCCGTCACGCATTGTGTACGTCTCGTGCAGTCCGGGGACGCTCGCGCGCGACGCCGAGATACTGGTGCATCAGCATGGCTACACGTTCAGCGCCGCGGGCGTGGTCAACATGTTTCCGCATACCGCGCACGTGGAATCCATCGCCTGTTTCGACAGGCCATAAAAAAAGGGCGGCTCACTTTTCTGTGAGGCCGCCCTTTTCATGAGCAACGCCTGTCAGTCGCGGTCGCCGCCGATCACACCCAGCAATTGCAGCAGGCTGGTAAAGATGTTGTAGACAGCCACATACAGCGTGAGCGTCGCCGAGATGTAGTTATCCTCGCCGCCGCGCACGATGCTGTTGATCTGCCACAGGATAATCGCCGATGAGAACACGATGAACAGCGCGCACAGCGTCAGGCTCAACGCCGGCATTTGCAGGAAGATATTGGCAACCACCGCCAGCATCAGCACCACGAAGCCGACCAGGATGAACTTGCTGAGGAAGCTGAAATCGCGCTTGGCGTTCGATGCAATACCCGCCAGCACGAAGAACACTGCCGCAGTGCCGCCAGCCGCCATCATCACTAGTTGCCCGCCGTTACGGAAGCCCAGCACTTTTTGCAGCAATGGCCCCAGCAACAAGCCCATGAACAGCGTAAAGCCCAGCAGCAGCACCACGCCCAGGCTGCTTTCCTTGTTGCGCTCGATCATGTAAATCCAGCCGTAGAATATCGCCAAGATCGCAATGGACGCGATGATCGGGCTGCCGCGCAGAAAGCTGAAGTTGAAGAATGCCGTGCCGACCGCCGCCCCCAGAATGGTGGGGATCAGAGTGACCGCGAGCAGCAAGTAGGTATTGCGCAGAACGTTATTCTGCTGAACCGCAACGTCCTGATTGCCGGTAAATACAGGTTGCTGATTTTGAATTTCTGGTTGCATATTATCCTCCGTCGAAATGTCTGATTTGGGTGACTGAACCATCCTAAGCCATAGTAATTCAGTCAGGATTAAGACTACCTAATCCCGAGCAAAGTTGCAATAATATTCGTTTATGCCAGACTGCAGCCGGCTCACGCAAGCAATTGATAATGAATGGTATTATTAACCGCAATTGCGCAGGAGAGTTGGCTGAGCGGTTAAATGCAGCGGCCGTAGCCAAAACCGGCAGCGATTCTAAGAGTTATGGAGAGTTGGCAGAGCGGTTGAATGCACCGGTCTTGAAAACCGGCAGGGTCGCAAGATCCTCGTGAGTTCGAATCTCACACTCTCCGCCATCCCGCAGGATGGCGGATTGTCTGAAAAACGGTCCAACGGGCCAGTCAAGCCCGATTACTACTTGCGGGATGCTGCTTTCAGCTTGTCGTACAGTGCAGCATTGGTCGCCTTGAGCTGGTTCGCAACGCGAATATCGGCGCCGCTCACCTTGCCAAGATCAATACCTTCGACATGTACGATACGCAGTAACTCGCGCACTGGTTTAGGCATGTCGCGCCCACTTTCGTAGCGGGAGCCGCCGCTCTGAGTCACGCCGATACGCGACCAGAAGTCCTGCTGATTCAAGCCGAGTTTATGACGAATGGCTCGGGGATTTGCTATGGTTGAAAAAGGTTTCATGATGTTACCTCCAAGGTTTTGTTATAGATGATCGACTAAATTCTAGCGGGAAATCGACTTAATCCATCTAACATCTAATATGCACTTAGCCTCATATAAATTCAAGGCCTGATTCGCATAAATGCTCGTTTTCCGGCAAAAAATCCACTAAAATCAAAGTCTTTTCAAGCAATTTCGCCTGGCATGTCCCTGATTGTCCAAAAATACGGCGGTACCTCGGTTGGCAGCCCCGAGCGTATCAAGAATGTCGCCAAACGGGTCGCCCGCTGGAAAGCGCGCGGGCACCAGCTCGTGGTGGTGGTTTCGGCCATGTCCGGCGAGACCAACCGGCTCATCGGGCTGGCCAAGGAAATACAAGCCAACCCCGACCCGCGCGAGCTCGATGTCATGGTCTCCACCGGCGAGCAGGTGACTGTCGGTCTGCTGTCGATGGCGCTGATAGAGCTGGGACTGAAGGCCAAGAGCTACACCGGCGCGCAGGTCAAGATCGTGACCGACAGCGCGTTTACCAAGGCACGCATCCTCAAGATCGACGAAGACCGCATGCGCGCCGACCTCGCGAACGATTGCGTGGTGGTGGTGGCGGGCTTTCAGGGGGTCGATGATCTGGGCAACATTACCACGCTGGGGCGCGGTGGCTCCGACACCACCGGGGTCGCACTGGCGGCGGCGTTGACGGCGGACGAATGCCAGATTTACACCGACGTGGATGGTGTTTACACCACCGACCCGCGCATCGTGCCGGAGGCGCGGCGGCTTAAGACCATCACTTTCGAGGAAATGCTCGAAATGGCGAGCCTGGGGTCGAAAGTGCTGCAAATCCGCTCGGTTGAATTCGCCGGCAAATACAAGGTACGGCTGCGCGTGCTATCGAGCTTCGAGGATGAAGGCGAAGGCACGCTGATTACGTTCGAGGAAGACGAGAACATGGAACAGGCAATCATCTCAGGCATCGCGTTCAACCGCGACGAAGCAAAAATCACCATCCTCGGCGTGCCCGACAGGCCGGGCATCGCCTATCAAATACTCGGCCCCGTCGGCGACGCCAACGTGGACGTGGACATGATCGTGCAAAACGTGGGGCACGACGGCCTGACCGACTTTTCGTTCACCGTGCACCGCAACGACTACCAGAAGACCCTGAAAACGCTCGATCCGGTAGTCAAGCACATCCAGGCGCGCGGCATTATCAGCGGCGACAAAATCGCCAAAGTCTCGGTGGTCGGTGTAGGCATGCGCTCGCACGCGGGCATAGCCAGCACTGCCTTCCGCACCCTGGCCGAAGAGGGTATCAACATCGAAATGATCTCCACATCGGAAATCAAAATCTCGGTGGTAATCGACGAGAAATACACCGAACTGGCGGTAAGAGTGCTGCACAAGGCATTTGGATTGGATCAAGCGCCGTGAGACGGCGATGGCAAGGTTGCGGTATCATCGCATGGTAGAAAAGTAGAGCAGGAGAGATGCCGAGTGGTCACGGCGAAGCCGTCGTAAAATCCGGCGCTGGCGAAACCAAGCGCCTTCGACCACATGTAAGCGAGCAAGATCAACTAGACGTACACAAAGCACCAAGGTAGAGAACACCGGAGAGATGGCCGAGTGGTCGAAGGCGCTCCCCTGCTAAGGGAGTATGGGACCAAAAGTTCTATCGAGGGTTCGAATCCCTCTCTCTCCGCCAGAACCAACACGTTCAACTCGCTCAGGCAGCGTTGAAGCCCCGCTTCCTGTGGGGCGTAGCGCCAAAAGCTCCTGACTGCGCTCGCGGCATTTTTCCGCAAAAGACGTCTCAAACTTCGTTTATCTCAAAACCTCCTGACTTTT
>CAMDLH010000233.1 GCA_945901405.1 Bordetella parapertussis | reverse complement strand
CGGCGCGATTTCACCGTCAACGCGCTGTTCTACGATCCGGCAAAGCAGACCATCATCGATTACCACGGCGGTGTTGCCGATCTGCGCCGCCGCCGTCTGAGCATGATCGGGGATCCGGTGTTGCGCTTTCGCGAAGACCCGGTGCGCATGCTGCGCGCGGCACGTTTCGCCGGCGCGCTTGGCTTCGAGATCGAGGCGGCTACACGCAAACCGATCAAGGAACTTGCCAGCCTGTTGTCCAACGTGCCGCCGGCGCGGCTGTTCGACGAGATGTTGAAGCTGCTGATGTCCGGGCACGCGGTGGAGGTGGTGAATCGTCTGCGCAAGGAAGACCTGCACCACGGCATGTTGCCCATGCTCGACGTCATACTTGAACAGCCGCTGGGCGAGCGTTTCGTCATGCTTGCGTTGAAAACCACCGACGACCGCATTCAGGCCGAGAAATCCGTGTCGCCGGCGTTTTTGTTCGCCACGTTGTTGTGGCACGAAGTGCTGGCGGCGTGGAAGATCATCGAGAAATCCGGCGTGCCGCAAATCCCGGCGTTGTATCAGGCGATGGATCAGGTGCTGGAGGCGCAAGCCGAGAAGCTTGCGATACCGCGGCGTTACGGCGGCGACATGAAGGAAATCTGGGCGTTGCAGCCGCGGCTTGCGCAACGCTCGGGCAAGCGGCCGTTCCGGCTGCTTGAGTTGCCGCGTTTTCGCGCAGGTTACGATTTTCTGCGGTTGCGCTGCGAGAGCGGCGAAGTCGATTGGGAAATCGGCGCGTGGTGGGAACGTTTTCAGACAGCGGACGGCGAAGAGCGTCAATTGATGCTGGTGACCGAAACCGCGCCCAAAAAACGCCGCCGGCGCAGGAAGCCCAATCGCAGCGGGCAGGGGCCGAACGAGGCGCGGGCGGACGATGACGGCGGGGGCGAAGTCAAGGAATCCAAGGATGAAACTTGATTCCGCGGCCGGTGCGTCCGCCGGCGAAATTACCGTCATCGCCTTCATCGCGCTGGGCGGCAATCTCGACGATCCGCGCGCGCGGGTGCTGGCTGGCATCGAGGCGCTCGCCAAATTACCCGAGACACGATGGACAGCGGCGTCCTCGCTGTATCGCACGGCCCCCGTGGGTTACGCCGATCAACCCGATTTCATCAACGCCGTGGCGTGCGTGTGCACCACGCTCAAACCGCGCGTGCTGCTCGATCATTTGCTGGAAATCGAACGTGCGCACGGGCGCGTACGCGCGTTTCTGAATTCGCCGCGCACGCTTGATCTTGATATCGCGCTTTATGGTGATCGCGGCGATCAAGTTGTCGATGAAACAGGGCTGACGATTCCGCATCCGCGCATGCACGAGCGCGCGTTCGTGTTGGCGCCGCTGCTGGAGATCGCGCCGGACATCGTGATTCCGGGCCGCGGGCGCGCGCGTGATCTGCTGGCCGCACTCGGCATGCAGGGCGTAGAAAAACTTTTGCCGGCCGCCGCATGAAGCTGCCGGAAAAATATCGCTATATCGTGGTCGAAGGCCCCATCGGCGCGGGCAAGACCAGTCTCGCGCGCATCCTCGCCGAGCGTTGCAACGGCACGACGCTGCTGGAAGAGCCGGAGACCAACCCGTTTCTCGCCAAGTTTTATCGCGACACGAAGAGGCACGCGTTGCCGACGCAATTGTTTTTTCTGTTTCAGCGCGCCAACCAAGTGCGCGATCTCACGCAGTCGGATCTGTTTCGCAAACTGGTGGTCGCCGATTTCATGTTTGACAAGGACCCGTTGTTCGCGCAGGTCACGCTTGACGACGACGAACTCAAACTCTATCAGCAGATTTATGCGCATCTCAAACTGCAAGCCCCCGCGCCCGATCTGGTGATTTATTTGCAGGCGGCGCCCGAGACGCTGATCGAACGCGTGGGGCGCCGCGCGGCGAGCTACGAGCGCGACATTCGCGACGATTATCTGGTGCGGCTAAACGAAACCTACACGCGGTTTTTTTATCAGTACGATGCGGCGCCGCTGCTCATCGTCAATTCAGACAATCTGAACTTTGTTGATACGCCGGGCGATTTTGATTTATTGTTGCAACGCATCGCGGCGATGCGCGGCCCGCGCGAATTTTTCGGCGCTGGCGTGTGAGTAAGATCGTTGTTACGTAAGTAATTGTTTTTAAAGGACTATTTATCATGCGTGTGACGCTGTCCACTCTTGACAAGATGGCGCAGGAAGGCGACCGCATCACCATGCTGACCTGCTACGACGCGAGTTTTGCCGCGTTGCTCGATGCCAGCGGCGTCGATACGCTGCTGATCGGCGACTCCATGGGCAATGTGTTGCAGGGCCACGACACCACGCTGCCCGTCACGTTGCGCGACATCGTGTATCACACGCAATGCGTCGCGCGCGGCGCCAAGCGCGCGTTGATCATCGGCGACATGCCCTTCGGCACGTTTCAGGTGAGTCCGCAGGATGCGTTTCGCAACGCCGCCGAAATCATGGCCGCTGGCGCGCAGATGGTGAAAATCGAAGGTGGCAAAATCATGCTGGAAACCATCGAATTCCTCGTGCAGCGCGGCGTACCGGTGTGCGGCCATATCGGCCTGACGCCGCAGTCGGTGCATCAACTCGGCGGCTTCAAGGTGCAGGGCCGCGAGCAAAGCGCCGCCGAACGCTTGATCGAAGAAGCGAAGGTTCTGGAATCCGCGGGCTGCGGCATGATCGTGCTCGAAGCCATTCCAGCCACGCTGGGCCGCGATGTCACCAAGGCCATCCGCACGCCGACCATAGGCATAGGCGCGGGCGTCGATTGCTCGGGGCAAGTGCTGGTGCTGCACGACATGCTCGACGTTTTCCCCGGCAAAAAAGCGAAATTCGTGAAAAACTTCATGCAGGGCGCGGGCTCCATTCAGGGCGCGGTGCAGGCGTTTGTGCGTGAAGTGAAAGCCGGTACGTTTCCCGGGCCGGAACATTCTTTTTGAGGGCGTGAGGCGCGACTCTATTTAGTGTTGAGTGCTTAGTTTTAAGTGTTTAGTTAAACTGCGATACAGAGGCGCGGGCAATTGCCGGCATGGGTGTCAACTCCTGAGAAACAAAACGTCTAACCCTTTGTTTCTTAAAGGAACGCCTGCCCCCGCGAAGCGGGGGTTGAGAAGCTCAAAACTAAACACTAAAAACTCAACACTTATTCCTGCACTTCAATGGACATCATCCACTCCGTAACCGCGCTGCGCGAGCGTTTGCAGCGCGTGCCCAACAACGTGTTCGTGCCCACCATGGGCAACCTGCACGCGGGGCATATACAGCTCATCAACATCGCCAAGCCGCGCGCCGCGTGCACGGTGGTGAGTATTTTTGTGAATCGTTTGCAGTTCGGCCCGCGCGAGGATTTCGATAAATATCCGCGCACGCTCACCGCCGATTGCGCAAAGCTCGAAGCCGCCGGCGTGGACGTGGTGTTCGCGCCCGACGAGGGCGAGATTTACCCGGAACCGCAGGTGTATACCGTCGAGCCGCCCGACGTGCAGCACATTCTCGACGGCGCGGTGCGGCCGGGGCATTTTCGCGGTGTCGCCACCGTGGTGCTGAAATTATTCAACATGGTGCGGCCGCACTCGGCGATTTTCGGCAAGAAGGATTACCAGCAGTGCCTGGTGTTGAACAACATGGTGCGCCAGCTCGCGCTGCCGATTGAAATCATCCTTGCCGAAACGGTGCGCGCCGAGGACGGACTGGCTCTGTCGTCGCGCAATGTTTATCTGTTGCCCGAAGAGCGCCGTGAAGCGCCGCGGCTCTATCGCCTGCTGAGCAAGGCGCGCGAGGAAATCGTCGCCGGCGCGCGCGATTATCAGCGTGTCGAACTCGACGTGATGGCCGATCTCGCGCATCATGGCTGGAAGCCCGACTACATCGCCGTGCGGCGGCAGCATGATTTATTGCCGCCCTCAAACGGCGCCGATCGCCAGCTGGTGATCCTCGCCGCCGCGCGGCTGGGCAAGACGCGGCTTATCGATAACGTTGAGATTGAGATTTGATTGTTATGTAAGTGATTGTTTTTAAACGATTATTTTTGGAGGGCATGATGTCAGCCATCGAGACCGAAAAGCAGTTGCGCAATATGTACTTGCCAGCAAAAGAACGCGCGGTGAAAAAGCAGATGCCGCGGCTCGATCATCACTGCCGCAATTTTCTCGCGCTCGCGCGCTTCGCCGTGCTGTCGACTTGCGACACGGAAGGCAACATGGATGCCTCGCCGCGCGGCGGCGAAGCGGGCTTCATCAAGGTGATCGACGACAACACCGTGATCATCCCCGATTGGACCGGCAACAATCGTCTCGATACGTTTTCCAACATATTGTCGACGCGCCGCATCGGCGCGATTTTCATGGTGCCCGGCGTCGATGAGGCGCTGCGCATCAATGGCGCGGCGAGCCTGCGCAACGACGAGCAGTTCACCTCGCTGTGCGAAGTGAACGGCCGCTTTCCGAAACTGGTGGTGCACATCGCGGTGAAGGAAGCGTACCTTCACTGCGCCAAGGCGATCATGCGCGCCGAGTTGTGGGCTCCTCGGGCGAAGGTCGAACGCAAAGTGTTGCCGACGATGAATGAAATGCTGCGCGACCAGATTGGCCAGACAGACCCCGCCGAGCCGCAGGAAGTGATGTACGCGCGGCACACCACGGAGTTGTACTCAAACAAATAGTTTTGGGAGACGCGTCATGCAGCCCGTCATTCACCTGAACTGGATTGCAATGGCGGCGGCGATGGCCGCGATGGTGGTCATCGGATTCTTGTGGTACGGCCCCATACTCGGCAAGACGTGGATGAAGGAAATGGGCATCTCTGCGGATCACAAGCCCGATCCGAAAGTCATGCGGCGCGGCATGATCCTGATGGTCATCGGCGCGATCCTCACCGTCTACGTACTGGCGCACAGCATCGAAGTGTGGCGGCCTTCGTCGTGGAAGCTCGAAGGCGATCAACCCGGCGCTACCTACGGCCTCTTCGGCGCGTTTTTCCCGTGGCTGGGTTTTTACGTTCCTCTGCTGTTTAACAGCGTGGCGTGGGAGTCGCGCTCGTGGAAACTATTCGCGATCAACGCTGGGTACCACTTGGCCGCGCTACTGACGGCGGCGATGATCTTGTCGCTTTGGCGCTGAGTGCTGTGGGAGCTACTCCGCGCGCATGCCGGCCTTGCGTATCACTTCGCCCCAGGATTTCAGTTGCGAGTTGATGCGCGCCTCGAATGCTTCGGGCGTGCTGGTGACGGGGGTCGAGCCGGTGGCGGCCAGTCTTTCGATCACGCCGGGCGATTGCACGGATGAAACAGCCGCCTTGTGCAGCGTGTCGATCACGGCGCGCGGCGTGCGCTTGGGCGCGAGTATGCCTTGCCACGGCTCGACCTCGAATTTCGGTATGCCCTGCTCGGCAAGCGTGGGCACGTCGGGGTACTGGCTTAATCGTTTTTCGGTGCCGACGCCGATCACGGTGATGCGTCCGGTCTTGGCCAGGGTGACGCCGGTCTGAATATTCGCAAACATGAACTGCACTTCATTGCCAAGCAGCGCCACCTGCGCGGGCGCGGCGCCCTTGTACGGCACCGATTTGATGTCGGCGCCGCTGATGATCTTGAACATCTCGGTGGCGACGTGCGCCGCGCTGCCGCTGCCCGGTAGGCCGAAATTAAGCTTGCCCGGAGCGGCCTTCGCCATGGCGACGATTTCCTTGATCGATTTCACTGGTGTTTGCGTGTTCGCGATGACGATCAGCGGCTGCGTTGCGAGCATCGTGATCGCCTGGAAATCCGCCGCCGTGTTGTAAGGCAGCTTGGCGTACAGCAGCGGCGTGGTGATGTGCGTCGCGAACGCGCACAGCAGCGTGTAACCGTCGGGCGCGGCCTTGGCGGCGATCTCGGTGCCGATGATGCTGTTGCCGCCCGGACGATTGTCGACGATGATTGGCTTGCCCAGGAGGTCACTCATTTTTTGCCCGACGATGCGCGCGGTTGAGTCGGTGCTGCCGCCCGGCGTCACCGGCACGATCATACGTATGGGCCGCGCCGGATAGGGCTGCGGCCACGCCTGTGGAATACCAGTGCCTGCAAGGCACAGAATACCGAGTGCAACTGTTCTGGCGAACATCTTTATTCCTCTCGAGGTCGATTTTTGACGCGGCACGACAGCGGCGCGCAGTCATCGTAATATGGCGCGGGCCATTGAGGCAATCGATCTGCAACAACTTACGGAACACCGATGACTTTCGCAAAAAACATGGGCGCGCTGGCGTTTGCCGCGGTTGCCGCCATCTCCATCGCCGGGACGATAACCGAGGCGCTCGCGCAAGCCTTTCCCGCGAAGCCCTTGCGCATCATCGTCGGCTACGGCGCGGGCGGTGGCGCGGATGTTACCGCGCGGCTGGTGGGGCAGAAGGCGGGGGAACTCCTCGGCCAGCCGGTGCTCATCGAGAACCGCACGGGTGCTACCGGCGCCATCGCGGCCGAGCGCGTGGCCACTTCGCCCGCGGACGGCTACACCATGCTGATGCTGGTCAACGGCGACACGGTGGTGCCCGCGCTGCGCGCCAGGCTGCCGTACGATCTTGAGCGCGATTTCGCACCCGTGTCGCTGGTGAACATCGGCACGTATTTGCTGCTGGTGCATCCTTCCGTGCCGGCGCGCAATGTGCGCGAGCTGATCAAGCTCGCGCGCGCGCAGCCGGGCAAGCTTAACTATGGCTCATCCGGTATCGGCGGCGCGACGCATCTGCCCACCGAGCTGTTGAAGCTCACCGCCAAAATCGACATCAACCACGTGCCGTACAAGGGCGGCTCCGCGGAGAGCGTGATCCGAACCGCCGCGGGCGAGGTCGATCTTTGTTTCGCGAGCATTCCCTCGGCTCTGCCGCTGGTGAACACCGGCAGACTGGCGCCGATCGCGGTCAGCAGCCAGCGGCGCGCGGCGCTGATGCCCGCGGTGCCCACGCTCGATGAGTCGGGTTTGCCGGGCTACGAATATAGCGGGTGGTACGGCTTGATCGCGCCCGCGGGCGTGCCACGTGATGTGTTGCTGCGGCTCAACGCCACGGTGGTCAAGGTCGTGGGCACGGCCGAGATGAAGATTGCGTTTAACAAGCTCGGCATCGAGCCGCAAAGCAGCACGCCGGAGGATCTCGGCGCGCGCATCAGCCGCGAGATCGCGCAGAACGCGCGGCTGGCGAAGATCGCGGGGCTGAAAGCCGAATAGACTTGCGTGGACATGACAAAGGTTCGCAATTGAAATGAAAGCTGCCGGAAGTTCCGCCGGCATCGTGGCGCGCATGCTGGCGCTCAAACCCGCCGGGGCGTTCAAGCAATCGATCGGATTTATTCAAGGTTGATCCCCCGGAGCGGCGGCGCTATATTGCGCGCTCTTTAATCGCGTAAACGCGCGCAACCACTTCAGGTAAGGAGTTCTACATGGCCCGCATTCAACATCTCGCCATCGCCAGTCAAGACCCGGAAAAACAGGCCGAGTTTTACAAGGAAGTTTTCGGCTGGGAGGAAATTCGCCGTCTCGACAACCCGCGCGCGCGCGGCGTGGTGCTGACCGACGGCGCCATCAACATCTCGGTGCTGCACTTCAAGCAGGATCAAATCGACCGCGGCATGAACTTCACCGGGCCGCATCACTTCGGCGTCTACGTTGACGATCTCGAAGGCACCGCGGCCAAGTGCCTCGCCAATGGCGCGGTTGCGTATGACGAACTACCCGAGGAAGCGAGCGAAAAAAATTACCGCTCGAAGCGTTCGGACAAATTCAAGGGTTTTGAACAAGGCCTGTTCGACATCGCCGACGAGCCGTGGATTGGCGCACCCGTGGCGAAGCAGGTCGCGAAATAGACGCGGCTGCGCACCGTGAGGCACGCGGACATTTCTAAAAATATAACGGGATGGTGCGGGAGCCAGCACCGCATTGTGTTTATAAGTTATTGATTGTAAATGACAGTAGTAAGGTGACTATTGTCAGATACCATCAAAAATACCATCAAGACAAATAGCCAGCTTCTTGCAGGCGGTTAATCATCACCAGGCTGGTCGAATGTTTCCTCGGTTGTAGCGTTTGACCGGATTGTTCGATTAGGCAGACCATTGCCAAGCCTGTACCCCATTGCGCGGTATCCTCGTTGCCGTCTTTCCCACATTCGCAGCACTGCCGGATGGCCTGTGTCCACAAAATCGATGATGCGCACGTCGGTTTTGGTCGCATGTTCGCGGTGGAGCCGGCCAGCGTACTGCTGTAGTGTGCCCTTCCATGAAATCGGCATCGCCAGCACCAGGGTGTCCAGCGGTGGGTGGTCAAACCCTTCGCCGATCAATTTTCCCGTGGCAAGCAGGATGCGCGGCGCATCCGGTGGCAACGCCTCCAATTCTGAAATCAGCTTGGTGCGTTGCTTTTTTGACATGCGGCCATGCAAAACGAACGGCGATAGCCCCTTGTCGGTCAGTGCTTTTAGAATTGCATCCAGATGTTCGGTGCGTTCAGTGAGAACCAGCACCTTTCGTCCTTGAGCGAAGGCGCCGCAAATCTCGGCCGCAATCGCATTCGTTCTGCCCAGGTCGTTTGCCAGATGCCGGAATACATCCTGAATGCCGGCATCCGAGGGCAGATCGATGCGCGTGTCGATCAAGTGTGAAGCGACTTCAAGGTCTTTCGGCGCGTTAGCGGGATTGGCTGCCGTGTAACGGATTGCTCCGCATTGCATGAAGATGATCGGCTGTTGGCCATCACGGCGAATGGGCGTGGCGGTAGGCTCATACGTCGGGGCGTCTTTACCCCGTCCGGTGGTATCGCCCAGGTAGATCCAGTTGGCCGCACGGTAACAGGTGCCGCGAAACCGTTGCGGATCGATAAAGGTCTCCAGAAAGTAGATCGGATGCGCATACAGGCGCTGCCAA
>CAMDLH010000232.1 GCA_945901405.1 Bordetella parapertussis | reverse complement strand
CTTCGGCCAGATTGCGGCCCTTGACTTCTTTTTCGCGTACTTCGGAGCCGGGGAAGGCCGAGCCGATGTCTTTTTTGATTTGCTCGGCGGTGCTCTCGCCGATCAGCATGCCGTAGTTGCGGCGTATGTAATTGATGATGGCTTCGTCGAATTTGTCGCCGCCCACGCGCACGGAGCCTTTGTAGACGAGACCGCCCAGCGCGATGACGCCGACCTCGGTGGTGCCGCCGCCGATATCGACCACCATCGAGCCGGTGGCTTCACCCACCGGCAGATCGGCGCCGATGGCGGCGGCCATGGGTTCTTCGATCAGATTCACGCGCGACGCACCCGCGCCCAGCGCGGATTCACGAATCGCGCGGCGCTCGACTTGCGTGGAACCACAGGGCACGCAGATGATGATGCGCGGACTGGGCTTGAACAGCCGCGAGCGGTGCACCTTGCGGATGAAGTGTTTCAACATCTGCTCGGTGACGGTGAAGTCGGCGATCACGCCGTCCTTCATCGGACGAATCGCGGTGATGTTGCCGGGCGTGCGGCCCAGCATCATTTTCGCCGCGAGGCCGACATCCTGAATCATTTTCTTGCCGTTGGCGCCGTCCTGGCGGATCGCCACCACCGACGGTTCGTCGAGCACGATGCCCTTGCCGCGCATGAATATCAGTGTGTTGGCGGTGCCCAGATCGATGGCAAGATCGTCGTTGAAGTAACTGGTGAGAAAACCAAACATAAACAATTCCGGGTGTATATATCGTGCGGCGTATCGAGGTGGCGAGGGCGGTTCGGCAGGCGATTATGATACCCTATAGCTCTGCAAACGGCTTCGTATTTTTACACAAATTTTTCGGTAACTTTCATGGCACTTACGCTCGAAGAAGTGAAGCGCGTCGCGCGGCTCGCGCGCATCGCGGTGAATGAAAACGAGGCGCGCTCCGCGCTCACGCAAATGTCCGGCATCTTCGGTTTGATCGAGCAAATGCAGGCCGTCGATACCGCCAGCGTCGAGCCGATGTCGCATGCACAGCAGGTCATGTTGAGGTTGCGCGAAGACCGCGTGACCGAAACCGATCAGCATGCGTTGTTTCAGTCCGTGGCGCCGCAAGTCGAGGCGGGGCTGTATCTGGTGCCGAAAGTAATTGAATAGCTTATCGAGTGAGAGATTCGCGGCGCGCCGCCATGATGCGCGGCCCCTCCGTCCCTGGCTTTCCTTGATTCCTCGACCCTTGCTCTTGCCGCTACCTTAATGCTTCACAATACACTCAAGCATCTATGTGACGGGCTTGCCGCCGGAAAGTTCTCCAGCGTCGAGGTAACAAATTATTTTATCAATAAAATCAATAAGTTACAGAGCAGCCTCAATTGCTTCATCACGCTCGACGCTGAGCAAAGCCGGGCACAGGCGCACGCCGCGGATGTACGGCGGGCGGCGGGAAACGCCGGGCCGCTGACCGGCGTGCCGATCGCGCAAAAAGATATTTTCTGCAGCAAGGGCTGGCTCACCACCTGCGGCTCGCGCATGTTGTCGAACTTCGTGTCGCCGTACGACGCGCACGTGGTGCAGCGTTTTAACGAAGCCGGCGCGGTGAATCTGGGCAAGACCAACATGGACGAGTTCGCGATGGGTTCGTCCAACGAGACTTCGTATTTTGGCCCGGTGCGCAATCCCTGGAAACTCGATACCGTGCCCGGCGGCAGCTCCGGCGGCTCGGCGGCGGCGGTGGCGGCACGGCTGGCGCCTGCGGCAACCGGCACCGACACCGGCGGCTCGATCCGCCAGCCGGCGGCGCTGACCGGCATCTGCGGGCTGAAGCCCACCTACGGCGTGGTGTCGCGCTACGGCATGATCGCGTTTGCATCCAGCCTCGATCAGGGCGGGCCGATGGCGCGCACCGCCGAGGACATGGCGCTGATGATGAACGTGATGGCGGGCCACGACCCGCGCGACTCCACCAGCCTCGAACGCGAAACCGAGGACTACACGCGCGATCTGGCGCTGCCGCTCAAGGGGCTGAAAATCGGCTTGCCCAAGGAGTTTTTCGGCGAGGGCGCGGCGCCCGATGTGACGCGCGCGGTGGAGGCGGCGATCGCCGAGTTCCGCCGCCTCGGCTGCGAGACGGTGGAGGTAAGCCTGCCCAACATGGCATTGTCGGTGCCGGTGTACTACGTGATCGCGCCGGCCGAGGCGTCAAGCAATCTGTCGCGCTTTGACGGCGTGCGCTATGGTTTTCGCGCGCCCGACTACGGCGATCTCACCGACATGTACGAAAAAACCCGCGCGCAGGGCTTTGGCGCGGAAGTGAAGCGCCGCATCCTCATCGGCACTTACGTTTTGTCGCACGGCTACTACGACGCGTACTACATCAAGGCGCAGCGGCTGCGCCGGTTGATCGCTCGGGATTTCGTCGAGGCATTCAAGAAATGCGACGTCATCATGGGGCCGACCAGCCCTTCGACCGCGTTCAGGATCGGCGAGAAAGCCGGTGATCCGGTGCAGATGTATCTTTCGGACATCTACACCATCGCGGTCAATCTCGCCGGGCTGCCGGGCATGTCGATCCCGTGCGGCTTCGATGGCGGCGGCCTGCCGGTGGGCTTGCAGGTCATTGGCAATTATTTTTCCGAAGCGCGCATGCTCAACGTGGCGCATCAATATCAGTTGGCGGTGGACTGGCATGAGCGCATGCCGCCGTTGGTTCGCGAGGCGTGAAGCGATGAAATGGGAAACCGTCATCGGGCTTGAAACCCACGCCCAGTTGTCCACCGTGTCGAAGATTTTTTCGGGCGCGGCGACGGCATTCGGCGCGAGTCCCAATACGCAAGCTTGCGCCGTGGATCTCGCGCTGCCGGGCGTGTTGCCGGTGATGAACAAGGGTGCGGTCGAACGCGCGATTCGCTTCGGTCTCGCGGTGGGCGGGCGTATCGCGCCGCGCTCGGTGTTTGCGCGCAAGAATTATTTCTACCCCGACCTGCCCAAGGGCTACCAGATCAGCCAGTATGAATTGCCGATCGTCGAGGGCGGCTCGCTCACGATACACGTTGGCGAGCGCGAAATGACGGTGCACCTTACGCGCGCGCACCTTGAAGAAGACGCGGGCAAGTCGCTGCACGAGGATTTTCACGGCGCAACCGGCATCGACCTGAATCGCGCCGGCACGCCGCTGCTTGAAATCGTCTCCGAACCAGACATGCGTTCATCGGCCGAGGCGGTGGCCTACGCCCGCGCGCTGCACGCGCTGGTGCGCTGGATCGGCATCTGCGACGGCAACATGCAGGAAGGCTCGTTCCGTTGCGACGCCAACGTGTCGGTGCGGCCGATGGGCGCGGACAAACTTGGCACGCGGCGCGAAATCAAGAACCTGAACAGTTTCAGGTTTTTGCAGCAGGCCATCGACTACGAAGTGCAATGGCAGATCAACGAAATCGAGGAAGGCCGCAAGATCGTGCAGGCCACGGTGTTGTTCGACCCGGCCAGCGGCACGACGCGCATGATGCGCACCAAGGAAGATGCACACGACTATCGCTACTTCCCCGATCCGGATTTGTTGCCGCTCGAAGTCACGCCGTCGTGGATTGACGCCACGCGCGCGGCGATGCCCGAGCTGCCGGTCGCGAAGCAGGCACGATTTGCCGCCGAGTTTGGCGTAAGCGCGTACGATGCCGCGTTACTCACCGGGAGCCGAGAACTGGCGGATTATTTCGAAGCCAGCGCGCGCGGCGCAGATGCCAAACTGGCAAAGTTGTGCGCAAACTGGATCAACGGCGCGCTGGGCGCGCGGCTCAACGAAGAGAATCTCGATATCACGCAAAGCCGCATCGATGCCGCGCAGTTGCGCAGGCTGGTCGAGCGCATCACCGACGGCACGATCTCGGGGAAAATTGCCAAGGACGTGTTCGATGCACTTTGGGCAGCGCCAGCTGCCGGCGCAGATGCTATCGACAATGTGATTAAAAACAAAGGCTTACAGCAAATCTCCGACTCGGGCGCGATCGAAAAAATCGTCGATGAAGTGCTCACGGCCAACGCCCAGCAAGTCGCCGACTACAAGGCCGGCAAGGAAAAAGCCTTCAATTCGCTGGTGGGGCAGGTGATGAAAGCCAGCAAGGGTAAAGCCAACCCCCAACAGGTGAATGAACTGCTCAAACGTAAGCTCGCGCAGTAGTCGCGCGCGCCGCCTGTCCTCTTATTTTTTGGCTGGCGCTGGTGCAGCCGGTGCAGCAGCGGCTGGCGCGGCCGCAGTTGCCGGTGTAGCGGTTGGCGCACTTGCCGCAGGCTGCGGGATGCCCTTCAAATCCATGTAGCGTTTCTTTTCTTCCGCGTATTTTTTTGTGATCTCGCCTTTTTCAGCTTCCTTGGACGTGATGCTGTTTTGGATCGTGGATTTGTCGCGCTCGGCGCGCGCCATATCCTCCTTGGTGTTGCGCTTGGTCGCATCCGCCAGACGCTCGTTGGCGAGTTTCAGGGCGGCCTGCTGCTGGCTGATGCTCTGGTCGGCGGCTTTCAGTTCGCGGTCGCGCTTGAGATCGATTTCTTTCTCGTTGGTATAGGTGTTGAGCAGCGCGTTGTCACGGCGCCGTTGCTCCGCCACGCGGCGATCCTCATCGGCTTTGTCCTTCGCGCGCGCCTGTTCCTGCTCGCGGCGTGCGTTGACCTCGGCGGTCGATTCGCCGGATTTGCGCGTCAAGCCTTGTTTGTCGAGCTCCTTGGTGGCGTTATCGCGAAATTCGGGCGGCACGGTGTCGCCACAGCCTATAACCTTGCCGGATTTATCTTTCCAGCACACGATACCGGGCTTGGATTTCGTTTGCGCCAATGCAGCCAGCGGCAGGGCGGCCATCAGTGTAGCTAACCCTGCAATCGTAGCGATGCCGAATTTCCCTGAAAGTGTGCTCATGCCCGTCTCCTTGTGCCTGTAGTGACTAAGTGGCTGAATTATCGTGCAAATTATAACCGCTTCGCGTTCGCCCCGCAGGCAATAGCGCGCGGGCCCCAGTGTGGGTTGACACCGCGTGCGCGGCTGTTTGTAGCTAGAATCGGGCCAGTCACGATTAACTCCGGTAAACCATGCGTATCATCTCAGCCAATCTCAACGGCATCCGCTCCGCACGCAACAAGGGTTTTTTCGACTGGCTGCCCAAGCAGCGCGCCGACGTGGTGTGCGTGCAGGAAGTGAAGGCGCAGGCCGCCGATATGAGCGAAGAGATGCTCGCACCCGCGGGTTTTCACGGCTATTTTCATTACGCCGAAAAAAAGGGCTACAGCGGCGTTGGCGTGTATGCGCGGCGCAAGCCCGATAGCGTGAAAATTGGCATGGGCATCGCCGACATCGACAGCGAAGGCCGCTACGTGCGCGCCGACTTCGGCAAGCTGTCGGTGATCTCGGTCTACCTGCCATCGGGTTCGAGCGGCGAGGAACGCCAGCAGGTCAAATTCAAATTCATGGAGCGTTTTTATCCTCGTCTGAAAAAGCTCAAGGCGAGCGGGCGCGAGGTCGTGATGTGCGGCGACTGGAACATCGCGCACAAGGAAATCGATCTCAAAAACTGGCGCGGCAATCGCAAGAATTCCGGATTTTTACCCGAGGAACGCGAGTGGTTGACGCAGGTGTTTGACGAGTTGAAGTGGGTGGATGTGTTTCGCCAGGTTGACCAGCGGCCCGAGCAATATACGTGGTGGTCCAATCGCGGGCAGGCGTATGCCAGGAACGTCGGCTGGCGCATCGATTATCACATCGCCACGCCCGGCGTGGCGGCCACGGCCAAGCGCGTGGCGATCTACAAGGACGAAAAGTTTTCGGATCACGCGCCGTTGACTATTGATTACGAATACAAACTTTCAGGCGCTGGTTAGCGCGCATCGAAGCGTCCCGGGTGCCGCCGCTTCAACCCCTTCAGCGGCGAGAGCACACAAAAAACACGGCCCGCGCTGTTCATCTCACCGCTTCGTCACCTGCACGTCCCTAATCACCAACCCCAGCAGCCCGAGATACCGCTCGAAGTCATCCACCGGCGCATACAGGTTGATGCGCACCGCTAGTTTTGCGTCACCCGGATGCTGCTTGAATACCGTCACCGAGGAATGCGGGCCTTCGCTGTCTTGCATGTTCATCTCGCGCATGCCGAAGGTGCCATCCGCCAGCCGTATGATGCGCGCCTGGTAGCGCGGATCGGCCTTGGCGCGCTTTTCCGCGGATTCGCGCGCGACGCGCCACACTTGCTCGCGCGCGTCATCCCAGCTTGTGAAACCTTCGGTGGACATCGCGCTGACGATGATGCCGATGTTGCCGTTGGGCGTGAACAATCGTGTGCGCTTGCCGTCATCGAAGCCGCGCCAGCCGAACGGCGCGGGTATCAATAACTTGGTGGCGGGGGAGGCCAGCAGCACGTGCTGCACGAGCACTTGCTGCACCGCCAGCGGCTTGCCGAAACCCTTGTCGAGCAGTGCCTGATTCTCCGCGCTGTCGAGGGCGAAACTCGAACTATCCTTGGCCAGCGCGAAGTTCGCATAGGCCGCCGAGGGCAGCGAGGTCTCTATCAGGATCAACGGCGCCTGCGCCGCCGCGCTCAATGAAAAAAACATCAGCACCACGAAACCCAGCGTATGCAGCAACCCATGCATCATGCGTTTTCCATGAACATTCATCATGGGCGCCGAGCTTAGACGCGGCGCGCGGCGCATGCAAGCGATAGAGTAAAATCCGCGTTTTTTTGGGAACCCCACATGAAATTCTGTATCTTCGGCGCGGGCGCGCTGGGCGGGCATATTGCCGCGCAACTCATAGCCGCAAATAACGCGGAGGTCTCCGTGGTCGGACGCGGCGCGCAACTCGCCGCGATCAAGGAGCGCGGCATCACGCTGCGAATCGGCGGGCGTGAGTTGGGCGGCAAGCCCGCTGTGGCCACGGACAATCCGGCGTCGCTGCCCCCGCAGGACATCGTGTTCGTGGCGTTAAAAGCGCACACCCTGCCTGCCGCCGCCGAAGCCATCGGCAAAGTGATCAAGCCCGATGGTTGCGCGGTGCTGCTGGTGAACGGCATTCCGTGGTGGTTCAATCATGGTGCTGGTGCCGACAAGGGCGGCACCAGCGGCAAGGGCGCTAAGGGTACGTTGGCGCTGCTCGATCCGGGCGCGGGTTTGTGGAACCACGTGCGCCCCGAACGCGTGATCGGCTCGGTGGCCTATTCGCCCAACGAACTGGTGGCGCCCGGCATCATTCAACACAGCAACCAGAATCGCTGGGTGTTCGGCGAGCCCGATGGCTCGTCAAGCGCGCGCCTCACGCAGGTGGCCGAGCTGGTGCGCGCCACCGGTATCGAAACCACGACCATGGCGGACATCCGCGGCGAGATTTTCCGCAAGCTCGCCAACAACGCGTCGAACAACACGCTGTGCTCGCTCACGCGTCTCGACTCGGCGGCCGTGGCCGGCGACGATGGCCTCGTCAGGTTGTCGATGGGCATCATCGGCGAGACGCTGGCGGTGGCGGCGAAACTCGGCTGGGACATGACCAAGGAGATCAACGTCGAGCAAGTCGCCAAGCGTTCGCGTGGTAAACCCGGCGTGCGCCCGTCCACGTTTCAGGATGTGCTCGCCGGCAAATCGCTCGAAGTCGATGCGCTGCTCGGGCAAACGCAAGCGTTCGCGCGTGATCTCGGTGTCGCAACGCCCACCATCGATGTGTGCCTGCCGTTGCTACGCGGCCTGGATCTGTCGCTGCGGGCGAAATAACGAGGCGCTACGCTGGAGCGAGTTTCATCTGCTGCAGTACCGCGCGGCCCGGCAGTCCGTACGGATTGGCAAGTGTTTCGGGCATTTCGATACACCCACGCAACCGCGCGGCGCACTTGCACGGCCATCGGCATGAGATCGCCGCCCGCCTCGATCACGTTGATAAAATCAGGCACGACAAAATGCGCACCCGCATTCACGAACAACTCGGCGGCGTAGCCGAAATCTTTCGCCAGGCCTCCGCGCCACGCGCCGCCGTGTATGAATATATTGACCGGCGCATTGGCGCGCTTGGTCAGGTAAACATCAAGCCCTTCGATGGGTGTCGAGCCATACGCAAAACGCCGAGGCGCGCCGATGCGTATTCGCACGGCTTCGCTGTTGGTCGCATAGCGCTTGACGATCTGCTGCAGGTTCGGTGCATAAGCGGCCCGATCGTAAGCCGCGTCAAGTTCGAACTGATCCATCTCGAGCCACACCGCCGGGCCTTTGACGCGCGTGGGCTTGGGCGCGGGTTACTGCGCGAGCGCGGGATTCATCGCGACTACCGCGCCGGCCGCTGCTGCGCCCAACAGTGTCCGGCGAGTCATTGGTACCGGCTTGGATTCATCGTGCATGCTGTGGCCCCATTGATGAATGTTGGTAACATATTGTTTTTATTGACTATTTTATCGAGATCAGCAAGGGCGTCACGGGTTGCCTGTCAGATGCAGTTTCATACCCTCATGCGACGCGACGAAGCCCAGATTCTCGTAAAAACGAATAGCGCCGGGGCGCGCCTTGTCCGACGTGAGCTGCACCATGTGACAGCTTCGTTGCTTCGCGCGTTCGATGGCCCACTCGAATAGTTGACGCCCGACGCCGGCGGATCGCAACGCCGCCGCGACGCGCACACCCTCGATCAACGCGCGCCAGCCGCCTTGATACGTGATGTTCGGAATGAAAGTGATTTGCAGCACACCTGCAATCTTGTCATCGATTTCGGCGACGATGAGTTCGTTGTTCGGATCGCGCTCGATGGCATCGAAGGCAAGGTAGTAGCTGTCTGGCAACGGCTCCGTGCAGGCTTCGCGCCTGGCGCCGATCGCATCATCGGCGAGCATTTGCACGATGCGCGGCAGATCGTCTCTCGTCGCGCGGCGAAATTCGCAGACTGGTTCTGACATGTGTCGTGTCCTTGCCGCAAGCTTGTGTAGCATCGGCGGGGCGCTGGAATATTTCTTCAGTACGCGCTTCCCGCGGCCAGACGATGGCCTACGGCACGCCGTGTACCACCGGTCGCTGTGTATGAATTAGGTCATGACTTGCGCTCATGGGG
>CAMDLH010000231.1 GCA_945901405.1 Bordetella parapertussis | reverse complement strand
TGGTGAGCGCGATCGAGGAATTCTTGAAGATGGTGAGAAATTCCGTGGTCAGCGGCGGAATAACAATGCGATACGACATCGGCAGCAGCACGTGGCGGTAGGTTTGCGGCAGTGTCAAGCCCATGGCAAGTCCGGCGTTGGTTTGCCCGCGCGGGATAGACTGTATGCCCGCACGCACCTGCTCGGCCACGCGCGAGGCGGTGTAGGTGCCCAGGCAAAACACCGCGTTCCAGAACTCCGGCATCGGCATTTGAGTTTTCAGCCAGTCGCCCGCGGTCTTGGGCACGATCTCCGGCACCACGAAATACCAGATGAACATCTGCACCAGCAGTGGGATGTTGCGGAACACCTCGACGTAAATCGTCGCCGGCACGCGCAAAATCGCCAGCGGCACCGTGCGCAATACGCCGAGCACCGAACCCAGCGAGAACGCGATGATCCATGCGAGGAAGGAGACGTAGAGCGTCCATCTGATGCCCGAGAACACCCAGTCGAGGTAAGTGCCGCCGCCAGAAAACGCGGGCTGGGAGAGGAAGCTGAAATCCATGGTGAAGGGACTTTACCGCAAATACAAGACCAGCGTTACCGCCGCCGAATGCCCTCTGTGTGTTTCATTTTCGCGAATCTTTGTTCAATTCCTGGAGCGCTCGTTCCAGGATCAACCGGTCGAGCTTGTCTTTATCGCGCGCGGATTGTTTTGTCTTGAGCAGACCCTCGATATTCAGGGTGCGAACTGGAATGCCTTCAAAATCGATCGTTAGCGCGTAAGGTAGCAGAGACTCGTAGGTTTCGCCGCAGGCGTTAAACATCAAGTCCACCACAAAAGCATCCGCGACACGGATAGTTTCACCCCCTGTAAACCATTGTGGCATCAGTTCCGCGGATACTTTGTCGGGCAGCAGCATGAGTGCTTGTTTTACGCGCTCGCCTTGCTCTTGGGTTGGCCGCAACACGACATCAATATCCGTTGTGCCGCGCTGGTAGCCCAGCGCGTAGAGAGCGTATCCGCCAATCAGCAGGTACTCGACGCCATGGTCGTTTAACGCGCGCAGCAAGAGCTTCAGATCATCGACGCTGGCCGGCCGAGCGGTCTCTTGCCCGGGCGTGCTCATTATCGGCTGTCGACGTCGCCGGCGCGGCGCCGGACGTTGGCGGCTATCGCGCGCGCGAGCGCTTCGTCGCTGTGGCGGTTCATCGCTTCGTGCGTGGCAAAACGGTAGATGCCTTTTACGATCCCGGTGGTGGCCAGCGCCGCCAGCGCTTGCCCGGTGCGCTGATGGACAGCAGCCTGGCGCAGAGCATCCGCGCTAGGGGTGGCGGCAGGTTGGCTGAGGGTGCGTTTTCCGATTTGTCGCATGGGGGAATTATGGGGCGTGCGGCACGTTATTCCAAGAGTGACCGGGCAGAAAACGAACGCTGCGCGCGAGGCCGCCGGCGCATAAAAAAACGGGGAACCCGCAGGCTCCCCATACCGGCTCAATGCAAACCAGCGTTCAGCACGTCATCTTGCCGCAAGCGCCCACACCCGTATCGTTCGGCTTCTTGATCGCGGCTTTCAGCCCGTCGGACATGGCAAAGTTAAGATTGATGCCCTTGGGCGGAATTTTTGACTGGAACCACTTGGCGTAGATTTTGTTGATCTCGCCGCTCTTGTAGAGGTTGCTGACGGTATCATCGACGAGCTTTTTGAACTCGGCGTCGTCCTTGCGCAGCATGATCGCGTACGGGTCATCGGAGAGGAATTCACCGAGCACCACGTAGTCGCCGGGTGTCTTGGCGCTGGCGATCAAGCTATAGAGCAGGATGTCGTCCATCGGAAACGCCACCGCGCGGCCGGTCTCAACCGCGAGGAACGATTCGGCGTGATCTTTGGACGGAATGAAATTGATGCCGAGATTCTTCGCGTCATTGTAGGCCTTCATCGCGCGCTCGTTGGTGGTGCCCTGCGTGAACACCACGTTCTTGCCTTTCAGGTCGTCGTAGCCCTTGATGCCGGAGCTTTTCTTCACCACGATCTTGGTGCCGGTCATGAAGTAGGTGGGGGCGAAGGCAACCTGCTTCTGGCGCTCGACGCTGTTGGTGGTGGAGCCGCATTCGACATCGATGTTGCCGCCGGTGAGGATGGGGATGCGCGTTTGCGAAGTGACCGGCACGAATTCGACTTTGAGATTCGGCATTTTCAGATTGGCCTTGACCGCGTCGGCGATTTTCAGGCAAATGTCAACGCCGTAGCCGATGGGCTTTTGCTTGTCGTCCAGATACGAAAACGGAATCGACGCGTCACGATGGCCGATCTTGATGACGCCGGTATCCTTGATTTTTTTCAGCGTGCTGTCCTGCGCATAAGCGGCGCCGGTGAGCGCCACGCCGGCAAACAACGCCGCAAGTAAAGTGGTGATGCGTTTCATATTTATCTCCTCAATGATTTGATATATGGATGGAACGGACTTCGGGGAAATTGCGCGGTGGGTAATTTAACGTAAGTACGCCGAACTGTCCAGCAAGCGTAATAAAAAATGTTAATGAAATCAATTGGTTACGTAAATGATCCCATTGCACGACATAGCCGCCTGGGATTAACGCGCGGTTCGGGGCGCGGATGACGCCTCGCGCCACCAGGCAACGCAGGCGCGCGCGAGCGCGCGCGTGGCATCCACGCACGCGGGTGCCGCGGAGGACGCGGCGAAATCGATGGCCAGCGGAATTTCGGTGCAGCCCAGGATAATCGCCCGCGCACCGCGCGCTTGCAGGCCGAGCGCGGCGTCCAGAGCGAGCACGTGCGCCGCGGCGAGTTCGTTGCGCTTCACGTGCTCGATGGCGGGCAGCACGAATTGATCCTGTTCGTCATCGGTATTCAGCACACATTCATAGCCCTGTTGGGCGAAGCGCTGCTGAAAAAATCCGGCCGCCACCGTGCCCTTGGTGGCGATCAGCCCCACGCGCGCGCCCCTGATGCCGCGTGCCGCAAGGCCGGCGCAGGCCGCGCCGGCGATGTGAATGATCGGCAAGCCGCCTTGGGCAACGAGATCGTCGTACCAGTAGTGCGCTGTGTTACAGGCGATGGCGATGGTTTGCGCGCCGGCATTGCGCAGCGTCGCGATACCCGCAAGCATATGCGGCAGCGGTGATTCGGCGCCATGCAAAATCGCCGCCGGGCGGTCGGGAATCTGCGGCACCGAATACGTGACAACCGGGATGTGCTCCTGATCGCGTACGGCGGGCGTCTCCTCGATCAACTTTTTCAGGAAATCCACCGTCGCCAGTGGCCCCATGCCGCCCAGCACGCCGAGCAGCGGCGGATTATTATTGCCCAACGTTTTCACCTGAGGTTACTTTCATGAAATCCTCGTATGCGTCAGCGACGTCGTATATCACCAAGGACGGCTCGCAAATCCGCGAGCTGATGCATCCATCCGTGCACGGCAACCACGCGCAAAGTTTCGCCGAAGCCATTGTAGCGCCCGGCGCAAAAACATTGTTGCACCGCCATCACGTTACCGAGGAGATT
This sequence comes from Bordetella parapertussis, assembly GCA_945901405.1. Lineage (GTDB taxonomy): Bacteria > Pseudomonadota > Gammaproteobacteria > Burkholderiales > SG8-41 > CAMDLH01. The sequence continues at coordinate 5,542 of CAMDLH010000231.1, read as the reverse complement.
TATTACATCACTCAAGGGGCAGGGTGCATGACGCTGGGCGCGCAAGTGTTTGCCGTGACGGTTGGCGACACCGTGTGCATTGCGCCAGGCGCCGCACATTGCATCGAGAACACAGGCGACACGCCGCTGAAGATTCTGTGCGCCTGCGCACCGGCGTATGCACATGAGGATACGGAGTTGATTTTGTAGGGCGCAATCGCCGAAGGCATTGCGCCGTGCAATCTATCGAACCTTGACGCACTGCCCCTTCATGATCACCGGCCCGGTGGGCTTGCCGGTGGGCGAGCCGCCTTTGGGTTCTACCGACAGTGCGACGCCCCACGCCTTGCCCAGGCTCGCGGTGAGTTCGCGGCGTATCGGCAGTTCCTGCGTTTGTTCGAGCGACACCAGGCCCAGTGACACGGGTGCGGCGTCGCCGCCGGGCATCATCCACAGTTCCCACGAGGTGTTGTCGGGCATGGTGGCGTGCGGAGTGACGATGCGCACGCGGATGCGCGGCTCGCGTTGCGCGCTCCACGGCAGCCACGAGATCACCATGGCGGCCTGGGATTTTTCGTCGCTCATCACCGCGATGGTCGATGGCTGCGGCTCAACCGGGGGAATATTGCGTAGCGTGATGCCGAGTGTGACGGCGGCGATGGCGCACGCGGCCGCAAGGCCGCGCCACAGCGCGAGGCTTGCCCGCCAGCTTGTGCGTGGCGTTGTGCCGGCCATGCGCGCGGCGATGCGCTCCCACACGCGCGGCGGGGGCGTGATGTCGCGCGCGGCGAGGGTCAGTGGCGCTAGTTTTGTTTCCCAGTCGGTGACGCGTGCACGCAATTCGGCGTCGTATTTCATCAGGCTCTGAAACCGCGCGCGCGCGGCGTCGCGTAGCGTGCCGAGCACGTACTCGGCCGCCAGTTTGTCGCGCAAGATGGGGTTGTTGTATCTCACGCCGTACCCAGACAGGTTTTCAGTTTGTCCATGCCGCGCCGTACCCAGGTTTTTACCGTGCCCAGCGGCTGCTTCATGTGCGTGGCCAGTTCAGAGTGCGACAAGCCATGAAAAAACGCCAGCGCGATGGTCTGACGCTGTGATTGCTCGAGCGTGCGCATGCAGCGCGCGAGTGCCGCGGCATCAGCCGAGGCGCTGGCTTGCTCGAGCGGGCCGTCGGAGCCGTCTTGCCAAAGCTCGACCGCGATCTCGTATTCCTCGCCGCCAGTTTCAAGCTGCGGGCGGCGCAGCCAGTCGAGCGAGCGATTGCGCACGATGCTGGTCATCCACGTAAGTGGCGCGCTCTTGCCGGTGCTGTAATCGGCGGCGTGGTTCCAGATATTGATGTAGCTTTCCTGCAAGACGTCCTCGGCCCAGTCGTTTCTTCTCACTATACGCACGGCAACGCCAAACAGTTTCGACGACGTTTCGCGATACAGCGCGGCGAACGCCTGCTGGTCGCGCAGGGCGCAGCGCGCGAGCAGGCCGGCGAGGCGCTCGTTGCGCTCTACTTGCGGGTCTGTTGCCATAGCACCTCGGGCACCTCGGGCACGCCGGGCTCGCCGGCCACCCGGTTGAGCACGCGGCTTAACACGAATAAAAGGTCGGACAAACGATTCAGATACGGGCACGCCAGCGGCGGCGCTTCCGCGCCGAGCGCCACCACGCGCCGCTCCGCGCGCCGGCACACGGTGCGCGCGACATGCGCGGCCGAGGCCGCGCGCGAGCCGCCCGGCAATATAAAATTTTGCAGCGGCGGCAAATCCGCGTTGTAGTGATCGAGTGTTTGCTCCAGTGTGGCAATACGCGCTTTTTTCAGCACCGGATGTCCGGGCACGCTGAGTTCGCCGCCGAGATCGAACAAATCGTTTTGCACCTTCAGCAACTGCTTGCGCGTGTCCTTGGGCAGTGCTTCGCACAGCAGCATGCCGATGCTGCTGTTCAGCTCATCCACCGCGCCCATGGCCTCGATGCGCGCGCTATTTTTTGGCACGCGGCTGCCATCGGCCAAGCCGGTATCACCGCCGTCGCCGGTGCGCGTGTAGATTTTGGTTAGCCGTTTGCCCATTTAAAAATACTCAATAAAAACAAATACTTACGGCGCCACCGTCTGCCGCCGCAAAGGGCAGGCCGCGGCGTCGAACGCGGCGTCGTCGATGCGCGTGAATATGGCATCGAGTGCGGCGTCTTCGGTGTTGAAGAAGTTGTCCGTACCTATGGTTTCGTTGAGCCCGGTGCGCCGCAGCACATTCATCACTTGCAGTTTCATGCCGGAGAACACCATCGTCAGCCCGCGCTCGCGTAGCCGCGTCACCAGATGGCGTATGACTTCTTCGCCCGAGCCATCGACTTCGTTGATGGCCTCGCTCACCACCAGAATATATTTGGCCTTGGGGTTGCGCGCGGCTTCCTCGAGGATCGCGTCCTCGAAGTACGGCACGTTGGCAAAATACAACGAGCCGTCGAAACGGATCGCGATGATGTGTTCGCTGGTGGGCAGGTTGAATAAATGCGAATCGCGCAGCGTGCCATCGGCGTGGCGCGACAAAATCACCACTCGCGGGCTCATGGTGCGATACAGATACAGCACGATCGCCAGCCCCGCGCCGACCAGCAAGCCCGTATCCAGATGCGGCGCGAAGCCAAGCGTCGCGCAGAAGGTGACGATGGCCGCGACGCCGTCGTGCTTGTGCGCTTTCCAAGCGTGTAGCATGGCCTTGAAGTTGATGAGGTTGGTCACCGCCATCATGATCACCGCCGCCAGCACGGCTTGCGGCAGGTGATACAAAAGCGGCGTGAATACGAGCAGCGTCACCAGCACGATCACCGCGGTGACCACCGATGACATGCCGGTCATCGCGCCCGATGCAAGATTGACCGCCGAGCGCGAGAACGAGCCGCTCACCGGAAACGATTTGCACAGGCTGCCGACAATGTTCGCCAGCCCCTGCCCGATCAGCTCCTGATTCGGGTCGATGCGCTGGCGCGTCTTGGTCGCCATCGACTTGGCGACGGACACCGCCTCCATGAAGCCCACCAGCGTGATCACCAGCGCGGTGCTGAACAGCGCGGACAGCATGTCCCAGCTTAGTTTGGGCACGGCCACGCTTGGCAGGCCGGGCGGTATCGCGCCCACCACCTCGCCGCCGCCGGTGAGATGCAGCTTGCCGTTGTCGATCCTGCTCACATGCCAAACGCGGCCATCGGTCTTGGCGCCCGCTGGTTTCAAATCCTCAAGGTGAAAACGCGGCGGCTCGCTCACCACCTGCACCAGCTTGAATTTTTTCAGCTCGCCTAGCCGCAGCGTGCGTTCACGCTCGACGATTTTCATCTCGAATCGCAACACGTCCACGTCGTAATCGAGCGCCAGCGTGCGCGGGTGGCCTTCGGGGAATTCCTGATTGAGCTTGGCGATTTCGCGCCCCTTCGCCCCTATCTCGCGATTCAGCTCGTCAATGCGCGAGGTGGTGCTCATCACCGTTTCGATCACGTTGCGCACCGTCAGATCGCCAAAGTGCGCAAGATCGGCGCGGCTGTTGCGCTCGAAACCCGCGCCCCAGCTCACCAGCGTGGTCAGCGCCACGGCCACCAGCACGCCCGGCCATTGCGGCCGGAATTTGCGCAGCAACACCATGATTGCGAACGCGGACAGCCCCATCGCCAGCGTCGGCCAGTGGGTGTCGCCGACGAGCCGCAGTACACCCCAGATATCGGCCAGAAAATGTTCGCTGCGGCCCACCGACACGCCCAGCAGCTTGTTCAATTGCGACAGCGCGATGATGATCGCCGCCGCGTTGGTGAAGCCGACGATCACCGGGTGCGACAAAAAATTGACGATGGCGCCCAGACGAAACAGGCCGAGGGCGAGTTCCATCACGCCCACCATCAGCGCCAGCGCGATCGCCAGCGTGATGAATTGATCGGTGCCCGGCGGCGCGAAGCGCGCGAGCGTGGTGCCGGTCAGCAGCGACACCATCGCCACCGGCCCCGTGGCAAGCTGATGCGACGAGCCCCACAGCGCGCCGATCAGCACCGGCAAAAACGCGGCGTAGAGGCCATAGTAGGGCGGCATGCCGGCCAACTGAGCATAGGCCATCGATTGCGGTACCAGCACCATCGCCACCGTGATGCCGGCGACCGCGTCCGCGCGCAGGTTATCGCGCGTAAACGGCCACCACAGCAAAAACGGAAATAGCCGCGGCAACCACGGGTGGTTGGCGTAGCGAACGCGGGGGGCGGGCGGATTCAAGTGAACAATGGAGATGCGCTGAAGGTCAGCGGGCATTATCAATCATCGCGGCGGGTGCATCAACGGCGGCGTTGATTTCGGTTATAATCCCCGGCCAAAAGCAGCATCGTAAATGCAGTGTAAAAACACGCTGGCAAGCTACCAAAGTTACCAAAGTTACCAAAGTAAGTACCAACGTACCAAAGCGCGAAAGGGGATGCAACGACATGAGAGTTCATGCAGGAATCAAGATGACCGCGGTGGCGGTGATGCTGGCCGCGGGCGGCGTGAGCGGCGCATCATGGGCGCAGACTGCTGCCCCGGCGGCCCCGGCAGGTGATGCGGCGGCCGGCCAGAAAAAGATTTCGATGTGCGTGGGCTGCCATGGCATCGAGGGCTACAAGACCGCGTTCCCCGAAGTCTACAACGTGCCGCGCATCGGCGGCCAGCACGCCGCTTACATCGTGAAGGCGCTGCAAGCCTATAAATCCGGTGATCGCAACCACCCGAGCATGAAGGGCATCGCCGCCACCCTGTCCGACAAGGACATGGCCGACCTGGCCGCGTACTACGCGGCCGGCCCCGCCAAAACCGCCAGCAAGTAACGGGAGACCGGACAATGAAAAAAATACTCGGACTGGCGTGCGCACTGGCGCTGCTGGCAAGCGCGCCGGCGATGGCGGGCAACCCCGAAGCCGGCAAGGAAAAATCCAAGGCCTGCGCCGCATGCCACGGCCCCGACGGCAACAGCGTGTCGCCCGACTTCCCCAAATTGGCCGGGCAGCACCAGGACTACCTGGTGAAGTCCCTGCAAGGCTACAAGGCCGGCAAACGCAAAAACGCGATCATGGCGCCCATGGCCGCCAACCTGTCGCAACGCGACATCGAAGACCTGGCGGCGTTTTACGCCAGGCAGCCGGGGCTGGTGACTTCCAAGTAAACCAGTGTTGAATGCTGAGTTTTGAGTGTTTAGTTAACGGCAAAACCCACGGCATGCAGCGGAACGCAGTTAACTCAACACTCATCAAAACTAAACACTGCCTTTCCCGCGGTACTCGCAAAGGTCCCGAATCAAGCACTCCCCGCACTTAGGCGTGCGCGCCACGCACACGTAGCGCCCGTGCAGGATCAGCCAGTGGTGTGCGTGCAGCTTGAATTCATCGGGCACGAATTTCTCCAGGCGTTGTTCCACTTCCAGCGGTGTTTTGCCCGGCGCGATGCCGGTGCGGTTGCCGATGCGGAAGATATGTGTGTCCACCGCGATGGTCGGCACGCCAAACGCGATATTCATCACCACGTTGGCAGTCTTGCGCCCCACGCCGGGAAGGGCTTCCAGCGCAT
>CAMDLH010000230.1 GCA_945901405.1 Bordetella parapertussis | reverse complement strand
TGGCCGATTTGGGGCCAGTGCGGCTGCGGCTTTTGCGAGACGCGCACGAACAGGCGCAGTGCAACGCGTATCTTGCGAGCTTTCATCCGCTGGGCTACTCCAAGCCGTTTGGCTTCTGGGCGCGTTACCGGATAGAGACGGCGCGGTTAACCTTGGCGCGCGCGCCAGTCAGCGTATCGGTCATTTTGGCGTGAACATCGCGCGACCACGGCCAGCGTCCAATGTTGTCGATGCTTTGCTTGTCGATGGCGATTACCGCGATTTTGTCGGATGGCGTGCGCGACGCCGCCTTTACGCCAAGGTCGTAAGCCTTGCGCTCGAGGCTCTGCACAAGATCGGTGCCAACGGCGGCCAGGACCAGCAACGTCACCACGACGCCGAGGAACCAGTCGGCCCGCCAAAAATCGATTTTTTTCATCCCGCTTGAAGTTTCTTATCGTAATCTATTAACAAACAGGCGCAATGTACTGTTTATTCTACACTTTTTTGCTTTGAGACTTACCAAAAGACGGGCTTTGAGTGCGTATGAGTAAGCGAATCGCTCGGTATTCCTGCGTACGCAGCGCGGGCACAACAGGCATTCTGTCACACGCAGCACCGCTATGTGAAAAAATATGTTTATAAACAATGCGTTACAAAGATCATGCTGCACAAAGCGAACGGGCCATGGATACCATGGCCCGGTGGGTAAAACACGCAACACGCGACAGTGAGCTATCACTCACATATAGCAAGAATCACGTGCCATACCCAGACATCGTCAGACATCGCACACCATGCCGTTGGCGACGTTATTGGCGCGCGCAAAGTCGCCGCCTGAGAGCTTTTTGCCGTCTTCGCCGCGCGCGCGCAGCACTTCGATCATGCCGCCTTGCGCGGTGACCTTGAAGCTTTTTTCGCCAACATCGGACACTTCGCCCATCTTGCCGACCACATCGGCGAAGCGGCGGAACACGATCTTGCGCGCATCGAAAATCTGCACCTTCTTGCCGTTGAGCATGGTCCATGCGCCGGGCGCGGGATTGCAGCCGCGAATCACGTTGTAGACAAAATCGACATGGCTCGCCCAGTGGATGCGCGCCTCCGAGGCGCGACACCAGCCTTCGTAGCTCGCTTGCGATTCGTCCTGCACGGTTTCCGTGTATTTGCCCGCCGCCACCAGATCGGCGGCTTCGAGCATGGCCTTCACACCGAGCGGAAACAGGTGATTGAAATACACGTCGCCCAGCGTGTCATCGGGGCCCACCACGCATTCTTTTTGCAGCACCACCGGGCCTTCGTCCAGCCCCTCGTTGGGGCGGAAAATCGTCAACCCGGATTTGGTGTCGCCGCGAATAATCGGCCAGTTGATCGACGACGGCCCTCGATACTTGGGCAGCAGCGACGGGTGATACTGTATCGTGCCCAAGCGCGGAATCTTCGTGAATGTATCCGGCGCGAATTGCAGCACGTACGCCATGATGCCGAGATCGACTTTCAGCGATTTCAGCGCATCGTGCGCCTCGGCGCTGCGCAACGACTGGAATTGAAATACCTTCAGCCCTTTTTCCAGCGCCAGCGCCTTGGTGGGATCAGGCTTTGCACCGGGTTTTTCGGGCGCGCAAAATACGCCGGCAACGTCGTCGCCGCGCGCGAGACAGGCTTCGAGTACCGCTTTGCCAAAATCTTGTTGGCCGATGATTGCGAGCTTCATGTTTGATTTCCTATGCGACTTTTTTCGGCGGCAACGAAAACGCACCCGCCGTTTTCATCTGCGTCACCTTGTCTTTAGTGTAGCCCAGTACATCCGTCAACACTTCGTCGGTATGCTCGCCCAGCGTCGGCGAGCGCTTGATGACCGCCGGAGAGGCCGACAGTTTGATCGGCATGCCGACATTCCACCACTTGCCGCGCTGCGGGTGATCGAGCTCGACATACATCTCGCGCCCGCGCACATGCTCGTCGTTGGCGAGATCGCCGGTGGACATGATCGGCCCGCACGGCACATCCAGCGGATTCAAAATCGCCATGAACTCGCGCTTGGTGTAGTTGGCCGCGAATTTTGTGAGCGCCGCCCAAATAGCATTTTGGTTCTTGCGGCGATCCGCGATCCTGACGAAACGCTCATCGCTTGCCAAATCAGGCAATCCGATATCCGGCCCGATGCGTTTGGCAAGCCCGTCCCAAACGGCCTCTTGCACCACCACGTAGATGTAGTCGTTAGGCCCGCCCGGTTTGCAATGAATCGCGTTGCCCAACTGTCCGCCGCCGGAATCGTTGCCCGCGCGCGGCACGTCACCCATGCCCTGCGACGTCGGCACCGAGTATTCGCTCAATCCACCGTGAGTCAGCCGCTGATGATCACGCCATTTCACGCGGCACAAATTCATCACGCCGTCCATCATCGCCACCTCAACGTACTGGCCCTGGCCGGTGCGGTTTGCCTGATGCAACGCCGCCAGCAATCCAACCGCGAGGTGCAGCCCGGTGCCAGAGTCGCCAATCTGCGCGCCGGTCACGAATGGCGGGCCTTCGGGCACGCCGGTGGTGCTCATCGCGCCGCCCATTGCCTGCGCCACGTTTTCGTACGCCTTGAAATCCGAATACGGGCCATTGGAGCCAAAGCCCTTGATCGATCCCATCACGATTTTCGGATTGATCTCATGAATTTTTTCCCACGTGAAGCCGAAGCGATCCAGCACGCCGGGGCCGAAGTTCTCCATGATGATGTCGCACTTCATCAAGAGATCGACGAACACTTTCTTGCCTTCCGGGTTTTTCATGTTCACCGTGATCGACCGCTTGTTGCAGTTGAGCATGGTGAAATAAAGACTGTCGGCGTTCGGCACGTCGCGCAATTGCCCGCGCGTGGCATCGCCCTGCGGCGGCTCGAACTTGATTACGTCCGCGCCCATCCACGCCAGCAACTGCGAGCACGTCGGCCCCGCCTGTACGTGGGTCATATCGAGAATGCGAACACCTTTTAAAGCTTCCATACCACCTCCGTGAGGTGTGAAGTGTAAGGCGTGAAGTGGGGATCGCGCCAGATTACATTCTGTGCCGCGACCCACGCCTCACGCCTCAGGCCTCACACTTTGCTATAAACAACGAGGGCGCAACTATAGGTAATGCCCGACCGCCCGGCCTTGACCGGAGTCAAGATTCCACACCAAAAATTTACTTAATAAACAAATAGTTATAGAATTCCGACATCTAATTCGCCTGCTTTCGTCCGGCCGCCATGACCCAGCTTGCGCTGCATCCCCAGTTCAAAATCATCCGTCTGCAACTGCGGCAAAACATGGTTTTGAAAAATCTCAGCGCGGCGCAGTGGCAGGAGTTCGAGCCGCTGCTGGAAATCACGGATTACGCCAAGGGCGAAACCCTCGAACACCAGGGCACGCACTCCATGGAGCAATATTTCGTTATCGACGGCATCCTGAAGCGCGCCGTGTCCAATGCCCAGGGCAAGGAAATGATTTTGCGCTTTGCCGCCGAGAGCGACATCGACACCAGCTACGCCGCGTGGCGGCTCAAAATGCCGATGCCGTATTCGATCCGTGCCGTGACCAAGGTGCGCGCCGCCAAGTTGTCGATGCTGCAGTGGGCGGCGTTCCTCGAACGGCACGCCAAAATCAAGGGCGAATTCGAGCTTGAAGTGATGAAACTGATGAGCGAAGTCATGGCGCACACCATCACCCTGCACCTCTTGAACGCGCCGGGCCGGGTGCAACGCTTCATGCGCAAACACACCGACCTGGCCGAACGGCTGCCGAAAAAGGAGCTGGCGTCTTACTTGAATCTGTCGCCGGAGACACTAAGCCGCCTGAAGCGGCGCGGAAAAATCTGACTGTCCTGTTGCAAAAATTGACCGGGGTCAAGAGTCCATGCACGGGCTGCCCCTATGATACTTTTTTAGCCAAACACCTATTCACCAGGCTGTAACGAGACGAGGCATTTCAACATGACGACCGACGCACAAACACCCGCAACGATCGACGGCTTTCATCTGGTCATCGACGCGCTCAAACTCAACGGCATCGACACCATCTACGGCCTGCCCGGCATACCCATCACTGACCTCACGCGCATGGCGCAGGCCGAGGGCATGCGCATGATTTCGTTCCGCCACGAGCAGAACGCCGGCAACGCGGCGGCCATCGCCGGCTTCCTCACGCAAAAGCCCGGCATCTGCTTGACCGTCTCCGCGCCCGGCTTTCTCAACGGTCTTAACGCGCTGACTAACGCCACCACCAATTGCTTCCCGATGATTCTTATCAGCGGCTCCAGCGAGCGCGAGATCGTCGATCTGCAACAGGGCGACTACGAAGAAATGGATCAACTCGCCATCGCCAAACCGCTGTGCAAGGCCGCCTTCCGCGTGCTGCATGCCGAAGACATCGGCATCGGCGTCGCGCGCGCCATCCGCGCGGCGGTATCCGGCCGTCCCGGCGGCGTATATCTCGATCTGCCCGCCAAGCTGTTTGCACAGAGCATGGATGCGGAAGCCGGCAAGAAATCGCTGATCAAGGTGGTCGACCCGGCGCCGCGCCAGATTCCCGCACCTGACGCTGTGCAACGCGCGCTTGATTTGCTCAAGGGCGCCAAGCGCCCGCTAATCGTGCTGGGCAAAGGCGCCGCCTACGCGCAAGCCGACGCTGACATACGCGCGTTGGTCGAGAAAACCGGCATTCCCTATCTGCCGATGTCGATGGCCAAGGGCCTGTTGCCTGACATTCACCCGCAATCGGCGGCCGCCGCACGCTCGTACGTGCTGCCCGAAGCCGACGTCGTGATGCTGATCGGCGCACGCTTGAACTGGCTGTTGTCGCACGGCAAGGGCAAAACCTGGGGCGGCAAATCGCACAAGGACTGGGGCGGCCAGAAATTCGTGCAGATCGACATCTCGCCGCAAGAAGCCGACAGCAACGTGCCCATCGACGCGCCGGTGGTGGGCGATATCGGTTCTTGCGTGGCGGCCATGTTGAATGGCATCAACTCAACAGGCGGCGGCTGGCCCAAGCCCTCCGCCGATTGGCTGGGTGCCATCGACGATCGCAAGAGCAAGAACATCGCGAAAATGGGCGAGACGCTGGCGCAGAACCCGGTGCCGATGAACTATCACAGCGCGCTCAACGTCATGCGCGACATCATCAAGGGCAACCCGGACGCGATCCTCGTCAACGAAGGTGCTAACGCGCTTGACTTCACGCGCAGCATTGTTGACATGTATAAGCCACGCAAACGTATCGACGTCGGCACCTGGGGCATCATGGGCATCGGCATGGGCTTTGCTGTCGCTGCCGCCGTGGTCAGCGGCGGGCCGGTGATCGCGGCGGAAGGCGACAGCGCGTTTGGTTTCTCCGGCATGGAAGTCGAAACCATCTGCCGTTACAACCTGCCGGTGTGCGTGGTGATCTTCAACAACAACGGCGTCTACAAAGGCACGGACGTGAATCCCACAGGCGGCGCGGATGTCGCGCCCACCGTGTTCGTCAAAGGCGCGCGCTACGACAAAATGATGGAAGCCTTCGGCGGCGTAGGCGTGCATGCCACGACGCCGGCGGAGCTGCGCGCGGCAGTGGAAGAAGCCGTGCGCTCGCGCAAACCGACATTGGTGAATGCGGTCATCGATGAAACCGCGGGCACCGAGAGCGGGCGTATCACCAGCCTGAATCCAAGCGCTAAAAAGAAGTAAGCAAGACCAACCGGTCAACAGCAACCGCAAAGACGCAAAGGCGCAAAGAAAACGCAAAGAAAAACAGAACCTCTTTGCGTGGGGTTCTTTGCGTCTTTGCGTCTTTGCGGTTGCAGTGTTTTTTTGATGTTTGGCTACTTCCCGCGCAGTTTCGCCACCAGCGGCCAGAACAGCATCACCAGCCCCAGCCCCATGATCGCGCCCACCAGCCAGTTGGAGAAGAATACCGACAGGGTGCCTTGCGAGATCAGCATCGATTGCCTGAATGAATCCTCCGCTCTGTCGCCGAGCACGAGTGCGAGCACCATCGGCGCCATCGGGTAATCGAGTTTCTTGAAGACGTAACCAATCACGCCGAACGCCATCATGAACCAGATGTCGAGCATGGCGTTATGCACGGTGTAGGCGCCAATCGCGCAGATGACGATGATCAGCGGCGCGATGATCGAAAACGGTATGCGCAATATCGCCGCGAACAGCGGCACGCAGGTCAGCACGATGATGAGCCCCGCGAGATTGCCCAGATACATGCTGGCGATCAAGCCCCACACGAAATCTTTTTTCTCGACGAAAAGCAGCGGTCCCGGTTGCAAACCCCAGATCAACAGCCCGCCGAGCAGCACCGCCGCCGTGGGTGAGCCAGGAATGCCGAGCGACAACATAGGCAGCAGCGCGGAGGTGCCCGCCGCGTGCGCCGCGGTTTCCGGCGCGATCACGCCTTCGATCTGGCCGGTGCCGAACTTCGCGCCGTTAGGCGACATGCGCTTGGCGATGCCGTAGCTCATGAAAGATGCCGGCGTAGCACCCCCTGGCGTAATCCCCATCCAGCAGCCGACCAGGCAACTGCGCAGCGATGTCAGCCAGTACTGCGGCAGTTTTTTCCACGTCTGAATTACGATTTTAAAATCTATACGCGCGCTGCTGCCGGAAAACGACAAGCCCTCTTCCATCGACAGCAAAATTTCGCCGATGCCAAATAGCCCGATCACCGCGATGAGGAAATCGAAGCCGCGCATGAGCTCGTGAAAACCGAAATTAAGCCGCAGTTGGCCGGTCATCGTATCCATGCCCACCGCCGCCAGCGCGAAGCCCAGCATCATCGCCGCGAGGGTTTTCCATGGCGAGCCTTTGCCCATGCCGATGAAACTGCAAAAGGTTAGGAAGTACACCGAGAAAAATTCCGGCGGGCCGAACTTCAACGCGAACTTTGCCACCGCCGGCGCCAGGAAGGTGATCATCACCACCGCCACGAAGGCGCCGATGAACGACGAGGTAAACGCCGCCGTGAGCGCCTCGCCCGCGCGGCCCTGCTGCGCCATCGGATAGCCGTCGAAGGTCGTCGCCACCGACCACGGCTCGCCGGGGATATTGAATAAAATCGAAGTAATCGCCCCGCCGAACAACGCGCCCCAATAAATGCACGAGAGCATGATGATCGCCGAGGTCGGCGGCATGGTGAACGTCAGCGGCAGCAAAATCGCGATGCCATTGGCGCCGCCCAGCCCCGGCAGCACGCCGATGATCACGCCGAGAATCACGCCGATGAACATCAGCAGCAGGTTGAACGGCGACAGCGCCACAGAGAACCCGTGAAACAGTGCGTTGATTTCGTCCAAGTCAGTAACCGATCAGGCTCAGCGGGTTGTAGAGCGTGCCCTTGTGCAGCGGCACCTTGAACCAGATTTCAAACATCACAAACACGCTGATGCTCACCGCCATGCCGAGCAGCACCGCTTTCCACCACGCATAGTTACCCAGCCACACCATGAACACCGCCATGTAGACAGCCGACGCAAGGTAGATGCCGAACCAATGTATCGCCAGCACATACACCAACGCCGGCCCCAGCACCGAGATCACCAGCTTGAGTTGTCCGCGTTCGACAAACGCGCCGTCAGGGTTCGATGTCTTGCCGGCAATCGCCTGCGCCAGCGTCACCAAACTGGCAAATGCAATGATCACGCCGATGTAAAAAGGAAAGTAGCCTGCCTGCGGGCCATCGCTGCCCCAGCGCGCGCCGAGGCGCCAGCTTTCCCACGCGATCAGCGCGCCGAACGCGAATATCGCCGCCGCCACGATGATTTCCATCGTACGCATGCTGACGACCGCGCGCGCGGCCGCGGGGTTGTCCTGTTCTGTGTTCATGTAAAAAGCAAGCGGGGCCGCACGGGCCCGCGCGAGGTTGGTGTGATTGAACTACGGCTTGGCGAGGAAGCCGGCTTCCTTCATCAGTTCACGGTGCAATTTTTCGTTTTTATCCACCCATGCGGTATATTCCTTGCCGCTCATGAAGGTCTGGTTGAACGCGCCGTCTTCCATGAACTTTTTCCACTCCGGCGTTTCGCGCACTTTTTTGAACAGATCAATGTAAAAGTTGACCTGATCCGCTGTCACACCCGGCGGCATGAATATCCCGCGCAGCATCACGTAGTCGGTCGGCACGCCGGACTCCTGGCAAGTCGGAATGTCGTTCCACGACATCGTCGCCGTGACCTTGTTCTTGTACGGCATGCGTTTGTCGTCGAACACGCACAGCGGACGCAGCGTGCCTGCGCGCCATTGTGCAACGGCCTCGATCGGATTGTTCACCGTCGAATCGACATGCTTGCCGACGAGTTGCACCGCCACGTCGCCGCCACCCTTGAACGGCAAGTAGGTGAATTTCGTGCCGGTGGCTTTTTCCAGGCCTACGGTGATGATCTGATCCTCCTGCTTGGAGCCGGTGCCGCCCATCTTGAAGCGCTTTTGCGGATCGGTCGCACCTGCCTTTGCCGCGGCAAGATAGTCTTTCGCGGTCTTGTATGGCGTCTCGGCATTGACCCACAACACAAATTGATCGAGCGCCAGCATCGCAACCGGCGTCATTTCTTTCCAGTTGAACGGCACGCCCGTCGCAAGCGGGGTAGTGAACAAATTGGAAAGTGTGATGACGATCTTGTGCGGATCGCCTTTCGCCTCTTTGACGGCGAGAAATCCCTCCGCGCCTGCGCCGCCTGATTTATTCACCGGAATCAGCGACTGCTTCATCAGGTTGTGTTTTGCGACGATGCCCTGGATCAGCCGCGCCATTTGATCGGCGCCACCGCCGGTGCCGGCGGGGATTACAAACTCGACCGGCTTGGTCGGCTCCCACGCGGCAGCGTGAGCAACTGTTGCACTTGCTGTAACCGCAAGGCCAGCGGCAAACGCCGCGAGCACCCGCATGGACTGCAATATTCGCTTAGACATTTCTCCTCCTTCATTTACGACCTTGTTGAAACACTCGGACCTGCGTCAATCTTTTGTCGACGTGTCGACGTGAGGTACCGCAACCATGTGCAACTCTGCGCAGGAAAACATTGACCGCAATCAATTTTACGCAAAACCAGCGACACACACATAACAAAATAGTGAATTAAAACCAATACTTACGGAATTTCACCGTTTTGATGCAATACCCGTAAGGGATTTAGAAATTACAAAAGTACCGTTTTAGGATGAATTATTATGTCCCACCATTTCAACTCCGTAGATCGTAGCAATCGGTGCTCAAGGTTTCTTTTCTCGTTGCCGCAAAGTTTGACACCCTTCTCGTAAATGGCATCGAGCA
>CAMDLH010000229.1 GCA_945901405.1 Bordetella parapertussis | reverse complement strand
CACGCCCGCGGCGCTGGTGGCGCAGATCAGCGTCGACGTGGCCAAGGTGATGAACCGCGCTGATCTCAAGGCGAGATTCGTCAACATCGGCGTGGACGCGGTTGGCAGTCCGCCGGAGGAATTTGCCGCCACGCTCAGATCGGAAATAGCGCGTATGGGCAAGATGATCAAGGCCGCCGGCCTGCGCGACGAGTAGCTATTCACGGAGACAATCAATGGCAGGGATGCACGCACTACACAAGATACTCGCGGCACACGCGCTGCCCAAGCGCACCACGGTGACACCCGGCGAGTACCTGCAACTGGTACCCGACGTATTCGCCTTCGGCATTTCATACAACGCGGAGGAAGCCGATAAATTCGAGGCCACGCTGGATGAACTCGGTGTGAAGGAGTTTCCGCTCAAGGATCGCATTTTCGCGTTTCAGGATCACGGCGCGCCCGCGCCGTCACCTGCGTTCGCGGCGGGGCAGAAGCGTTGGCGCGAGGTGATCCAGTCGCGCGGCATCGCCATCACCGATCCGGGTGCGGGCATTTCGCATTTGCAGATGACAGAAGGCGGCATCGTCGGCCCCGGCACGCTGCGCACTGCGCGATTCGCACACGCCGACCAACGGCGCGGTGGGTGCGTTCGCGGCCTCGGTCGCAGGCGGACTGCTGACCCTGTTTGCGCTCGGGCGCTACTTTTTGGATGTGCCCGAGGTGTCGCTGATCAAGTTGAACGGCATGCTTAAAAAAGGCGTCTACGCGCGCGACGTGGCGCTGATGGTGAACGGGTGCCTGGGGCAACGTGGTGCGCTGGCGCAGGCGGTGGAGTTTGGCGGCTCGTATGTACGCGGGCTTGCGATGGACATGCGCTTCACGCTCACCAACACCGGCACCGAAGTCGGCGCGATGACGGCCTACATCCAGCCCGACAAAATCACCATGGACTGGTGCGCGCCGCGCGCTAAGAGACCGATTACGGTGCACGATACCGACGCGGATTTTCACTACGAAAAAGTGCACGAGTTCGATGTATCCGCGCTAGAGCCGCAAGTCGCCGCGCCGCACGCGCCGGATAACGTCAAGCCGCTGTCGGAGGTGGAGGGTACGCATATCAATCAGGCGTTCTTGGGTTCGTGCGCGAACGGCCGGCTTGAAGACCTCGCCGCCGCCGCCGCCATCGTCAAGGGCAGGAAGGTGCACCCGGATGTGCGTTTCATCGTCACGCCCGGCTCGCGTGAAGTGATGAACGCGGCGATCCGCGCGGGCTATATCGAAATATTGAATGATGCCAACGCCATTGTCACCAGCGCCAACTGCGGCGCCTGCCCCGGTTTGCACGGCGGCGTGCTGGCACCGGGCGATGTGGCGATTGCCTGCAACACGCGCAACTTCGAGGGCCGCATGGGGCCCAACGCGTCGATCTATCTGGCCTCGCCCGCGTCCGTGGCCGCCTCTGCGCTGGAAGGTAAAATAGTCAATCCAATCAAATACTTATGATATTGGTGCATTGAAATGAAAGTAACCGGAACGGTATGGAAGTTCGCGCAGGACGACATCAACACCGATCAGATACGCCGCAAGAACTACGCGCATCTGCCGCTAAAAGTGCAGGCATTGCGCTGCATGGAAACGCTCGACCCCGCGTTTGCCGCGCAAGTGACACCTGGCGACATCATCATCGGCGGCAGAAATTTTGGCTGCGGCTCGTCTACACCGGTGCATCTGGCGTTGATGGCGCTGGGCATTTCGGCAGTGGTCGCCGAATCATTCAACCGCATATTTTTTCGCAGCAGCATCAGCGCGGGCCTGCTGGTCAATCCGTGTCCGGGCATACTCGATTTGGTGAACACGGGCGAGCGCATCGAACTCGACGCGCTGGCGGGCCGCGTCACGAATCTCACCTCGGGCAAGGTGCTGGACGGCGACAGGCTGCCGGATTTTCTGCGCGAGATGATCGAACTGGGCGGCGAGATACCGTATATCAAGGCGCAGTTGAAGGCGGGCGCAGCGCTGCACGGCAAGCCTATCCCTTGAGCTTCCTCACTTGGTCCACGAATGCCGGCAACACTTCCTTGTAATCACCCGCCACGCCGTAGTTGGCGCGCGTGAATATGTCAGCCTGCGCATCGGTGTTGATCGCGGCGACCACCGCGGAACTGTTGATGCCCGCGAGGTGCTGCACCGCGCCGGAGATGCCGACGGCGATGTACAGCTCGGCGTTGATGCTGTTGCCGGAGAGGCCCACCTGATGCGAGGCGTTGACCCAGCCCGAATCGACAACCGGGCGCGAGGCGCCCACCGCGCCGCCCAGCGCGGTGGCGGCTTCTTCGATGTAATGCCAGTTGTCGGGGCTGGAAAGACCGCGCCCGCCGGAGACCACGATTTTTGCGTCAGACAGCTTCGGGCCGCTGGTTGCGGCGGCGGCGATTTCTTCTATCAGCGTTACGCGGTCGCTAGCAGTGATGTCTACAGCTATGCGTTCAACCTTGGCATTAGCTGCATCTTCACCTTTTGCACAAGTGCCGCTGCGCAAGGTGACGATGCGCGGCGTGCCACGCACCACGAATTCACCCGCCACGCCGCCGCCGTGCACGGGTTTGTGCACAACAAGATCCGCGCCTTCGGCAACAATACCGGTGCAATCCATCACCAGTCCGGCGTCGAGCGCCGCCGCCAGCGCGGGCGCCCACTCGCGCGTGCGCAGCGTGTGCGGGCACAACACGACGGACGGATTGCAGGCCTTGATGACGGCCCGCACAGCGCTGATTTGCGCATGCGCCGTGTAATTTTGCAGTGAAGCGTGCTCGGCGAGATAGAGCGTATCCAAGCCCGCGGCAAATTGACTGGCCACGCCGTCGAGTGCATCACCCGTCAGCGCGCCGAACAGCGGTTCGTTGAAGGCTTGCGCCAGCGCCGCGCCCGCAGCCGCCGCTTCGAGCGAGGCAGTCAGCAGGCGTGCACCCGATACTTCACCAATGACAAGGATGCCGGCCATCAGATCAATCCCTTCTCGCGCAATTTATCGGCGAGTGCCGCGCCTTGTTCGGCGCCGGTTTTTCCGGGGATCATCTCGGCGCGGCCTTCGCGTAATTGAATCGCAAGCTTGCGCAGTTCCACGCGCGGCGCGGGCAACTCCACCGGGATGTCTTTCTTTTTCCACGCGGCGATCATCGCGCGCCCGGCACCCATCAGCCCGCGCATCGACGGCAGGCGCGGCTCGTTCATCTCGCTCGACACGCCCAGCAGCGCGGGCAGTTTTACTTTCAGCCGCTGCGTGCCGTCGTCGGTGAGGCGTTGCACGGTGAGCGTGTCGCCTTCAACCGCTTCGATCTTGGTGACGGGCGTAATCACGGGTATGTTGAGGTGATGCGCGATCCAGTGCAACACCTGCCCGCCATCGGTGTCGGATGCCTGGCGACCGCACAGCACCAGATCGAACGGGCCGGATTTTTTGATGCCCGCCGCGATGAGTTGCCCAACGGCCGCGCTGTCGGCATGCAGCCACTCCGGATCAGCCAGCAACACGGCGGCATTCGCGCCCATGGCGACCGCGCGTTTTAACACATCACGACTGGATTCCTCGCCGAGCGTGATGGCGGTGATTTTGCCTTCGTGCTTCTCTCGCAGCCGCAACGCTTCTTCCAGCGCATTGGCGTCGTAGCCGTTCATCACGGGTGCTATGCCAAACGGCGAAATGATGCGCTTCGCGCCCGCATCAAGCTGGATGTGGCTCGGCGGAATGTTGGGATCGGCGACTTGTTTTACGGTTACGAAGATGTTCAATTTGAGCCTTGCCAAGTTTCAGGCTCCCTCCCTTGCGCGCAGCGCGGGGGAGGGTTGGGGAGGGGGCAGAAATGCCGCGACCGCGCCCCCATCCCAACCTTCCCCCGCAAGCGGGGGAAGGAGTTTATTTGTTGCAGTTACTGCAATGCCGCCAAAGCCGCATGCGTCCCGGCGATACGCCCAAACGTAGCCCCAGCCATCATGCCGGAGCCGGAAGCGTAGTTGCCTACCCAAAGCCCGCCAGCCATTTCACCTGCGGCATACAAGCCGCCTATGGGCCGCCCCGCGACGTGCTGTACCTGCGCATTCGCCGGATCGATCTTCAATCCGCCGAAGCAGAAGGTCATGCCGCAGCGCACGGGGAAGCCCTCAAACGGGCCTTCCTCGATGCTCAAACAATAGTTGCTCTTGCGTGGTGTTAAGCCGGCGGTGCCTTTGCTGTCGAGTTTGTGGCGGTCGGGGTCAAACGTGCCGGGCTGTATCGCGGCGTTGAAGTTGCGCACGGTCTCGATGAAATTGGGGATGTTGGTGATGCCCAGTTCCTCGCCGAGTTTTTCCAGTGTATTGGCCTTGGAAGTCGTCGCCGTGTCGTAGTTGGTTGGATAGATATCCATCTTGCGCGCCTTGGCGTCGAGAATCTGAAACGCCACGCCGCCGGGCTGCGCGAGGATCGAGCGGCCCATGCGTGCGTAGGTGCGCCCGCGCAGGTCTTCGGCTTCGTCGATGAAACGGTCGCCGTTGGTGTTGACCATGATCGAGTACGGATACATGTAGCGCGCGTAGGATTTCTTGGTGGTGTACGAAATCGGGATCGTAAATTTCGGCAGCGCGACATCCTGCGGCGAGGCGTGACAGGTGGTCCAACTGCCGTGCGGCATGGCGCCGATGTTGAGCGACATGCGCAGGCCGTCGCCGGTGTTAAACGGCACGCCGCGGATGTGAATGGTGTCCCAGCCCGGCCCCAGGTAACGCGCGCGCATTTCGGGGTTGGCTTCAAAACTGCCGCAGGCCATTACCACCGATTTCGCGGTGAATTTGACGATGCCCTGCGGTGTGAGCGCATGCACGCCGGTGACGTGGCCGCGATCATCCTGTATCAGATCGAGCGCCGAAGTCTCGTAATGAAAAATCGCGCCGTCCTGTTCCAGCTTGGTGAAGTTGCGCTGTTGCAAACCGTAGCCGCCGCCGTTCATCAGCAGGATGTTGTCGCCGGGCATTTTATAGCCGCCGGCGGGCGTCCAGTCGTGGCCCTTGCCCACCAGCCAGTGAATCGTGTTCAGAGATTCGGTGACATGCACTTGCAGCATCTCCTCGTCGCTTTGATTGTTGGTGACGCGCATGATCTCGTCCCACAACTCGGCCTCGGTGCGATGCGGCATGCGTTCGAGCAGGGTGCGCAATTCGTCGTCGCTGGTGTTCTTTACCAGCGGGCGGATGTCTTCAAGCCCGTTGAACACGAAACGCATGTGGCCGGTTAACGCGCTGTTGCCGCCGCGATTGCCCTTGGAGGCTTTTTCGAGGATGCCGACGCGCGCATTTTTTTCCAGCGCGGCATGTGCGGCGGAACACGCCGCGTTGCCGGAGCCGACGATCAGCACGTCGTAGTGTATGGTTTTATCGGACATGATTGGTTCTCGACGAGATCGGATGATGGAAACGACACTGAATTTGCAGCGCCGGCATGTTGGAAACAATTTTACTATAACATCCGTTTTTTTCAGGCATTTCAATCCAGGCGTTTCCAATTTTCAGCATGGACACCAGAGAATTTAAGTCTCCAAGTATTGCGACACAACTCGCGCAACGCATCGCGGCGATCAGTGACGCGTCGTTGCCCGATAGCTCCATATACTGGAGCAAGATCGCACTGCTCGATACCGTGGGCGTCACGCTCGCGGGCGCGGCGGAAGACGCGGCGCGCATCCTCGGTGAAGTGTTGAGCGAGGGCGGCAATGGCGGCTCGTGTGTGATCTTCGGCACGAATCGCCGCGCGAGCGCGCTCGATGCCGCGCTGATCAATGGCACGGCCGCTCACGCGCTCGATTACGACAATGCCACCAACACCATGTTCGGCCACGCCTCGGCGACGATGATGCCGGCGTTGCTGGCCGCGGCGGAAGCATTCGGTTGCAGCGGGCGCGATGTGCTCACGGCGCACGTTGTGGGCTTCGAGGCCGGCGCGCGCATCGGCCGCGCGGTCAATCTGCATCACTATGAAATCGGCTGGCATCCGACTTCGACGCTGGGCGCTTTTGCGGTGGCCGCGGCTTGCGCGCGCTTGCTGCGGCTGGATGCCGGGCAAACGACAAACGCGCTGGCGATGGCGACTTCGCTCGCATCGGGCATCAAGGCCAACTTCGGCACCATGACCAAGCCGCTGCATTCGGGACACTGCGCGCGCGCCGGGTTGATGGCCGCACTGCTTGCGCGCAAGGGTTTCACCGCCAACGATCAGGCATTCGAGCACAAGCAGGGGTTTTTCAATCTCTATAACGGCGCGGGCAATTATGACGCCGCGCGCGCGCTCGAAGGCTGGGGCGAGCCGTACGATATCGTCGAGCCGGGCGCGTGTTACAAGCAGTACCCGTGTTGCGCCAGCACACACGCGGCGGTCGATGCGGCACTTGAGTTGCGCGAGAAACATGGGCCATTTGCCGATGGACAAATCACCCGCATCGAAACCTACACACCCGCGCGCCGTCTCGCGCATACCGACCGGCCCGATCCGCAATCCGCGCTCGATGCCAAATTCAGCGTGCAATATTGCGTGGCGCGCGCGCTGGTGAGCGGCAGCGCGGTGTTTGAACATTTCGAGGGCGATGCGTTTCGCGAACCGGCGGTGCGCGCGGTGCTGGCGAAAGTGCATTCAACGATACACACGCCGGGGCAGTTTCCGCCGGGCAACAATGCGGGTGCCGAGGTGCGCGTGACATTGAGCGATGGCCGCGTGCTCACGTCACACATCGAGCGCGCGCTCGGACGTACCGCGCAAAACCCGGTGGCCGAGGATCGCATGCGTGACAAATTCCGTAGCTGCGCGCGGCGCGCGTTGCGTGATGACGCGGTTGAAAAAGTGCTGTCGCAAATCGATAGGTTTGAAACGTTGCCATTGGTGGCGCCGTTCACGGCACTATTGACTGCATAGAAAAAGTGGTTTAAAAACAAATACTTATGAATAACCCTGCTTTTACAGCGGCGCAAACGCTGGGCCAATTCGCGGCCACGCTCAAGTTCGAAAACATTCCAGCCGAAGTCGTCGAGCGTGCCAAGGATTGCATGATCGATACCATCGCCGCGGCGACCTTCGGCTCGCGTTTTGCGTGGAGCAAGATGGCCGCCGACTACGCGCGGCGTTACGGCAGCGGCGGGCCGTGCACGGTGATTGGTTACCCGGATCGCAAAGTGCATGCGCCGTACGCGGCACTGGCGAACGGATTGTTCTCGCATGCGTTCGAGCAGGACAGCGTGCGCGATCCGGGCATGGGCGCGCATCCGGGCGCGACATTGTTGCCGCCGTTGCTTGCGGCGGGCGAGGAGTGCGGCGTTGACGGCAAGCGCGCGATCACCGCGTTCGTCGCGGGCACGGAAATCATGCTGCGCATTGCGTGCGCCACGCACCACAGTCCGGAGCGCATCGGCTTTCACGCACCAGGGCTGACGGGGGCGTATGGCGCGACAGTCGCCGCAGGCATCGTGATGGGGCTGACTGAAAATCAACTCGTCAACGCGCTGGGCATCGCGGGGTCATTGTCGTCTGGGTTGCTCGCGTTCACCAAATCCGCGCAGGGCGCGATGGTGAAACGGCTGCATCTGGGGCGCGCCTCCGAATCCGGCATCCTTGCCGCGCGGCTCGCGAGCGAAGGCTACGAAGGCCCGGAAACCATACTCGAAGGCAAGTTCGGCTTTCTCGATGCGTATTGCAACAAGGAAGACGTTGAGCCTGCCTTGCTCACCGCGAATCTCGGCACGGCGTGGGAAGTGATGCGCATCTGCATGAAGCGCTACGCCTGCCACATCAACGCACACACGCCGGTGCAGGCGCTGCGCGACCTGATGGCGCAGCACGGCGTCAAGGCCGGCGATGTGGCAAAAATTTCCATCACCGGCAGCGAGCGCTTGATGAGCCATCACAATATTCGCGAGCCGGGCGACATCATGCAATCGCAATACAGCGTGCCGTTTTGCGTGGCGGTGGCGCTGCATCGCGACCCGGAGGATCCAAAATCGTTTGCGTCGGGCGCGCTGGAAGATGCTGCGATACGCGCCACCTGCCGCGATATCGATCTCTCGGTGTGGCAGGAGCCGGGCAAAGGCGTGCGCGCCTCGCGCGTGACGGTTAAACTCAATGATGGCCGCGAACTCATGCGCGACGGCAACACCTACAAGGGCATGCCCGCCGATCCCTTGTCGCGCACCGACTTGAAACGAAAATTCATGCTGCTGTGCGCCGATGTTGACGCGGCTGCCGCGAGCGATCTGTTCGAGCGCTGGGTCAGACTCGAATCACAACCTAATCTAAAGTTGCTGTAAATCATGATACGACCGCTCAAAATAGTTCACACCTCCGACGTGCATCTCGCCGACGACGACAGCGGCCTCAAGGTGCGCGACTCGTTCTCGCAGGTGGTCGATACCGTGCTTGAAACGGGCGCTGATCTCTTCCTGATCGCCGGCGACTTGTTCGATCACAACGAGGTCAAGCGCGGCACGGTCGATTTTGTCTACGAACAACTGTCACGCGTGACGTGCGAGACCGTCATCATCGTCGGCAACCACGACGTGTGGGACGAGCGCTCCATCGTCAAGCGCATGGATTTTCGCAAGGCGGGGCATCACGTCACGCTGCTCGACGACGCCGAAGGATCGCAAGTCGAGTTCGAAGACTTGCACGCGACCGTATGGGGCCGCTGCATGCTCGATCACGATTTATCCAACAAGCCCATGGCCGGCGCGCCGCAACGCAGAAGCAATCTGTGGCACATCGGCATGGCGCATGGGCTATATACCGACGACCCGGATACCGAACGCTCCTCGTTAATCACGCCGCCGGAGATCGAAGCGTCAGGCTTTGATTACCTGGCGCTAGGCCACGTGCACGCACACCGGCAGATGCGCCACGGCAACACACTTGCGTGTTACCCAGGCGTATGCGCCGCGCACATGGGCACCATAGGCGCGGGCTGCGTCACGCTGGTGACGCTGACGCCGGGCAAGAGCGCGAAGGCGGTGGCGCATACGCTGGGTTGCGCTACCAAGAGACGACGCAGCGCGTAGTGGTTGGTAGGATGGGTGAAACCCATCAAAATACTTGCCGAACGTGTTAGCCGCCAGCCGAGGACACCTGTACGAAGGACTGTTCTTCGGCCATTCCCGAGGCCGCCACGCCCATAGTGGCGGCGAGCTCAATCCAGAGCCCAATCGAGGAAACCCATGTTGACACTGCATCAATTCAATCACCACCACAGCCACCCAGCCCGCTGCAGGCAGGGCTGCGTGCGACCCAGACACACACGTAC
>CAMDLH010000228.1 GCA_945901405.1 Bordetella parapertussis | reverse complement strand
AGATCGAGGTTTGCCTGAAAGCCGCCGTCGCTGATCACAACATTGCGCGCATCAAGCGCAACTTTTTTGCCTTGCTGTTCGGCCTCGACGCCCACGCATTGCCCGCCCGCCATGCGCAGACTCAACGCACGCGTGCCCAGCAGTACCGTGGCGCCGGTTTTTTTCAATTCAGCATGCAGCGTGCGCAGCATCACGTCGCCGCCCCGCCCGTGCCAGTAGTCGCGGCCCTTCTGCGCGATAGGCGGCGCGAGCGTGGTGCGGCGGTGCGGCGCGTCGCCCACCTTGATGAAGCGCAGGCCCTTGGTCTTCAGCCAGCTCACGGTCTTGCCCGGTTCGTTCGACATCACGTCGAGAAAACTCTGGCGCGAAAAGCCCTGTGTTTTTCCCTTCATCGCGTTCATCAGAATTTCGGGTGACTCCATCACATCGCGATACGACACGTGAAACGCACCGCCGCAGATGCGCGAGTTGCACAGGTATCTGTCGGTCTCGCCTTTTTCGAGGATGGCGACTTTCACGCCCTGCTCGGCCAAGCGCAGGCCGCAGGTAAGGCCGGCGATGCCGCCGCCGATGATGAGGGTTTCGTACGATGTAGTTATGGCCATGATGGGGTTGTGTAATGAGGGTTGCGTTGGATTGAATCACGGAGCATTCAGGCGCGTCCACTAACAGCCCGTATGCCGAACACTAATCGGCTCTCAGCCCCGTTTCCTTGACGAGCTTTTGCCACTTCGCGTAGTCGCGCTTGACGGTCTCGGCCAATTCCGCGGGCGTGCCGCCGACGAAATCCATGCCGCTTGCGATCAACCGGTCTTTCACTTCCGCGTCGTTGGCGGATTTAATCAAGTCCGCGTGCAGCCGCTCAATCAGTGGTTTGGGCAATCCAGCCGGGGCGAACACCGCAAACCATTCGACGGCTTCGTAGCCGGGCGCCACGGTTTCGTTGAGCGTGGGCAGGTCGGGCGCGTCCGTGCGGCGCTGCAGGCTCGTCACCGCCAGCGCGCGTATGCGCCCGGCCTTGGCCTGCGGCGCGGTGGAGAGCGTGCCGCCCAGCACCATCTGTATCTGCCCGGCGACAAGATCGACGATCGCAGGCCCGGTGCCCTTGTACGGCACGTGCGTCATGCGCACACCGGTCTGCCGCAGCAGCAATTCCGCGGCAAGGTGCACCGCGCTGCCGCTGCCGGCGGAGCCGTAGTTCATCGCGCCCGGCTTTGCCTTGGCGAGCGCGATGAACTCCTGCATGGTGTTTGCCGGCACGCCCGGATAAACCACCAGCCGGTAGGGCGAGCGCGCGATCAGCATCAGTGGCGTGAAATCGCGCACTGGGTCATAGCTGGTGCGCGGATTGACGGCGGGGTTGGCGACGATGGCGCTGATGGCGATGAGCAGTGTGTAGCCGTCGGGCGCCGCGCGTGCCGCGATCTCGTGCCCGAGATTACCGCCGCCGCCAGCGCGGTTGTCGATCACCAGTTGCTGCTTCAAGTGTGTTGCGAGCTTGGCGTTAATGGTGCGCGCGATGATGTCGGTACTGCCGCCGGGCGGATACGGAATCACCACGCGAATTGGCCGTAGCGGGTATTGCGCTGCCGGTTGGGCAGAACAAACGCTCGAAAAAAACATCAATATAAACAAATACTTATGCATTATTTCCCTGTGGCGTATTGGCGTAAAAAATTCAGCAACTCAGTGGCGCACCACGCGAAAGTGACGCGACAACACTGGCGCCCAGCGGTAACAGCGCCGCGAACTGCCCAGCACCGCGTGCAGCAGGATCAGCTTATCGGCTTTTTTCCACGGATCGGTGTGATCGTCGATAGCGAAGGCGAGTTTGAGGCCGTCGCTGGCGGTGAAGTGGTTCATTTTGATCCCGTTAATGGAGTTGGGAGTCGTGGTGGCGCCTATCCTGCACGTATACTCGGTGTCTCATCCAGTCAATTCGCCTTGATGTTCTGCTTCTTGATGATGTCGGCGAACTTTGCGCGCTCGGCCGTGAGGAATTTTGCGAAGTGCTCCGGCGTGCCGCCGACCAGTGTCACGCCGAATTCGGCGACGGCGGCCTTGTATTCCGGGTCGCTGAGCGCGGTGTTGATCGCGCGATTGAGCGCCGCGACCAAGGGCTTGGGCACGGTGTTCATGACGAGGATGCCGTGCGCGATGCCGGCCTCGAAACCGGGCGAGCCCGATTCATCGAGCGTGGGCACATCGGCGATCGCGGGCAGGCGCGCCTTGGCGGCGATGCCGATGCCCTTCACGCGGCCGCCGCGGATGTGGCTCACCGCGGTGATCGAGTTGTCGAACAGCAGCTGGATTTCATTGGCGATCAGCGCCACCACCGCGGGTGCCGCGCCGCGATACGGCACGTGCACGAGTTCGATCTTGTGCAGGTAATTGAGCAGCTCTCCGGAAAGATGCAACGAAGTGCCCGTGCCCCCGGATCCGAAGTTAAGCGCACGCGGCTTGGTTCTCGCCAGCGCGATCAAGTCGGACACGCGTGTGGCGGGCAGTGACAGATTCGCGAGCAACACGTGCGAGGCCTGACTCACCTGCGCAACGGGCTGAAAGTCGTTGGGGTTGAACGGCAGCTTGTCGTAGAGAATCGGATTGACCGCGAACACCGGATGCGAAGTAAACAGTATCGTATGCCCGTCCGGGTTGCCGCCAGCGACCGTCACCGCCGCCGAACTGCCCGCGGCGCCGGAGACGTTTTCCACCACGATGTTCTGCTTGAGTATCTTGCCCAACCGCTCGGCAAGCCGGCGCGCGTTAACATCCGCGCCGCCGCCGGCGGGCATGCCCGCGACCATGCGGATGGGGCGGTTGGGGTAGGTTTGCGCTTGCGCGGTGGCCGCAAAGACCAATGCACAAAGGCTTAACCGCAGAGGCGCAGAGGCGCAGAGATTACGCAGAGAAAACCTTAAGAGATGTTCTCCGCGGTTCCTCTGCGTCTCCGCGCCTCCGCGGTGAAGAATTTTGTATGTCATCGCCTACACCTTCGGCGGATCAGGATAAACATCCGCGCCGTAAAACGCCCGCGTGCGCTCAAGGTAATCGCCTTCGGGCCGCGCGTAAGAGAGCCGCTTACTAGTGAAGCGCCCGGTGATGCGACGCAGCTTCACCGCCATTTCGCCCATCTTCACCAGCTCGACGATGCCGTTGACGATGGGGGCGCGTTCGATTTCATAGGTGTGCGATTCGGCGAGGAATACGATGATGTCGCCGCCGGCGGGGATGATGACTTCCGCGCCCTTGGCCAGCAGCTTTTTCGCGGCGACGTTGAATTGATCAATGATGCCCTGACGAAACGGCATGTCGATCATCGCGCGCTTCAATTCTATCGGCGAAGTTTCAATCGGCTCCAGCCCGGCGCAGCGATGTTCCAGACGATAGCGCGCCACGTTCTCGCGCACGCGCGCATCCCACTTCGGGCTGATGGTGACGAGGCCAAACGACGCGCCCATCATGCAGGCCACATGCAGGCTCGTTTCGCACAGCCCCAGCACGGGAATGTTCACGCACTCGCGCGCCTCCCGCAGACCCGCGTCGCTGATGTTGCCCACCAGAAACGCATCGTAGCCCTCACGCTCGGCCTGCATCGAGTTGTAAATCACTTCGCGCATGTCGTGGTGTTCAAGCAATTTGTAATGCACGCCGATGCCCGCCGATTGCGCAACGCCGCGCATATCGACCGTGGTGCCGGGGTCGGCGGCATCGGCGATGGTGGCGCGCAGCAGTTTGCCGTACGGCGTCGATTCGGTTTGGCGTGCGAGGCTTTGATACCAGAGTTTCATGCGTGCTCCCGTGAAATTACAAATGCGCGAGGCGCGAGTATCGCAACGCCGGGGCAGCAGGGCAAATGCACGCAAGATAGTGTGAAATGCGTGCGGCGAAAGAGGGCTGCTATCGAAGACGAGCGCGCTGCGGTCAGTGGCGTGCCCGAACTTCAGTCGAGCGTGATGCCAACCATCCGGCCCACGCGCACGATACGTTCGCGCTCGGTTTTGATGAAGGCGCTGTAATCGGCGGAAGATTCGGCGTGAGCCGTGGCGCCTTGCTTGGCAAGCTGCTCGCGCACTTCAGCCGATTGCATGGCCTTGACGATTTCGGCGTGCAGCGTTTTCACGATGGCGGCGGGTGTTTTCGCCGGCACCGAAATGCCCCACCACAGCCCGGTATCGAAGCCGGGCAGGGTTTCAGCCGCCGCCGGTATATCCGGCAAGAACGGGTCGCGCTTCGCGCCCGTGGTGGCGATCACCTTGACCCTTCCTGTTTTTGAATGCGGCAGCACGAAAATCGGTGACGCCACGATAAATTGAATCTGCCCGACGATCAAATCGGTGATCGCGAGCGATGCGCCCTTGTACGGCACGTGCATGGTTTTGACGCCGCCCAGCACATTGAGCATCTCCGCGCCGATGTGCGTGCCCGAACCGTTGCCGGATGAGCCGTAGTTGAGTTGCCCGGGCCGCGCCTTGGCGAGTTTCACCAGGTCGCCCACGGTGTTCACGCCAAGCGACGGGTGCACCGCGATCACGTACGACACCGATGCCACGCGAGTCAACGCGACAAAGTCTCTATCGGCGTCATAGGGCAGCTTCGTTTTCAACGCGGGCAGCGTGGCGAGTTCGGTTGCGCCCGCGAGCAGCAGCGTGTAGCCGTCGGGCGGCGCGTTCTTCGCGGCCTCGACGCCGATGACGCCGGCGCCGCCGGGGCGCGAATCCACGATCATCTGTTGCCCCAACTGCGCGGAGAGCTTGTTGCCGACGATGCGCGCCACGATATCGGGTGAGCTGCCCGGCGGAAAACAGACGATGATGCGCAATGGGCGGCTGGGGTATGGTTGCGCTTGAACGATCATAGGCGCGGCAAGGGCGGCGGTAACTACGCCAGCTGCGAAATAATGTAAATGAGCGCGACAGAAGTTCATGGCGGGGTAAGATTATCAGGCTGGCGTCACTGACGCACCGCGAATTTTATCGATCAGCGCCATGGGCGCGGCAGGCTCCGCATCGCCGCGCCACGCGACGTGTTGATCGGGGCGAACCAGCACAAGTTTGTGGTGGTAAGTCTCTTTTGCTTCGGGGGTGGTTACATTGATCACCGCAAGCGGAACGCCGCGTTGCGAGGCGACCGCCATGATGCCATCGACGCGCACCGCCGGATCAGTGCGAATAAGCGTGTAGTCCGGCCCCAATGCATCATAGAGCGATATTTTGCCATCCAGCCAAATGTGCGGCGCACGGCATCCGGGCACGGTTGATGAAGTGAATGTGCCCATCGTGTAAGCAGACGCCGCCTCGCCATCGTATGCGATGATGGGCGATGCCTCGTAGGCGTAGCCGAAGTTAAGCCCGCCGCAGCATTGTTGCTGAATGTCGAGCGCGTACGCTTCGCGCCCCACGCGTGCGCGCAGCGCGTCGCCGGCCGGCCCCGGCGCTTCGAGTTCGGGCGTGATTTCACGTCGCTGCCGCATCACTTGCAACGACACATCCATGATGATGCGCGAGGCTTGCTCGGTCAGCGGCTGGCGCTCCGCCTGATACGCGTTGAGTATCGCGGGCGTCGCCCAGCCTTTGAGTGTGGCCGCCAGCAGCCATGCAAGATTCGCGGCATCGGCAATGCCCGCATTCATTCCGTAGCCGCCAGTGGATATCCACAGATGCGCCGCGTCGCCGCAGATGAACACGCGCCGATCCTGAAACGTATCGGCCACAAGACGCCGCCCGATCCAATCTTCCTTCGACACCACGTCGTAGTGAAAACCGTCATCCACGCCGAGGATGGTGCGTATAGCGCTATCGCGGTCAACCGAATCGAAATCGGTCTCGCCGTGATAGAGCCAGTTGTGAATGATCCACGTCTCGCGGCCATCGATGGCGATCATCGAGCCGCAGCGCCGCGCATTGAGCGCGAAGTAGAGCCACGCAGGTTTACCCGGCAGGCGTTTGATGAGATCGGGCGTGCGGATGCAGGTGGATTGCACATACTGAATCGCCGCCGTGCCTTGAAAATTCGCCCCCATGGTTTTGCGAATGACGGATTTCGCGCCGTCGCAGCCGGCGAGATACAGGCACTCGATAGTTAGCGTTTCGCCCGTGTCGAGATTGCGCGCAATGGCGGTAACGCCGTGCTCATCCTGCGTGTAACTTTCGATTTCCGTGCGATTCAAGATGCGTATGTGCGGTTGCGCCGCCGCGTGCGCAAACAAAAACGGCTCAAGGTAAGTCTGGTTGATGCGGTGCGGCGCTTCCGGTGTCGGCCACCAGGTGTCGCCGCCCTCCACATTCGTAAACCGCTCGCCGCGCGCGGGGATAGGCACGCGCGACAGCTCGGCGCCAGTCACCGAAACGCACGACACCACATCGTTACGGTAATCCGCGGGCAATCCAAGCTCGCGTATCTTGCCCGCGATGCCAAGGCGGCGAAAAATCTCCATCGAGCGCGCGGACAATTGATTGCATTTCACGCTCGGCGGCTCGGCGGCGTAACGAATCTCGGCCACGGTGACATCGATGCCGCGCCATGCGAGATCAAGTGCGAGCGTGAGGCCGACGGGGCCGCCGCCAACGATGAGTGCCTTGGTGTGAAGCATTTGGTGGGTGTACCGCGATGACAGGCCGGTCAGTCTAGGAGAGGCGGCTTAAGGTTGCAAGGACGGAGCACGACGGAGCATGATTGCCATCAAGCGGACGCGCGTGAAATTCATATGACATTTTGTGTTTGACCTCCCGGCGGCGCGCGGATACATTCGGGTTTCGACAAAAGAGGTGACTCGAATTTCCGATACCCCGATTTCGCCCGGCGGCGTGCCGGCGCTCGCGCCCTTCTGGACACGCATACTGCGATTTTTTGCGTGGCCGTTTCACCTCGGTCCCATGATGTATCTGGGTTGTCTCGCGCTTGCGGCGGGTATTGTGAGTTGGGTGCCGGGGGTGATCCGTCTGCTGCTGTTCCTGGCGCTCTGGTTCGTGTTTTTTCGCTATGCAATGACCGTGCTGGTGCAAAGCGCGCGCGGTGAATTCGACCCGGACAAGCCCGCGATGAACATCGATCGCGATGATTACCGGCCGCTCAAGCAGGCGGGGTATCTGGTGATCGTGATTGCGCTGGGCATGTATATCGGCATCAATCTAAGCCCGCTGTTGGCGCTGATGTTCGTGCTGGGCGCGTCCCTTGCGCTGCCCGCCGCTATCATCGTGATCGCGATCGAGGACAGTCTGGCCGAGGCGTTAAATCCAATGCGTCTCATTTCGGTGATGACCGGCATCGGCTGGCCGTATCTTTTGCTGTCGCTGTTTTTGCTGCTGCTCCAGGGCGGGGACGCCGCGATATTCAACCTGATCGGCGCGCGGCTGCCGCTACTCGTCAAGGCGCCGTTGGTCACCTTTGTCACCATGTATTTTCTGCTGGTGATGTACAACATGATGGGCTACGTGGTGTACCAGTATCACGAGGCGCTGGGGTACGCGGTGTACAAATCCTTCGATGAACAAAACGCCGACCCGGCGATGAGTCCGGTGGATCGCGAGATCGCGCAAAAGGTCGCCGACGGCGATATTCAGGGCGCGGTGGCTGGGCAGTTGCGCGACATCGGCTACGACACCAACAACCTCGTCAAAAATCAGAAGCTGCACAAGCTCTACCTGATGCTGGGCGACGCGGGCAAAACCTTGCCGCACGCGCAACAACTGATCGGCTTGCAGGCGTCGACTGGCAAGGTCGACGCGGCCTATGAGACGCTCACGAAAATGCGGGAAATCTCCGCCGACTTTGCCGTCGCGGAGCCGTCGGCGATGCTGCCGCTTGCCGAGGTGGCCAAGCGCCGCCGCAATGCCGCGCTCGCGCTGGAGTTGCTCGGCGTGCTCATCAAAAAGCACCCGCGGCACGGCGATTTGCCCGGCGCGTATTTGCTCAGCGCCAAGGTGCTGGCGGAAGACAGGCGCGACGATGTAGAGGCCATGCGCGTGCTCACCGAATTAATCTCTTATTTTCCCAATGCGCCGCAGGCCGCCGAAGCGAAAACTTATCTGTCAGTGCTGGAGCGCATGCGGCCCCCCGCGTAACGCTACGTAAGGCGGCGTAAATAAATAAAGGTATCAACTTATCTAGTTGGCATTTTGCTTGATAACGTAGTTCCAGTCGCCATGAAACTTGTTACGTTCCACATTGACGCGCTTCATCTCTTCATTACTGAGCCTGCGCCCGGTTGGATATTTGCGGCGATCTAATCGACACTTCACTTTCAGCCCCTTCGCCGTGGTCGTTCTAGCGATGAGATTGACCACCGTCTCGTAATCCCGCAATGGTTCTCCGCGCCAATTTGATGTGATAAAGGAAAAAAGCCGGTGTTCGATTTTGTTCCATTTGCTAGTACCGGGAGGAAAGTGGCAGACCGAAATGGAGAGCCCTGTTTGATCGGCAAATTTCTGCAACTCCCACTTCCACAGCCGCAATCGCGACCCGTTGCTGCCCCCGCCGTCGGCAGTGATCAGGATCATCGTCGCCTCCGGATAAATCCGTCTTCCCTCAAAACGCCACCATCCCCGAATCGAGGCCACGGCAAATTCGCCGGTGTCATGGCCGGTTCCGACATTGACAAAACCGGCATTGCGTCCGAGGTCGTAAATACCATAGGGATAGGCGCGAGGAACTTCGGGGCCCGGGAAGTCATGACCTTGAACTTCGGTGGGCTGCTTTGCCGGCAGCCATTGCTGCCCGGCATTATCGTAGTTGCCGATGAGTTCCTTCTTTTTAGTGTCCACCGAAATCACCGGAATTCCTTGCGCCAAGCATTTCCTGACCGCGGCATTGATGTGCCGGAATTGCGCATCGCGGTCAGGGTGGTCTGCGCCCTCCTCGGTCTTGCGATTGCTCTGCAGGCTATAGTTCAGATCGTGAAGAATCTGCGCAACCTTGGCATGGCTGACCGGGTGCTTTTGCCGCCCCAACTGCCGGGCAATCGCCCGTGTGCTCTTACAAATCCAGCGCAAGGGAGACTCTGGATCGCCTCGCGTTTGCGAGTCAATCATCTGTTCCAATGCCGCCAACAGACGCGGATCGGAAACCGTGATTGCTTTACGTCCCGCGCCGGGGCGACGGATGCGACCTTCTGCCGGCATCACACCTTCTTGAATTTCGCGGATTCCTTTGGCGATGGCCTTTCGCGACAATCCGCACGCCCGGTGCACTACCGAGACGCCTCCAAAGCCCAGACTCACGGCTTCATTGGCGGCCATGATGCGCCGCGTGCGCTCGTCCAACAGCGTCCACACAGAACGGAACTTCTGCCTCAACTCGGCAAGCGTGCTCATGTTCTGGAAGCATACCACCGCTACTTATCAATTGATAC
>CAMDLH010000227.1 GCA_945901405.1 Bordetella parapertussis | reverse complement strand
TGCTGGGCTTCATGCTTAGCAAACTCAACCCACCCCATGCCGTCAACGCGCCCGATACCGGGTAGCCCAGCGGCGCATAACCAGCGAGCCGTCAACCCGAGGGAAAATCCACTACACTACGATTACAGGTTTTAAATTGAGAATTGCTGGAGGTTTATACCCCCAGCAACATTGTCAGAAAGTTTGGTAAATAAAGAATATTATTTAATAACAAAGGCTTACAGTCTACTCATATCCAGAACTCGGAGCGTAACCGAAGCGAGCGCATTGAACCTTTATAGCGCGCCACGTCAGAACCCCATGCGCTGCGCGCCGCCTTCCTGTTTGAACACCAGTTCTTCTCGCAGTGCAGCCATGAATTGCACAGGTGCAGGCCTCTCGCCCAACAGGCGAAATCGTTGCTCGACTGCGGAAAAATCACCGGGCGTGGCGCAAATAAGGCGGGACACTTCGGCAAACGAAACCTTGCAAGTGGTTTCGGCACCCAGCGCTTTGAGTGTAACCAGCAGCAGCAAACGCATTTGCTCCGGCGTCAGGTAATCAAAGCGCAGCTTGAGTGAAAAGCGGCGCAGCGCGGCACGGTCCAGGCGATCCATGAGGTTGGTGGTGCAGACGAAAATACCGCTGAACTGCTCCATCTGCGTGAGCAATTCGCTGGTCTCGGTGAGTTCCCAGCGCGCCCGCGCATCGCGCCTGTCGCACAAGAACGAATCCGCTTCGTCAAGCAGCAACAGGGCGTTTTCATCAGCGGCCTGCTCGAATGCGCGCGCGATGTTTTGTTCGCACTCGCCCACCCATGGCGACAACAGGTCGGAGGCGCGCTTGACAAGCAGCGGTCGGTCGGCGACCTGCGCGAGATGGCGCGCGAGCGCGGACTTGCCAGTGCCGGGCGGACCATAAAAAGCGAGCCGCGCCGAGGGCTGGCGCGCGATATTGCGTAGCAATGCGTGCACGTCGGCGCCGCAATTGAGCAAAGACAAATCAAAACGCGCGGCGCTAAAGTCCGGTGCATGCCGGCGTTGCCCGAGCGCGCGCATGCCGTGACCCAGCACGCGTTCAGCCACCGCTTGCGATTCAGCCGGAACCCGCGCCGACAACAAGCGCGCCACGCGCGCGGCCTGGGTTATCTGTCCCGGGCTTGGGTCTTCGATATCGGCGATGCGCTCCAGCCAATCCTCGCGCACATCCAGCGCGCCGAATGCGCGCGCGGCGATGCGCCGGCGCACGGTGCGATTGGGCTTCTTGACTTCGAGCACGCAGGCAAAGCGGCGCAGATACGCGGGATCGATCTGCGTGATCTCGTTGGATACCCAGATCATCGGCGTCTGATTCGATTCGAGCATGTGGTTGAACGCGGCCTTGCCCAGTGCCTTGGCCGAGGACGCATCGGCGGGCAGCAAATCCTCGGTCTCGTCGAACAACAACACCGCATCACTGACCGGCTGCAATAGTTGTTGAGCCACAACCACCTGCGAATAACGCGCGCGGCGCATGTCATCGCCGCTGTCATCGGTGTGGCGCACTTCGTGCAACGTCAATCCGGCGGCGGCCGCCACCACGCGCGCAAGTTCGGTCTTGCCGGTGCCGGGCGCGCCATACAGCATGACGTTGATGCCGGCCTCGCGTTGCGCGGCCGCCTTGCGCAGCAGTTCGATGAGCAGATCGCGATCCGCGGCAAGGTGCGAGAAATCGTCCGCTGATAAGCACGTTGCGCGCGCGGGCGCCGCGAAGCGGGAGAATAATGCGTCACGCGCGTCGAATTCATCCAGCAAAATCGGCGCGAGCCCTTCGCGGGCACGCAGCAACAAACCATCTTCGTTCTGCAGTTCGATGCGCAACAATCCGGTGCGTGCCAACATGGCATCGGGTGCCAGCGCCGCGCGCACAGCCGCGGCGTCGCGGCCAAGCAATGCGGCGAGTCCGCGCACCAGCGTGGGCCGGTCACGCATATGTGAAGACAGCCGCTCCATCGCGTCGCGCAGCAGGCGCAATGATTCGACGGTCACCGCGAACGCAAGCAAGGCACGTTCGGCCGCATTCAATCCCAGTTGCGCGCCGAGAATCTCGACATTGCGAAATACCGGCGCGTCGAACTCGCCTTGAGCGAGCAACTCAGACTCGCGCACGGCAAGCGCCTCGATCACCGGATCGATTTCGCTGGCATCGAGCCGGTAGTGGTTGAACTCGGGCGCGCGCGCGGGCAACACGAGAAGCGTTCTGCGTTCCCAATCGGCAAGCAATTGCGCGACTGCTGCTCTGCCAACCCGTGGTATGCGCGTCAATGAGAGCGCCGCGTAGCGCTCATATTCCGAGGCAAAATGCTCCGTGCTGAAAACCCGAGGTTGCACCTCGTTAATGGATATATCCAAGACTGCAAACTCTCAATAGCCCGTGTGGGGCGTTTAAAAACAGCGCGCGCGCCTTGTGGGTGCGAACGCAAAAAGGTACTGCGGGAGGAGCGAAACCGTGCCGGCGTCAGCCGTGCGCGGCGAGAGGCGCGCGCGCGGGCATGACAAAGCGCCGAAGGGCTTTGCTCCACGTTCGATAGTTTGTGCGCGCCATCATGAATATTTCGCTGAGTCGAATAACGAGAAGTCGCGCATTATGCCCGGCTGAAAAATTCAGTCAAGAAAATTGCGTCGAAAAAGAGATGTGTGTTGCATGCACGCAAATCGCGTAAACATGGAATGCGCGGGCGCTGGATATCGCTTCGAGCGCGCGGCATCTCCAGGCTCTGGTTGCTGGGTGTGTCAACAAATTCAGAAAATCGTAAGTAATTGTTTTTATTGACATTTATAAATACGGTCTCATGCGTTATGCTCATGCGGTCAATTTCGAGATGAAAGGAATTCAAATGTATCGTCGTGAACGCGCATGCTTGGTCGCGGTGATCGCGGTGTTATCTACCGCCATGTCCGCATGCGATGTTTTCGCGCAATCATATCCGTCACCGTCACGCCCGATACGCATGGTGATTCCATATTCCCCCGGCGGCGCGACCGATGTGCCGGGCCGCCTGATCGCGGCGAAATTGTCCGATGCATTCGGCCATCAGGTCATCGTCGATAATCGTCCGGGCGCGGGGAGCGCCATCGGCTCTGAAATCGTCGTGCGCGCGCAGCCGGATGGATATACGCTATTGCTCACGGGCACGCCGTTCGCGGTGATTCCCGCGCTGTATTCCAAGCTGCCGTTTGATCCTGTGCGC
This sequence comes from Bordetella parapertussis, assembly GCA_945901405.1. Taxonomy (GTDB): domain Bacteria; phylum Pseudomonadota; class Gammaproteobacteria; order Burkholderiales; family SG8-41; genus CAMDLH01. Next base: position 6,166 of record CAMDLH010000227.1, on the reverse strand, counting down.
GATTTCGCGCCGGTGATGCAGGTTGCACTGGCGCCCAATGTGCTGGTGGTGCATCCGTCCCTGCCCGCGCAAGGCGACGCATTTGTTTGCTTCGCTCTTCTGCACCATGGCGAAAATAAATCTCACGCATATCCCGTACAAGGGCAGCGGGCCATCGGTTGCCGACTTGCTGGGCAGTCACGTTAAAGTAGGCATGCCCGGCATAGCGATTGTTATTCCGCACGCAAAAGCTGGCCGGCTTATCGCGCTTGGCATAACCAGCGCAAAACGCGTGCCGCAGATCCCGGATGTGCCGAGCATCGCCGAGTCAGGCGTGCCTGGCTACGACGCCGCGGTGTGGTTCGGCCTGCTCGCGCCGCGCGGAACACCCGCGACAGCAATCGCAAGACTTAACGACGAAATTGTCAAGCTGCTGCGGTTGCCCGATGTCGAGGCGGGGTATCTCGCGTCCGGAAATGTCGCCATCCCCCTGCGCAGCGACGCGTTTGGCGCGTTCATTCGCAATGAGATTGTGAAGTGGGAACAGGTCGTAAAAGACGCGAAAATACAGAACGAGTGAATTGCGTCTTATCCCGTGGCGAGGTCTTCCCAGCGCGGACACTCGCGCGCTTCGATGGGCTTGTCCCATGCCGCGCAGTTTGCACGATCAATAATTTGCACTGGCAAAAGAATCTCGCGTGGCACGCGTTCGCCGCGCAGGTGACGTACCGCGGCTTCCGTCGCGATGCTTGCGAGTTTCATCGCGTCGAAGTCGGCGGTGGCGAGCAACGTGCCGTGCTTGATCGCGGTAATCGCGTCGGGCACCGCGTTAACACCCACGATGGGGATGGCAAGCCCACGCTCCTTGAGCACGTCGATCACGCCCAGCGCCATGTCATCGTTGGCGCAGATGATGCCGTCAGGGCGTGCCGGCAGCGCAAGCAACTGCGGCGCAATGGTGCGCGCCACGGGCCGCAGAAACGCTCCTGAAATGGTTGTAAGTAATTGAATTTCATTATATTTTTCAATAGCGTCGCGAAACCCTCGTACTCGCGCATGATTGGTCACGGCGCTCGCCGTGCCTTCGACTATGGCCACGCCGCCGCGCCCACCGAGGTGCCGGCACAAATAATCAGCAACCTCGCGCGCGAGCCCGTAATCGTCCGAGCCGACGAAACACACCGCGTCGCCCTCGGTCATGCGGTTGATGATGTTGAAAATCGGCACGCCGGCGGCGTTGATTGCGCGCACCGCACCGTTGACCGCCGTGGCATGCGCGGGCGTCAGTACGATGGCGTCAACCTTGTCGGCAAGCGCTTTGTGAATCAGCGAGATTTGCTCATCGGAATCGTCCGGTTTTTGCGGCACGTAGTGGCGCGCAACCGCGCCCAGCCTCTGAGCGGTGCGATCCGCGCCTGACCGGGCGGCAACGTAAGCAGGATTAATGCGGTTCTTGGTGAAAACCGCAACCAGGGGTTGTTTCACTTTTGCGCGCTACTCACTATGCGCTCGGTACCGAGCCCACAATGGAGGGCCGCTTTGAAATCTGCTCAAACCACGATGCAAGCCGGGGACGAGACTTGCGCCACGCTTCGTCTGGAAAACGGAAATCCAGATATCCCAATACGCAAGCCGCGGTGATCTGGCCAATGGTGAAGACGCCATTCCAGGACGGCTGCTCGTGCTCCATGGCATCAAGCGCGTTGCGTATCTTTATGAATTGCCCGTCCACCCACCCAGTCCAGCGAAACTGCTCGGGACGCACGGCCATTTCATAACGACACAATACCGCCGCTTCCAGTACGCCGTCGCACAGCGATTGCAGGCGCAACGCCGTCCAGCGCGTTTTGTCGGCGGGGAAAAGTTTCGCGCCCGCATGAAGCGAATCAAGATACTCGCAGATCACATCCGAGTCATAAAGCACCGTGCCGTCGTCCGTCAACAGCGCGGGGATTTTCACCAGCGGGTTTTGCACCGCGAGTTCAGCGTTAGGTGCCACCGGCGACACCATCGTGGCGATCTCCTCAATGCGTGATTCGAGTCCGGTCTCGCGCACAACGATGCGCACCTTGCGCGCAAAGGGTGACGCGGGGTTTTGCCAAAGACGCATGGCGTTCTCCTTCAATGGAATTGGCGCGCACGCCGCAAACGAACTAGCGCCGCAACTTGAGATAAATTTCCGGCAGCTTGTTCGGCAGGCTGTTGATTTGATCGAGCACGAGGTAATGGCCCGCGCCGAAAATTTGCGGCAAGTACTGGTTCGCCATGGTATCGACCGTGATGCAGAAAGGGTGCACGCCCTTGGCCACTGCTTCTTTCACCGCCATGCGCGTGTCTTCGTGCAGATAGCGCCGGTCGCCGCCATCGTCGTAGTCCTCGGGGCGTCCATCCGACAGCAGCAACAGCAAGCGCCTGCGGCTCTCGATTTTCTCGAACGATTTCGTTGCGTGACGAATCGCGGCCCCCATGCGAGTCGCGAGCCGGCCCGACATGCCGCCGATCTGCGCGCGCACATCCTCGGACAACGGGTCGTCGAAATTCTTGATCATGTAGTAGCTGACGTTGTCGCGATACTTCGAGCAAAAACCCGCGATCGAGTAATTGTCGCCGACTTCTTCCATGCTCTCCGCGAACAGCAGCACGCCCGCGCGCACCCGGTCCACCAGGCGCCCGCCGCCTTCGGGCAGATGCTGCATGATGGAGGTGGACATGTCGGCGAGCAGCGTCACCGCGACTTCGCGCTGGCGCATTTCGCGCCGCCGGTAGATCGCGGGATTGGGCGAACGGCCGGCAATTTTTTCCGACACATATTCGACGACCGCGTTCAGGTCCATGTCATCGCCGTCCATCTGCCGCAGCTTGGGCGCCATGCGCGTGGGCTTCTGCGATTGAATCGCTTTCTTCAGCCGCTTCATTGCGTTTGAATACTGCTTGGTCAAACGTATGGTCTCGTTCATGTTTGATTCGCCGAGCGCCTTCTCCTGCACCCACGCCCAATTTTTCTTGTAGCGGCCTTCGCGATAATCCCATTCCGGATACGGCACGCCGCGGTCCGCTGGCCCGCGTCCGGTTTGCTGCGTTTCGCTGCGTGTCGAAGCCTGGCGCGCGGAACCGCTGGTCTCTCCTTGACCCGCGGTTTCCATCTGCTGGCCGCCTTCCTGCTCCTCGCCAGCCTCGGAGTTCTGCGGCGATTCATCTTCCTGATCGCCTTGTTCGTCGGGCTGGCTTTGCTGCTCCGCGCCCGGCTGCGTTTGTTCGTTTTCGTCGGGGTTGTCCTGCGGCTGCACCATGCGTGTCGAATTCGGGCCGCGCCCGGGCAAATACGCCGCGTAGAACGCCTCCAGATCGGTAACGCGCGGCAATGAGTTTTCCGCGAAGATTTTGCCTGCGATGCGGTATGCGTCGGCAATGCGCGCGTTCGGCGCATAGAGCGGCTCAAATCGCGCATCAAGCACCGGCTGGCCGCGCGCGGCGCGCAAGGCGTCTTCGGCGGTAGCGAGCGACAGTTCGAAGTACTCGGCGGTTTCGACATGGCGCGAACGCGCGGCACGTGCGGTCGAAAGCAGCCGCTGCAGATAGTTAGGCACCTGCTTTTGCAAACGCGATTCGACACGCAGGTCTTCGCACAGATCGAATATCAGTTGAAAACGCATGGCATCTTCGCCATAGCGCGTGAATAGCGGCGCCCACGACACCGGGCCGGATTCTGGAAATTCCAGCTTCGCCTCAGTGAACATCTGCTTCATCGCCGTGCGTTCGAACGTGCCATGACGCATGTGTCCGGCGGCATGCAATACAGAAAGTATCGCTTCGTCGCGACTGCCCATGACGGCCGGAAAATAAAGGCTCTGCCCGTCGGTCTCCATGAACGGCCGGCCTTTCTCGGGCGACCAACTGCTCTCCTTGAGCTCCATGCCCTCGCCGAACCACACCTCGACGAGTATGCCGAGCAGCCGGTTGCGATCCGCCAGCTTGTAGCCCTGCATGTTTTCGAGCAGCAGCGCGAGACTCTCCTCGGACTCAAGCCGGAAATACGCCTCCCCGCGCGTGCGGCCCGACTGCATGATGTCCGCGCCGCGCGCGGCCCAAGGCAATATGGCCTGTGCGCCCAGCAGATTGCGCACACGTATTGCGCCTGGGAGATACGTCGCGAGATGCAACTTGCGCGATTCGAATAATTCCTCGGCGGGCGTGTTCAGTTGTTCGATCGCGGCGATGCCGCCTTGCCGTCCCGATAGCTCAAGTACTGGCGTGCAAAAGTACGCGCCGCCGCTTTCAATGGAGCGCGCGCACCAGCTAAATCCGATTTCCGCCCAACGGTCCTGACCTGCGTGTCCGAGCGAGCCGAACGCGCGCGGCAGATTCGCCATGAAGCCTTCGATGGCGTGCCACGAACCGCGCCACTTCATGAAGTGCAGCGCCTGGCGTGTCCACGGCAAGATGGTTTCGGATATTTTTTCGGCGTCGAGGCTGCCGCGAACAAAAGTCTTGCCTGCCTCGCGCTCGTAATTTGCCAGCGCGTTGCACGCACGCAGCCATTCGAGCGTCACGTGCTCGCCGTGCACCTGCACGCGTGGCAACACCTGCTCCACTTCACGATATTCAACGAGGCTGCCCTCGCGCATCGCATGCAGCAGGTTGCTGATTTTATCCGCTGTTTCGGTACCCACTACTGCTACGCGGTGAAATGCGCGTTGACGATTTCCATCAACGCTTCGGCAAGCTCCGCGTCATCGGTGATCGGATTGACTATGGCAACCTGGCACGCGGCAACGGCATCGAGCCCGGCGCAGATCATGCTCGCGGCGTAAACCAGCGCGCGCGTGGAGGTGGCTTCCTCGAGACCGTGATCCTTCAACAGGCGCGCCTTGCGGCCTGCGGCAACGAGTTGATTGGCAATTTCGACTGAAATACCGGGCACTTCATTCACCAAAATCTTGCGCTCGATTTCCTCGGAAGGAAAATCGAAATTGATCGCGATGAAGCGTTGTTTGGTCGAGGGCTTGAGGTCCTTCAACACCGTCTGGTAGCCGGGGTTGTACGAGATCACAAGCATGAAGTCTTCATGCGCGTCGATCTCCTGGCCCTTTTTCTCTATGGTGAGCTTGCGGCGATGGTCGGTTAGCGAGTGAATCACCACGGTGGAATCGGTACGCGCCTCGACGATTTCGTCGAGATAACAAATCGCGCCGGCCTTGACCGCGCGCGTGAGCGGGCCGTCTTGCCACACGGTATCCGCGCCTTCGAGAAGGAAGCGTCCAACCAGATCGGAACTCGTCAAGTCCTCGTGACACGACACGGTGACCAACGGCCGGTGCAACTGGAATGCCATATGTTCCAGAAAACGCGTCTTGCCGCAGCCCGTGGGGCCTTTGAGCATGATCGGAAGCCGGCGCTTGTACGCGGCTTCAAAAATAGCGACTTCATTGCCTTGCGGCTCGTAGTATGGCGCCACGTCACCGGCCATCGGAGATTGCACGATATCGTGTTCCACGCCACGCAGGCGTGCTGTTGCGGTCTTCATTGATTCCCCAAAAAACGATTTAGCGATTAAGTGTTCTACAGACGAATCTTATCATCCACGCTGGCTTGACACGTAGGCCGACGAGCTGAGTATCGACAACACGCGCGGCACTCTGGTAGAAGCACGCGACGCGGCGCGCTACTGTTCAGCATGCGGGCGTAAGCATACAATTACTTGCGTGCAGGGTGGCGTCGGCATTGCGTGCAAAAATAAATATAACTATTTGTTTTTATTCACAATTATTCGCAGGAGCCATTTGCCATGAAATTGTATTTTCACCCGATTTCCACGGTTAGCCGTCCAATCATGCTGCTTGCCGCGGATGAAAATATTGCGCTTGATATGCAAATGGTTGATTTATTCAAAGGCGAGCACCGGCAACCCGCCTATCTGGCCGTCAATCCCAGCGGCCAGGTCCCCACTTTGGAAGATGGCGATTTCCGTTTGACTGAAAGCTCGGCGATTCTTAAATATTTGGCGGAAAAAGCTGGTTCCCGCGTCTATCCCAGTGACGCATGTGAACGAAGTCTGAGACACGCCTGAGTTTGGGGATTGGCGCGAAACGCCTTCAGAATCATTCGCCGCGCTTTTCGCACGCGAATCCTGATTTTAGGGTTGGTTTGATCTGGACGTGCTTGACGATTTTGTCTGATTGAATCAAAC
>CAMDLH010000226.1 GCA_945901405.1 Bordetella parapertussis | reverse complement strand
GCCGATGCCGTGGCGGATAGCGAAGCGCCCGTGCGTACGTGCCACCGCTATTTGATCCGCCGCAAGGATCAGCTCGACTACCCCGGCGCATTGGCCAACAATTTGCCGATCGGTTCGGGAGAAATCGAAAGCGCGCACCGTTACGTCGTGCAGAAACGGCTCAAACTCCCGGGGTCGTGGTGGTGCGCCGCCAACGCCGATCACATGCTGGCCTTGCGCCTGAATCGGGCTAACCGGCAATGGGACAACTATTGGTACCAAGCGAGAAAGGCCGCTTGAATGACCGCCTCAGTTTGAATCGCACCCTGATGCCGCGGGCAGCTTGACGCTCGCCGGTGATATCGTCGAGGGTGGATTCCTGCGGCTAATGACGGCGAGCACCGACGCGTTGGTCGATGGCGCCGAGGCCGCTGCTTCGGCGGCGCAGAAAATGTTCAAGAAAGACCAGCCGTGCCTCGCGCTGCTGGTGAGCTGCGTGGGACGCAAACTGGTGATGGGCGGGCGCGGTGTTCGGCAGGAACGCGGTGCTCACCGATTTTTATTCCAACGGCGAAATCAGTCCCTATGTGAGCTCGCCCGAGTGCAAGCTGCACAATCAGACCATGACCATCAGTTGCCTGTCCGACTGATTGCACCGCGAACGATTGTCGTCACATGCATAAGCTTCTGGGCAGGCAACTGCGGCGCAAGGCCGGTATCGGCAGGGAGGAAGCCCTGGCGCAGGCAATGCGCGAGATAGCGGCTCTTGCAACACTGCCCGGCATAAGCGCCGAGGCGGCGAAACTGCTCGCCGCGCTGCCGGCCGTGCTGTCCGAGGTTGATTCGTCGTACGAACAGTTCGACCGCGATCTGTCGTTGCGCCAGCGCAGTCTCGAAATCAGCTCCAAGGAATTGATCGACGCCAACGAGCGCTTGCGCGGGGAATCCGCGAGCCGCCAGCGCGCCTACGGTGCGTTGCTGGATGCCGCCAACCGGCTGCTCGCGGAAGCGAAAATGCCGGTGATCGCGACGGGGGACGCGGATATCGAAGCGCTGTCCGGGCGCATGTCGGCGCTGGTGCGCGAGCGCGAGGCCGCGCGGCAAGATCTGGCGCGCAGCGAGGATCGGCTGCGCATCGCGCTGACGGTGGCAAAGTTGATCGTGCTCGATCTGGATTTGCGTACTGACACGCTTACGTTCAGTGATTCGCCGAAATGGCTGCGCGGCCCGTTGCCGCGGGGCGCCGCCAAGTATCCGTTTTTCAAGGACCAGGTGCATGCGGACGACCGTGCGAGTTTTCTTGCCCATCGCCAGAAAGCAATCGACTCGCTGGAACCGCACAGTCAGGAATTTCGCGTCGTGCGTACCGACGGCAAGGTGTTGTGGATTCAGTCACGCCTGCGCGCATTCGCGGGGCCGGACGGCAAGGCCGCCCGCTTGGTGGCCGCACTGCTGGATATCTCGGAACGCAAGCGCGCCGAGGTCGCGCTGCGCGAGAGCGAGGAACGCTTCCGCAGCCTGACCGCGCTGTCCTCGGATTGGTACTGGGAGCAGGACGAACAACACCGCTTTACGTTCATGTCCGGGGAATTCGAGGAGAAGACCGGCCTTGCCATCGCCGAGCATCTGGGCAAAACCCGCTGGGGGGTGGCCTCGCACGGCATGGGCGCGGCGGACTGGCGGGAGCATCGCGAGCTACTCGACGCAAGACGGCCGTTTTTCGACCTGGTCGTGCCGCGGATGAACGAGCGGGGCGAGATTCGCTACGCCTCGTCGAGCGGGCAGCCGGTATTCGCGAACGGCGTATTCAAGGGGTATCGCGGCGTTGGGCGTGACATTACCGCGCGCATGCTCGCCGACACGGCGCTGCGCGCGGCCAAGGACCAGGCCGAGGCCGCGAGCCAGGCGAAATCGCAGTTTCTCGCCAACATGAGCCACGAAATCCGCACGCCGATGAACGGCGTGCTGGGCATGGCCGAACTGCTGCTCGGCACCGAACTCAATGCCCGTCAGCGTCACTTTGCCGAGACCGTGCGCCGCTCGGGTGAAGCGCTGCTGCACGTGATCAACGACATACTCGACTTTTCCAAGATCGAGGCCGGCAAACTGGAAATCGACCTCGTGGATTTCAGTTTGCGCGAGGTCGTCAATGATGTCGTGCAGTTGCTGGAAGAAGGCGCGCGCACGAAGGGCCTTGCGCTGAAATGCCGCATCGGCGCGAACGTCACGGACATGATCGTGGGCGACCCCACGCGCGTGCGCCAGGTGTTAATCAACCTGGTGGGCAATGCGGTCAAGTTCACCGATCGCGGCGAAGTCGCCATCGACATCGACACCACCACGCAGGGCGCGGACATGCTGCGTTTTGACGTGCGCGACACCGGCATAGGTATCGCCCCGGAGGCGCAAGCACGTCTGTTTCAGGCGTTCAGCCAGGCCGACGGCTCGATGACGCGTCGCTACGGCGGTACCGGGCTGGGACTGGCGATCTGCAAGCAACTGGTGGCGATGATGGGCGGCGAACTAGGGGTTGCCAGCATGCTGGGCGCGGGCACGACATTCACCTTTACCATACGCTACGCCAAGGCCGCGGGTCAGACGCAGGTTCAGGCGCCAGCGACGCTGCCGCCCGCCAGCCGCTACAGCGGCAAGGTGCTGGTGGCCGAAGACAACGCCGTTAACCAGGAAGTGATCATGGCGGCGCTGCGCGCCTGCGGCTGCAAGACGACGCTCGCGGGCAACGGGCGCGAGGCGCTCAATGCGGTGCAGAAGGATCGCTACGACCTTGTGTTCATGGATTGCCAGATGCCGGTGATGGATGGCTACGCGGCGGCGCGCGCGATACGCGCATTGGAAGATCAAAGTATGATTGCGTCGCGCCATGTGCCGATAGTGGCGTTGACGGCGCATGCCACCGAGGCGGATCGTGAATTCTGCCTCGCCGCGGGCATGGACGGATTTTTAACCAAACCATTTACTCAGGCGGTGTTGCGCAAGGAGCTCGCGCGCTGGCTGAGCGGCGAAACGAGGAGCGAAACCAGCATGAAATCATCCGCTGAAGCGGCGGCATCCGGCGCGTCGTTGCAATCACAGGACCAGGACCAATCTGGACTCGATCAGGCGGCGCTGGACGAGTTGCGCGCGCTCGATCCGGATGGAACCGCGGGCGTGGTGCGCCAGATCGTCGAGATGTATCTCACCGACGCGCCCTCGCTGATCGGCCAACTGCGCGCCGCGGCCGATGCGAAAAATATCGACGGCGTCATGCGCGCCGCGCATACACTCAAATCGAGCAGCTTGAGCGTGGGCGCGAAACGCGTGGGAGAACTTACGCGCGACATCGAATCGAAAAGCCGCGAGAAAACGCTGGACGGCTGTGACGCCTTGATCGCGGCGCTCGATACGCAGTACGCCGATGCCAGGATGTTATTGAGCGCGGAAATCAAACGTAATGGCGTCTGAGGACGCGCACTAATCAAATGCGGGAGCGTGCCATCCCGGCCTGCAATCTTTACTCCCGCGCGGCAACCACGGAGACAGCATGAAACTGGGATTTATCGGCCTGGGCGCGATGGGGCGCCCGATGGCCCTGCATTTGATGAAACACGGACACGCCATGGGTGTGTATGCGCGGCGCGAGGCCTCCGCCGCGCCGCTGATCGCGGCGGGCGCGAAATTTCATGCCACGCCGGCGGCGCTCGCCGCCGAGTGTGAAGTGATATTCACCATGGTGACCAATTCGAGCGACGTGGAAGAAGTCGTGCTCGGCGCCGAAGGCATCGCCAAGGGCGCGCGCAAGGGCAGCGTGCTGGTCGATATGGAAACCATCTCGCCGACGGTGGCGCGGCGTGTCGCCGAAACATTGGCGCGGCAGGGCGTGGATATGCTCGATGCGCCTGTCTCCGGCGGGCCGGCGGGCGCGGAGGCGGCGACACTGTCGATCATGGCAGGCGGCAAGCCGGACGTGTTCGCGCGTATCAAACCCTTGTTTGAATGCATGGGCAAGACCATCATTCACGTCGGTGACAGCGGCGCGGGGCAGATCACCAAGGCGTGCAATCAACTGCTGCTGCTGGTCACCGCGCAGGGCGCGGCCGAGGCGCTGACACTCGCCCAGCGCTGCGGCGTCGATCCGGCGAAAGTGCGCGAGGTGATGATGGGCGGCATCGCATCGAGCCGCGTGCTCGATGTATTCGGCAAACGCATGGTCGAGCGCAACTTCGATAACGGCATCGACGCGCGGCTCTATCACAAGGATTTAAATATCGTGCTCGGCCTCACGCACGAGCTAGGCATGGCCGCACCCGCCGCCTCGCTGGTGATGCAGAACATCAATGCGTTGATGGGGCGCGGGCTGGGGGGGAGTGATCTTTCCGTCTTGATTGACCTGATTGATGGAATGAGCCGTGGCGCCCGCAAGGGGTGAGACAAGTGTTGAGTTTTTATTGTTTAGTGTTGAGTTAACTGCAAATCGCGGCATGCTACATTCAACTAAACACTCAACACTCAAAACTAAACACTGAGTTAAAACACTGAGGTTAAAGATGAGTTTCACCCAACCCGAACCCGCCACTGTCCGTCTGCATCGCAGCGAACTCGCCGTGCCCGGCTCGACGCCGGCGCTGTTCGAGAAAGCCGCGCGTTCGGCGGCGGACGTGATTTTTATCGATCTTGAAGACGCGGTGTCGCCCGGCGACAAGCCCACGGCACGCGCCAACGCGGTGGCGGCGCTGAACGATATCGACTGGGGCAACAAGACGCTTAATGTGCGCATCAACGGTCTCGACACGCACTTCATGTATCGCGACGTGATCGATATTGTCGAGCAGTGTCCGCGTCTGGACATGATCATGATCCCCAAGGTTGGCGTGCCCGCCGATGTTTACGCGCTGGATATGCTGGTGACGCAGATCGAGCAGGCCAAAGGGCGCACGAAGCGCATCGGCTTTGAAGTGCTGATCGAAACCGCGCTGGGGCTCGCCAATGTCGAAGCCATCGCGCAGTCGTCGAAGCGCCTGGAAGCGATGTGTTTCGGCGCGGGCGATCTTGCAGCGTCGCTGCGCGCGCGCACCACATCGATCGGCGGGCTGCACCCGGATCACGGCGTGCTCTCCGATGCCGACAGCGCTGGGGTGCGCGCCTACGCACAGAGCGACCCGTGGCACGCCGCGCAAAGCCGCATGCTGGTGGCGTGCCGTGCGTACGGCTTGCGTCCGCTTGACGGTGCGTTCGGCGACATCAAGGATACGGCGGGTTTTCTTGCGGCGACCAAACGCGTCGCGGCGCTGGGTTACGAAGGACGCATGGCGATACACCCGTCGCAGATCGCACCGTCGAACGAAGTATTCACGCCATCGGCGCGCGAGGTCGATCTCGCGCGCCGCGTGCTCGCCGCGATGGAAGAAGCCGCGCGCGAAAATCGCGGCGCGGTGCAGATTGACGGCAGGCTCATCGACTTCGCCAATCTGCGCATGGCGCGGAACATCGTGTGGAAGGCCGACGCTATCAGCGCCTCAAAAATAACGTAATATAATCAATAACTTACGATATTTTTGTGGCGTGCGTTATGCATACGGTAGCCGAAAGCAACACCTTTTTTTGACACGGATGAACGCAGATGAACGCAGATTTACCGCGAAACGAATCTGCGAAAATCTGCGTCAGTCTGTGTCAAAGGTTTTGACCTTGACCCAGCGTCTCAAGCAAACGCAACTCTTGCGCCACCCTGCGCACGCCGGATCTCAATCCGCCGTTGATGAAATCTCGCCAGCGCCGGGCGATGCCCGATGCTGATCACGGTGGTTGAAGGCAAACGCTCGCGCAGCAGCGTGTAGAGTTTTTCTTCCGCCGCTTCATCAAGAGAGGCCGTGGCTTCGTCCATGAACAGCCAGTCAGGTTTGTTGAGCAGTGCGCGCGCGAAGGCGATGCGTTGTTGTTCGCCGCCGGAGAGTTGCTGCGCCCAGTGCGTTTCTTCGTCGAGCCGCTCAACGAGTTGCGGCAGATCGCAATCCTTCAACGCTAGTCCGAGAGCAGCGTCGTCATAGGCATCGGGCGGCGATGGATAACACAATTGCGCGCGCAGCGTGCCGATGATGAGATAGGGCTTCTGCGGCAGAAACAGCACACGTTTTCCCGCAGGCCTCCTCACCGTGCCGCTGCCAAAAGGCCAGATGCCGGCGAACGCACGAAACAGCGTGCTCTTGCCGGAGCCGGACGCGCCTGTGATCAAGGTTGAGCTGCCCGGCTGCAATGACAATGCAAAGGGGGCTATCAGGGGTTTGCCATTGGGCAGATTGAGCGCCATGTTTTCTGTTGCAAATGTTGTGCCTTCGGCTTCCGCGACTGCAATACCCGCGGTGTCGCGATTTTCTGATTGCGCCAGCATTGCGGCGTTATGAAATCCGGTGATGCGGTCCACTGTTGCTTTCCAGTCGGCAAGCTGCGTGTAGGCCGAAATGAACCACGACAACGCGCCCTGCACCTGCCCGAAGGCCGAAGCGGTTTGCATCAAGTCGCCCAATTGAATCTTGCCCGCGAAAAAACGCGGCGCGGCGACGATATACGGAAAGATAGTCGCTGCCTGCGAATAACCGGAGCGAAACCACATCAGTTTCTTTTGGCGCTTCATGATTTCCCACCAGTTGTTCATCAAGTCGCCGAAGCGCCCGCGCATGCCGCGTATTTCGGATTCCTCGCCTCGATAGAGCGCGACGCCCTCGGTGTTTTCGCGGAAGCGCACGAGTGAAAAGCGGAAATTCGCCTCGTATTTCTGCTGATTAAAGTTAAGCTGAATCAGCGGCCGGCCGATCAGGTGTATGAGCCAGGTGCCGATCACCGCGTAGGCAAGTGCGACCCACACCATGTAACCTGGAATTTCAAACGTATTACCGCCAAGCGTGAACGAAACCGCGCCCGACAGCACCCACAAAATGCCGAGGAAGGAAACCAGCGTCACCACCGCTGACATGAAGCCGAGCGTGAGGTTAAGCGTCTTGTCGACGAACATCGCGAGGTCTTCGGCGATGCGTTGATCGGGGTTGTCAGTGCCGTCGGCGGTGAACTGCATGCGGTAGTAGGCGCGTGCGCCTATCCATTCGGCGAGATACTTTTCGGTGAGCCAGCGCCGCCAGCGGATTTGCAGCATCTGGTTCAGATACAACTGGTAAACGGCGGTCACGATGTAGGCCGCGGCGAGCCCGCTGAACATCCACAGGTGGCTGTAGAAGCCCTCCATATCCTTGTTCTGAAACGTGTTGTAAAAACCGTTCTGCCATTTGTTGATCAACACGTCGATGGCCACCAGGCCGAGATTGAGCGCGACGATGGCCGCGAGCAACGCACGTGCCGAGTGGCGTTCCTCGGAAAACCAGTACGGCTTGGTGAGCGTCCACAAGTCCTTGATAAACGGGCGTACGTCGCGCATCGGGGGCCTCCAATCGGAAATTGCCCCGGATATTACTCTGAACGCGGCGCGCTTTATTCCCCGGCTTGAGAGGTATACACTGGTGTCAACTGGTGTTTTCGCAGCGTTGCGTGTTTTTCACAAGGAGGCAGCCATGAAGACAGTCAGACAGTTGTTGCAGGCGAAGGGCAAGGAGATCTACTCGGTAGCACCCGAAGCCAGCGTGCTCGATGCGATCAAGCTGATGGCCGAGCGCGGCGTCGGCGCGCTGCTGGTGATGGATCAGGGCCGGCTCGTGGGCATCATCTCCGAACGCGATTACGCGCGCAAGGTGATACTGCACGGCAAGTCCTCGCACGACACGCCGGTGCGCGACATCATGACGAAAAAACTCGTCACCATAGACCTAGAGCACACCGTCGAGGACTGCATGGCGATGATGACCGCCAGGCGCATACGTCACTTGCCGGTGGTGGCCGGCGGTGGCGTGGCCGGCGTGTTATCCATCGGCGATCTGGTGAAGGAAGTCATCGCCGAGCAGCAAGAGACCATCAAGCAACTCGAAAGCTATATACATAGTTGACGCGCGAGGGCTGCGCTGGCGAGCTCGCCGGATTCGATGCTATTCTTGCCGCTCGATAAATCCAGGAGCGGTAATGAACTTTGGCGCAATCATCATCGGTGACGAAATCCTGTCCGGCAAACGCACGGACAAACACATGGCGAAGCTGATTGGCGCGTTGTCCTCGCGCGGGCTGCAACTCGCGTGGGGGCACTACATCGGCGACGATCCCGCGCTGATTACCGCCTCACTCAAACACGCATTCAGCACGCCGGAGATCGTGTTCAGCTTCGGCGGCATAGGCGCCACGCCCGACGATCATACGCGCCAGTGCGCCGCCGATGCGATTGGTGTCGAGCTCAAGTTGCATGCCGGTGCCGAAGCGGAAATCCGCGCGCGTTTCGTCAACGACCCCAAGGGCGTGACGCCGCAGCGTCTCGCCATGGGCGAATTCCCTGTCGGTTCGCGCATCATTCCTAATCCGTACAACCGCATTCCCGGTTTTAACCATGGCAATATTTATTTCGTGCCCGGCTTTCCGCAGATGGCGTGGCCGATGATCGACTGGGTGCTCGACACACATTACGCGCATCTGGTGGATGTGAACCGCATCGGCGAGGCGGCGATCATCGTGCGCGAGGCGGGCGAGAGTCTGTTGATTGACTTGATGAAAGAAACGCAGGGCCGCTACCCGGCCTTGAAGGTGTTCAGCCTGCCGCGCGTGGAGCCGGAGCGCTTTATCGAACTCGGTGCGCGCGGTGCGCCCGATGCAGTGGCCAAGGCCATCGCTGAAATGAAGCAGGGTGTGACCGCGATGGGATTTCCGTGGACGGAAATTGCCGTGCCCGCGGTGCTGAAATAGAAAAAGCCCCAAGGCAACGCCTCGGGGCTTTTTCGATACGGCTGTAACTACAAATTACTTCTTGGCTTTCTTGACCGTGCTCGCGGCGCGCGCGGTGGCGGCTTCGATGTTGGTCTTGGCCACGTCGCTGAATTGCTTCACGGCTTTCGACACGTTGTCGTAGGCGGCGTTGCCGGTGGCGAACGCGGTTTTCAGCGCGTTGATGCCGGCTTCGGAGCCCGCGGGCGCGTTTGCGGCGAACTTGTCGAGCGAGACAATGAATTGCTTGTTGAACTCGGCGAATTGCGCTTCGACCAGCTTGCTCATTTCGGCTTGTGTCGCGGACGCGGCTTCATAAACATCGCGCACGTAGTCGGCGGCTTTTTCGAGCGCCGGTTGCGCCATGGTGTCCTTGACGCTGGCGAATTGATTCAGGTCCTTGACCGTGCTCAGGGTCTTCGCGCCTTCCACGGTGTCAGCAAACGCTGACTTCGCGGCTTTCATCTGGATTTCGAGAAAACGCTCGGCGCCGCCCATGGCAATGGTTGCGAAACGGGTTGCGGCTTCGAGGTTGGCTTTGTTCAGTGCGGCAAATTGTTCCGGTGCTTGATACATAATAAACTCCTTTAAAAACAATTAGTTATATA